>JBHHWB010000014.1:0-53328 GCA_046756305.1 Gemmatimonadota bacterium
CCTGGGGCCGTGGCGTCCCCAACGCGGCCCGCTGCATGACTCGGACAGGCTCCTAACCGCCGATGACGCCGGCGATGCTCACCACACGGGCTCGGCTGCGCGTCACCCGCCACGCCGGCGCCTTGAGCGCCATGGAGACGAGGCCCGCGTTTCCTCCCACGAGAGAAGCAGCCAGAAGGTCGTCTCCTTCCAGGTCCATGAGGACTCCAGCGGCAGCGCCGATCCACGTTCCCCACAGCGCTCCGAAGTTGGCCGCCGTGGCCGTACCGGCGGAAATATCCCGATCCGAGAGCACCGTTCCCAGGGCGACTCCGGAGAGGCCGCCCAGGACCATGGCGGTGAAGTTCTCCTCACTGGCGTCCTCGGAAGAACAAAACGTTGCACCCCCGTCGGGGAGGCTGGTACAGACCTCCTGCACACCCCAGTCGAAGATCTCCCGCCAGCCGTAGCCCTGCCGTGTTCCCCACGTGCCTCCCAGGGTTATGGCCCGCGCCTGACCCACGGTGATTCGCTTCGCCCGCGCTACGGCCCGGCCCGAGAGGAATCCCGCCGGGCCACCCAGGAGAAGGCCCACGCCGTAGGGCTCACTCCCATCCGCCCCGAGCGCCCCGGGAACGGCGACCCCCAGCCAGAGTCCGAAGGTGATGCCCCACACCTCCAACTCCACCGCCCCGCTCTCCCGGGTCCCGGTGCGGACGCCAGTCAGCCGCAGGCGCGCCGCCGCCGCGCCGGGTGAGCCGGGAAAATGCTCCACGATGTAGCGGTACAACGCATCGGCCACATCCCCGCGACCCCGTGCCTCAAAGTCCCGGGCCGTCTGCAGGAGGACGGCGGCCGAGTCGGCCGGGGACATATCCCGCACCTCCTGTCCGCTAACGGAGCCGGGCGCCAGGGACGCCGCGATGCACAGGACGGCCGCCCCGGCCAGTCTTCTCCACGAGGGCACGACCCGCATCGCATATTCGCTCACGATCCCTCCCGTGTCGTCCTCGTCTTCATCCCGTCACGACCCGCAGCGGGCCGTCCACACCCCGGCGCACGTAGGCCAGGGCGATGGTCTCTCCGAACCGCGGGGACCGTACCGCCGACGTCACCCGTCCGGCGGGCTTGGCGTCGTCTCCTTCGTCTGCCCGCACCAGAGACGTGCCGGAAGGAGGCGGTTCCACATCGCCCAGCTCGATCAGTCGCAGCTCCCGGTTCACGTGACCCCGGTCCCGGATGCGTACGATCACCTCCTGCCCGGTATAGCACCCCTTCTCGTAGTCGATGGCCCGCGTGTGGATGCCGGCCTCCACGGGAATCGTGGTCCCGTCCATGTCCTCCCCGAACGCCGGCCGCCCCGCCTCGATGCGGAGGGTGCGCCATACGTCGGCGGGAGCGGAAACAGCGCCGTCCTCGAGGAGTGCATCACCAAGGCGAGAAACCGCCCCGGCGGAACCCACCACGGAGAAGGCCGGGGGCCACACGTCGGCGGTCCGCATGAGCAGAAGGGGGTCTGCGCCGGCGCGGCGCGGCGTGGCAGTCGACGGCTGCGCCGACGTCCCTGCCATGGTCGCCGGCGCCGGAACCCGGAAGTACTGCCCTTCTCCCAGACGGGAGAGCGCCGCGGCACAGTCCTCCTCGTCGAGAGCCGGACCGACCAACCGCGCCAGGGCTTCGGCCGCCCCCGCCCCCGCCACCGTCACCGCACCGGCATCACGAGAAATATCTTCCATGCGCGCGAAGCGGGGAGGAAGCACCTTGCCCAGATGCGCCGCGAGCCCCTCCGCACCCGTCTGTGGAACGTCCAGAACGAACCCTTCTTCGGCCTCGTCTCCGGCGAGCCAGCACCAGAGGTCGGTGATCATCTTTCCCTTGGGCGTCAGCACCGCGTGGTAGGTGGCCGTCCCCCTCTCCAATCCTCCAGCCAGTGCTTCGGGAGGCGCGGGGATGGTGCCCGTAAGGACGCCTTTGAGCATCTGGCCGGGGGCCCTTCCCGCCACCCGGAAATAGCAGCGGTCCACCCGATCGAATACCGCCACGCCGTCTACGGCGGCGGCGTAACCCCGGGGAACGGCTTCCCTCATCAGGACGACTCCAACCCCCCCAGGTCCAGGTCCGGCGTCTCTCCCGAACGCAGCGCGCTCACCAGTTTGCGGATGGTCTCGGCGTCGGGGGCCGTGGGCTCCAGATCCAGGTAGGCGTTGAGCTGCTCCACCGCCTCGGCGTGACGTCCCAGACGGACCAGGAGGAGCCCCCGCACCCGCAGCTCGCTGCGGGCCAGGGGCCGGATCATGAGGATCCGCTCCACCGCCGCCAGGGCTCGCGGATGGTCCTGCACATTCACGTAGATGCTCTTCAGGTTCATGAGCATCCGCACCAGGATGTCGGACTTGGTGGCCGCCTGAAGAAAGTGGTGCTGCAGGCGCACCGTTCCGCCATACACCCGGTCCAAAAGCTCCTGGGCTTCATCCTGGAAAAAGGTCGTGCCTCCCTCGAAGGGATCCACGAGAAGGAAGATCTCGGACCCGGAAAAGCGCACCAGGAAATGGCCGGGAAAGTTCACCCCTTCCAGGGGCAGATTCAGACGCCACCCCGTTTCCAGGAGCACCACCCCCAGGGTCAGCGGAATCCCCAGGCCCCGGTCCAGAACGTCGTTGAGGAAGGAGTTGCGCGGATCGTAGTACGACTCCCGGTTACCCCTGAATCCCCTGCGCTCGAAAAGGGTGCGACAGAGCTCCTGGAAGACCACCAGCGGGGCCGTCTCTGCGGCGAGACGGTCCTTGACCTCTTCGGCCATCTGGTCCAGGCGCGCCAGATAGAGGTCCACCGCGAGCTGGGGATACTCTTCCTGGGCGATGAGGAGAGCGGCACGGGCCAGATTCAACTCCGGTTCCGGACGCATCACCTCCGTCGCCAGGAGACGCCGGGGAGAAAAGACGGGTTTCATGACTTCATAGGTACCCGCGTCTCCATCCTTGTTTCCCGTGGCGCAGCACCGTTTACACGCTCCTCTCCTTTCCGCTTCCCCCGCGTCCGTCGATGTGACCCTTGGCGGAACCACCGCCTCACGCCAACTTGAGCGACGATGATTCTCAATTCTTTTCGGCAGGAATGGGGCCGGGAAGATTCTTTCGCCTCGAGGAGGTCATGACGGCCGACGAGCCCAGGGACCGAAGGCCGGAGATCCGGCTGTCCCAACTCAGCCACGGATCCGGGTGAGCGTGTAAACTCGGCATGTCCGAGCTGGCGCAGGTCCTGCGTCACCTGGTTCCCGTCGATGATCCCAACGCCCTCGTGGACTCCGCCACGAGGGACGACGCCGCCGTGTATCGTCTCGCCGAGGATCGGGCGCTTGTGGTCACGACGGATTTCTTCACCCCCATCGTGGACGAGCCCTTCGACTTCGGGCGCATCGCCGCGGCCAACGCCCTTTCCGACCTCTACGCCATGGGCGCCCGACCCCTCTTCGCCCTGAACCTGGTGGGCTTCCCCCGCAAGCTTCTGGATACAGGGATGCTGGGAGAAATCCTGCGCGGCGGCGGTGAGATATGCAGAGAGGCGGGCGTGCCGGTCCTGGGTGGCCATTCCATTGATGACGCAGAGCCCAAGTTCGGTCTGGTGGCCGTCGGGGAAGTACACCCCGACTGCATGGTAACCAATTCCGGCGCTCGTCCCGGCGACCTCCTGGTCCTCACCAAGCCGTTGGGGACCGGCATCATCGCCACCGCCATCAAGGCCGATGCGGCGCCCGCCGAGGCGGTGAGCCGTGCCGTGGAGGTCATGGCCTACCTGAACCGGGGAGCGGCCGAGGCCATGGGGTGCGCCGGCGCCCACGCCGCCACCGATGTCACGGGATACGGACTCCTTGGGCACCTGCGCAACATGCTGCGCAGCTCGAACGCCGCGGCCGTTCTGGAGTGGGAGCGGATCCCGATCCTGGAGGGTGCCCTGGACCTGGTGGCTCAGGGGCACATTCCGGGAGGAACGAAACGAAATCTGGCCGATGTGGAGGACGATGTGACGTGGGTCGATGTCGTCTCTCCCGAGATGCGCATCCTTCTCGCCGACGCTCAGACCTCAGGGGGGATGCTCATCAGCATTCCCGAAGACGGAGCCGAAGAACTCCTGGAAGAACTGGCCGGAAAAACGCTCACCGCCGCCGTAGTGGGGCGCGTCGAGGAGGGAACGCCGGGGGCCATTCGGGTGGTCTGAAGCCCCGTGGCCGTCGGCGATTTGCTCCGGCCACGGAGCCTCCCCCGCCCGCGCCGGATTTCGTGTTCATTCCCCGGCGTCCCTCCTGCAGCCTAACTGTCTGCGCCCTGGGCGACGGCCCCGGCGGGCTCTTCGTCCTCGGCCGGCTCTTCGCTCTCCGCACCCGCTTCCGGGGATGCCTTACCCCCGTCCCTGCCCGCCTCGGCAGCGCCCTTCCTTCCCTTCCGACGTCCGCCCGACTTCTCCGGCACCAGAGCGATCTCCATGACCTCGTCCAGGCTTTCCACCAGGTGGACGGTCAGCTCCTCGCGGACTTCATCGGGAAGATCTTCCAGGTCCGCCTCGTTCTCCCGGGGGAGGATGATCTCCTTGATGCCGGCGCGCACCGCACCCAGGACCTTTTCCTTTACCCCGCCGATGGGCAGTACGCGACCCGTGAGGGTCAGCTCGCCCGTCATGGCTACGTCGCTCCGCACCTTCCGCCCGGACAGCGCCGAGACCAGCGCCGTAGCCATGGTGATGCCGGCCGAAGGCCCATCCTTGGGGATGGCACCGGCGGGTACGTGGATGTGGACTTCCTTGCCCTTCAGCGCCTCCTCGGGGATTCCCAGCTCCTTCCAGTGGGCCTTGGCGTAGGAAAGCGCCGCCCGCCCGGATTCCTTCATGACGTCGCCGAGCTGGCCGGTGAGGACCAGTCCTTCGCTGCCGGGCATCACGCTCGCCTCCACGAACATGATGTCGCCCCCCATCGGCGTGTAGAACATCCCCGTGGCGACCCCCACCGTGTCCTCTTCGGCCCGATGCTCGGGGTGGACTCGGGGACGTCCCAGGAGTTCGCGCACATCCTCGGCGGTCGCCTCCATGCGGTCGATCTCTCCGGCCGCGATCCGGCGGGCCACCTTGCGGGCGAACTTGCCCAGCTCCCGTTCGAGCTGCCGCACGCCGGCCTCGCGCGTGTACTGCTGGATGATGGCGAGGATGGCCTCGTCGCTCATCTGCAGCTCCTCTTCGGTGAGGCCGTTTTCCTTCCGCTGGCGCGGCAGAAGGTAGCGCTTGGCGATCTCCAGCTTCTCCTTCTCGGTGTAGCCCGCGAAGTCCACCCGCTCCATGCGGTCCAGGAGGGGCGCCGGAATCCGGTCCAGGTAGTTGGCCGTGGCGATAAAGAGCACTTCGGAAAGATCGAAGGGGATCCCCAGATAGTGATCGACGAAGGTGGAGTTCTGCGCCGGGTCCAGAACCTCGAGGAGCGCCGAGCTGGGATCACCCTGGAAGGAAACGCCCAGCTTGTCCACCTCGTCGAGGAGGAAGACGGGGTTGCGGCTCTTGGCCTGGCGCATCCCCTGAATGATGCGGCCGGGCATGGCCCCCACGTAGGTGCGCCGGTGGCCGCGGATGTCGGCCTCGTCACGGGCTCCGCCCAGGGAGATGCGCACGTACTTGCGCCCCAGGGAGCGGGCAATGCTCTGAGCGATGGAGGTCTTCCCCACCCCCGGAGGGCCCACGAAAAGGAGGATGGGCCCGCGGCCTACGTGGTGGACGTCCTCGAAGGAAATCTCCTCCTGGGCCTCCTCCTGGGCCTCCTCCTCGGCTTTCTCCTCCCGGGCTTCCTCGCCTGCCGCCTCTTCACCCTCCTTGACGGCTTCGGAGCCCTCGGGCGCCGCCTTTCCTTCCGTCTCCTCCTCACCCCCCTCTTCCACCGCCCGCTCCATCTGCAGCTTACGCACCGCCAGGAACTCTAGAATCCGATCCTTCACGTCCTCCAGGCCGTAGTGATCCTCCTCCATGATCCGCTGGGCCCGGGCCAGATCGATCTTGTCTTCGGTGCGCTCGTTCCACGGCAGCTCCGTCACCCACTCCAGGAAGGTGCGGATAACCTGATATTCTGCGGACTGCGGACTGGTTCGCTCCAGTCTGCGCAGCTCCCGTTCCACCTCGGAGCGCTGCTCTTCGTTGAGATCCAACTCGGCGATGCGCTGACGGATCTCCTCGATGTCGTCCCGCTCCTCTTCCTCGCCAAGCTCCTTCTGGATGGCTTTGAGCTGCTCGCGCAGGAGCATCTCCCGCTGCCGCTCTCCCAGCTCCGACTGGACTCGCGCCTGAATGTCTTCCTGGGCGTCAATGCGAGCCAGTTCCCGCTCCACGGCTACCAGAGCCGAGCGCATACGCTCCTCGTCGTCCAGCGTCTCAAGGAGCTTCTGTTTGTCGTCGGTGGGCAGCTCCAGGTAGAACGCCACCAGGTCGGCGAATGCGCCCGGTTCGTCCACCCCCTGGATGAGCTGGTTCAGCGCTTCCGCGGGTACGCCGCGCCGCGTGCCAAGTTCGGCGGCCCGTTCCCGTAGCTCCCGATCCAGGGCGTGAAAGGCCGGATCCTCGGTGTCGACCGGAGGAATGCGCTCCAACGGCATGAGGATGGCGCGAAGCATGGCCTCGCCCTCGGGATCATAGGAGAGGGCCTGAGCCCGGCTTTCGCCCTGTACCAGCAGCTGCACGCCGCCCCGCACCCGGTGGGTCTGGATGATGCGGACCACCGTCCCCACCCGATACAGGATGTCCGGATGCGGTTCATCCACGTTCTCCCGCTGCGCCGCGGCGAAGAGCCGCCGGTCACCCTCAAGCGCTTCCTGGACCGCCTCGACGGTGCCGGGCCGCCCCGCACTGATGGGAACGGCAACGCCGGGATAGACTACGGTGTCCCTCAGAGGGAGCACCGGGAGCGTGAATCGTTCGCCCATTCTCTTCTCCATCATCCTTTACCCCGGGAGTTTCCGGGATTTCTTGTCGAGTGATCTGCCGGAGAGTGCCTCCCCGCTTCTCTTCAAACCCTGCCCGCTCTCCGCCTCCCAGGGGCGGAGGCGCAAACCGGGGGCACCTCCTGATATGCAGGAAGCCTGCCACGTCCCCGGGGGCCCTTCCATGCCGAAAGAGCAGAAAAACCTGTCAATGTGGCATCTTTGGCAGGGTGGAGAGTCCTTTTTCCCCTGGGCTCGCGCCTTTAGCTTGGTACCTTGAGGAAGGCACGCACAAGTAGGGCGGCTCTTCCTCGGCGTGCCGCGCCACTCCGCGGAGGTGTTGTTGCCATGGACGACCTGCTCGAAGGCGTCACCTGGTTCAAGGGTTCATCGGTAAGGATCCGCCGGGACGGATTCGAACTTCACGTGGACCCCATCGGTGTCAGCGGTGACTCCACCGCCACCCACATCCTCCTGACCCACCCTCACTACGACAACTTCAGCGAGGTGGACATCGCCCGACTGCGCGGACCGGAGACGCTGGTCATCGCCCCGGCCACCATGAAAAAACTTCTCGACGGAGTGGATCACTTCATGCGCCCGGGCGACCTCCTGCAGCTCGACGAGTTGGATGTCCTGGCCGTGCCCGCCCACAACGTAGAAAAGCGCTTTCACCGCCCCGAGCAGGGCTGGCTCGGATATGTCTTTACTCTGGCCGGCGTCACGTATTACCACGCAGGCGACACCGACTTCCTTCCGTCCATGTTCGGGATCCGCTGCGACGTGGCCTTCCTCCCCTGCGGAGGGCACTACACCATGGACGCCGACGACGCGGCGCGGGCCGGAGAGGCGTGCGGCGCCTCCATCGTCGTACCCATCCACTGGGGCGACGCCCACGGCACCCTGGAAGATGTCCGGCGCCTGGCCGCTCACTTCAGCGGCGAAGTGCGGATTCTGGAGCGCGAGGGATAACGTGGCGCAGCAGGAGAAGGAGGGCGAAAAAGGCCTCCACGACATTTCCCCGGTGGGAGAAGATTCCTCGGTGGAGGTGGCGCCGGACACCGTGATCCCCTTCGACCGCCTCCCGGAGCGGTTCGCCCGCCGGATCGCAAGCCCGCCGGATACGCCGTCGGTCCCGCGGCCGGCGGCCACGGTGGTCCTGGTGCGTCCCGGTGCCCGGGGCCCCGAGATCCTCCTCCTGCGCAGGGTGCGCAGCGCCGGGTTCGTCCCGGGAGCCTACGTCTTCCCCGGCGGGCGCGTGGACCGTGCCGACGCGGATCCCGCCGTTCTGGAGCACCTGGAAGGCCTCACCCCCCGCGACGCAGTGTCCAGGCTGGGCCTCGACACGGCGGACGAATCCGCCCGGAGTGAAGCGGAAGGGGAGGCAGCGGCGGGGGGCGATTCAGCGCTGGAACGGGTGCTGCGGGGTCACCCGGCCCGCCTTCCCGCTCCGGCCTACTACGTGGCCGCCCTCCGGGAGGCCTTCGAAGAGACGGGCCTCCTTATCGGGCGGCGACGGGACGGAACCTTCCCCCCTTCGGCGGCCGAAGACGGTGAGGTGGAAGCCCTGCGCCGGGAACTCATGGAGGACCGCATCACCTTCCCTCAGGTCCTGGAGCGTCTCGACTGTCGCCTGGCGGGCGACCGGGTGGAGTACATCGCCCACTGGATCACCCCCGAAGCCGAACCCCGCCGCTACGACACCCGCTTCTTCGCAGCCGCCGTACCTGAAGGCGCCGAGGCGGCCATCGATTCCCGGGAGATGACCGACGCCCTCTGGCTCACGGCCGCGGAAGCCCTGGAGCGCCACACCGCCGACCGTCTTCCCATGGTCTTTCCCACAATCAAGACGTTGGAGCAGCTTGCAGCCTTCTCCACGGTGGAGGAGCTTCTGGCCACCATGGGCCGCCGAACCATCCCCACCATTCTGCCCCGCCTGGTCCTCACACCCACCGGCGTAGGCCTGGCCCTGGATTCCTGAGCGACGCCTCAGCCCATGAGCTCGTAGAGTCCCCGGGCTTCGGCTGATCCCGGGAAGATCCGCTCCGCCTGTCGAGCGGTGAGATCGAAGGTGCCCCCCACCACCCCCTTGAGGAGGGCACGCGTATCCACGGTGGGCCGTACGTCCCGCCCCTCGAAGAGGTCCCGCTCCCCCAGGCCCGGCCAGTCGGCCACCACGGCACTTCCGGCGATGCGGGGGCCCAACACGAAGGCCGCGCCGCCCGTCCCGTGGTCCGTTCCTCCCGAACCGTTGGGCCGAGCCGTGCGCCCGAACTCGGTCATGACCACCAGGGTGGTCTCCCGCCAGGACGCTCCCGCCTCCTCCTGGTATGCAGCAAGCCCCTCGGCCAGCCGGGTGAGGAGGCGGTCCAGGCGACCCCCGGCCATGCCCTGGCCGGCATGGGTGTCCCATCCGCTGAATTCCACCGCCGCCACGTTCGGTCCCTCGGGATCCCTGAGGAAGCGGGCCGTGGCGCGCAGGACGGGCACGAAGGGGTCGGGGCGGCCTCGGCGCCTTGCCGCCATCATCCCTTCTCCGCCGCCCATCCCCTCGTCCATCTCCGATTTCTCCATCTGCAGCGCCGCCTCGAAGCGGTCGTGGAGCAGCGGATCCGTGCGATAAAGGTAGGCCAGGCGATCCAGATATGCGTCGTCCACAACCCCCAGACGGGTCGGCGACCACGTGGTCACCGGAAAGGGCCCGGAAAGGGAGCGGGGGAGCCCCGCGGCTACGGCGATACCGGAGCGCCGCCCGTCCATGATCTGGAGAAGACGGTTGATCCAACCGTCGGCCGCACCGTCGGGGCGGGCCAGGCCCGTTTCCAGGATCGCCTGCCCGGCGAAATGACTGCGGGTACGATACGGAATAGCCAGGGCATGGACGGCCAACAGCTCGCCCCGGTCCCAGAAATCCTTGAGCCCCGCAAGCCCCGGCGCCAGGGCGAATCCGTGCTCCAGAGGGGTCAGCGCGTCAGGAGCGAACGCCATGGGTCCCCGTATCCCTCGGTACGAGGGGTCGCCGTAGGGCACCAGCGCCGCCAGGCCGTCGAATCCCCCCCGCAGGAGGACAAAGACCATCCGCCCCCGTCCCGGGACCTGAGCGAACCGCACCGTAGGCATGACGAACGTCGCCAGGCCTCCCAGGCACATCCCGCGCACAAAGCTTCTGCGATCCATCCCTACCTCCACTGAAAGGCCGGGCCCGCCACGACCAGGGCAAGGCGTTCGTCCAGGGGGAGTCCTTCGTCCGCCGCCATGGCGGACAGGGGGTCACCGGGATCCGCGCCCACCGCAGTGAGGAGCAACTCCGGATTCGGACCTTCCCGCCGCCGGCCCCTTCTCGCCATGTGTCGGGCCAGGGTGCGGCTCAGCTCGGCCCGGTTCATGAGACTGTCGGGATCCGCCCACTCCCCCGCCGTATCCCCGAAGCCCCTGGGCGCGTTGGGATTCCACAGGGGATGACGCAGCCGGTCGAGATAGGCGACCATGGGCTCCGGAGCCTCGGTGGCGTGCACCGCCCGGAAGACGGCGACCAGCCAGTCCTGCGGCGTCCGGAACTTCCGGTTGGCCGGATCCCACGCCTCCCCCAGATCCACCAGGCGGAGGGATAGGGCGGCGAGATCCCCTCCCGACTCCAGGTAGGTCTTCTCCAGCGCCGCCACGGCCGATTCGGGGGGATCGTCGGCAACGAAGTGTATGGCTAGCTTACGCGCAAGATGACGGGCGGTGGCGGGATGTCGGCATAGGTCTCGGATGGCCTCCTCGCCTTCCTTCCGCCCCGCCTCCCCGTAGCGGCGTCCCAGAACCGTCTTCGAGCCCGGTTCGTGGAGGGGCCCACGGAAGGCGAAGCCGGGGCGCTCACCCGTTCTGGATCCGGGCCCCACTCCGGCCACGGTCCAACCCGTGAAGATGCGCGCCAGAGCCTCCACGTCCCGCTGGGTGTAGCCCGCGTCCACGCCTACGGTGTGGAGCTCCAGGAGTTCCCGGGCATAGTTTTCGTTCAAACCCACCTTTCGTCCCCGGCGGCGGGCGATGTTGTGCGCCGCCCGGGATCCCGGTCCGATGGAGCGGGCGTTGTCCAGGTAGAGGAGCATGGCCGGATGCCGGGCCGAGGCGAGGACCATCTCTGCGAAGCGGCCGAGAACATGGGGCCGGATGACCTTTCGCTCATAATGGCCCGCCAGCGGGGCCACCAGGGGTCCGGCGCCGAGAGAGATGCACAGATGGTTGGACCAGAAGGCCACCAGGCGCTCCACGAAGGGCTGAGGCGATGCGACTCGGGCCGAAAGAGCGGCCCGGGCCTCGCGGAGCACCAGGGTCCTGGCCCCCGCCGCTGCCGTCCGAATCGCCGCCCGGTCCTCCTTCCGCTGGGCGGCACGGAAGCGCCTCACGGCATCCAGGACCTCGTCGTCGGGGGGTGCGCCCTCCAACTTCGGGGCGCCGCGCCGCACCTGGTCGCGCAGCCACCTGCGAGGGTCCCCGAGCCGGCGCGCCTCTCCCGCCCGGGCGCCCATCCCGAAGCGGTTGAGCGCCCACAGTGCCTCATTCATCCATCCACCGCCTGCCCATCTGGAAAATCCAGGAACTCGGCGGTCGCCAAGCGCTCACCAAGTCTCCTATGTTTCCTCAGAGTCCCCATTCCGTCTCGCCGTTAAATCCGCTGCCGAAAAAGGAGCGGCCTCATGGATCCCTCGTCGTCCTCTGCGCTGAGCTTCCGCGCCGCGCGGAGCGCCGGCGTACTTCTCCTCCTACTCGCTGCGGCCGTTGCAGGTTGCACGGCACCCCCCAAGGGTCCCTCCCGCGCCGCCGCGGAGAATGAGATCCTGGCGCGGACTCTTCTCTCGGCCTGGGAGGCGGGCGACCCGGAGGTCCTGGAAGATCTCTTTCGGCCCGACGCCGTCTACGACGACTTCGCCAACGCGGCCCAGCACCGGGGCATGGAGGAGGTGCTCGGCTACCTCACCGGAATTCACCGATGGGCGGGCGCATCCGCAGGGCCGCCGACTACTTCGACGCCCTGCCTCTCGCCCTCCAACTCGGTGGGGCGATCACCTTTCCCGAAGGATCTACCCTTCGTCTGCCGTGACCTCCGACCCGATGGCGTCGGCCACCAGCTCCACCACGTGGCGCACCCGAACCGGCCGCTCTTCGAATTCTTCCTGGGCTTTGAGTCCGTCCTCCAGCATGGCCATGCAGAAGGGACAGCTCACCGCCAGGGTGGGCGCACCCGACTCCATGATCTCCGCGGCCCGGTTCCAGCTCACGCGGGGTTCTTTTTCCTCCCGCCAGAAGTTGCCGCCTCCGGCACCGCAGCAGAACGCTTCCTCCCGGTTGCGGGGGAGCTCCACCAGTTTGCCGCCGCTGAGCTGCACAAGGGCGCGCTGCTCCTCGTAGATGTCGTTGTAGCGTCCGTAGAAGCAGGAATCGTGGTACGCCACTGCGCCCATGCCTTCTGCGCCGGGGAGGCCGTGCCAACGCACTAGCCGGGCCACCTCCTGCTCCACGCTCACCACGTCGAAGGGGAGTCCGTCCCAGTCGTCGGGAACGAAGTCCTTGTAGTCCTTCCCCAAGACCTGGTGGCAGTGGGGGTTGGTCACCATGAGGCGCTCGAAACGCAAGCCGCCGAAGAGCTCCAGGTTGGTCTGGGCGTTCATCTGGAACTGGAGTTCGTTGCCCATGCGCCGGTAGTTCTCTCCGCAGCACACCTCCGTGTCACCCAGGATGCGGTAGTCCACCCTGAAGTGGTTCAGAACCTTGAGAGTCGCCTGGGTCGTTTCCACGGAACGGTCGTCGTAGAGACCCCAGCACCCCACCCAGAAGAGGACCTCGAATTCTTCGCCGGGCTGGGCGATGCGTGCCGAGTCCCCCAGCTTCTCCACCGTTTCCGTCCTGCGGTGCTCGCCGTACCCCCACGGATCCCCGGCGCGCTCGGCGTTGGTGAAGACGCGCTGGTACTCGGGTCCGATGTCACCCGCGTCCAGGACCTGGTAGCGCCGCAGGTTGAGGAGCATGGAGAGGTGATCGATGTCCACGGGGCACGCCGCCACGCACGCCATGCAGGTGGTGCACTCGAAGAGGGTTTCACTCGCCACCACATGGTCGATGAGGGGCTGCTCCTCCACGGGCACGCCTTCCACGCTCTCTCCGGAGGCGGAGAAGGCCTCCCGGGCCACCTGCGCCTGCCTCCCGTGAGGCGTCTTCCCCGTGGCGAAGTATTTCAGGTCCACGATGAAATCGCGGGGATTCAGGAGCTTTTCGGTGGCGTAGGCCGGGCACGCCTCCTGGCACCGGCCGCACTCGATGCAGGTGAGAAGATCCAGTCGGTCGGTCCAGGCGAACTCTTTGAGGCGATTCCATCCGTAGGACTCGCCGGCGTCGAAGTCCAGCTCCGCCTCCAGGTCCAGGTAGTCCATCTTCTGGCGGTCTTCGAGCTGCTGGAAGACGGTGCTGAACGGGGCGCCCAGGATGTGGAAGTGCTTGGAGGTGGGCACGTACGCCAGGAAAGAGAACGCCACCATGAGGTGGGCGTAGCCGAAGTAGGTGCTGGTGGTCCCGGTGAGGTAGCGCTCACCCAGGTGGGTCAGGGCGATGACGGCGATGATTCCCAGGACGATGGCCGACTCCTTGCTATAGTAGGTCAGGTACGCGGGACGCAGGACGTAGCGGCGCACTGCCAGGTAGGCCAGCCCGGCAAGGATGAGGAAGGCGAAGACGTCCACGATGGGAGGGAACCACCCCAGGGATCCGTGAAGAAAACCGTCGCCTCCCCCCGCCGCCAGCTTCCACAGGAGGTTGAGGGTGGAGACGGCGAAGGCCAGGAATCCCCAGAAGACCATGGCGTGGGCCCATCCCGCCGCCTTTCTGCGCCGCACCTTGGTCTGGGCCAGAACCTCGGTGAAGAAGATCCCGATCCTGCGGCCCAGGTGGTCTCCCCGGTACTCGGGCTTGCCCCGGCGCACGAAGGCCACCCGACCTCCCAGGAGGCGGGCGAAGACGGCGATGGCCCCCACGAGGTAGAGGGCTACTCCGATGCGGATAGCGTCGTCTATGGTCATGGCTCACCTGTCGATGGGTTCGGAACCGATGCTCCCGTGGAAGGTAGCACCGACTCCAGGAGTCGTGTCGCAGCGCAGCCCGTCAGGAGCCCCCATGGCGTCAAAGCGTCCCCAGACCGTCGGCGAACTCAAGACGGCGGGCTATCGCCCCCGAACCGTCAAGGAGGAGATGCGTTCCAATCTGGTCCGAAAGCTCCGCGAAGGCGAGGTCCTCTTTCCCGGTGTGCGCGGCTACCAAGATTCGGTCATCCCCCAGATCGTCAACGCCGTCCTCAGCGGACACGACTTCATCCTTCTCGGGCTGCGCGGCCAGGCGAAGAGCCGCATCCTCCGTCAGCTCACCGACCTTCTGGACGAGGAGATCCCCATCCTGGAGGGGAGTGAGATCAACGACGACCCCCTGCGTCCCATCTCCAAGTTCGGACGCCACCTTCTTCAGGTCCATGGGGACGACACCCCGGTGGCGTGGGTGGGCCGCGACCATCGGTACGTGGAGAAGCTGGCCACCCCCGACGTCACCATCGCCGACATGATCGGGGACGTGGATCCCATCAAGGCGGCCCGCGGCGGCCACATCCTGGCCGACGAGCTCACCATCCACTACGGACTTCTCCCCCGGGCCAACCGGGGCATCTTCGCCATCAACGAACTCCCCGACCTGGCGGGAAAGATTCAGGTAGGGCTCTTCAACATCCTCCAGGAGGGCGACATTCAGGTGAAGGGCTACCCCATCCGCCTGGCCCTGGATGTCTTCATGGTCTTTACGGCCAACCCGGAGGACTACACGGCGCGGGGGAAGATCATCACGCCCCTCAAAGACCGCATCGGCGCGGAGATCCGCACCCACTATCCCCGGGATCTGGACGTCGGCATGGCCATCACCCGCCAGGAGGCCCGCACCCGGCGGGAGGGCGTGGCGGTGAACGTTCCGGACTTCGTTGCCGAGATGATCGAGCTTCTCGCCTTCCTGGCGCGCGAGGACAAGCGCGTGGACCACCGCTCCGGAGTGAGCCAGCGACTTCCCATCAGCGTCATGGAAACGGTGGTTTCCAACGCCGAGCGGCGCGCCCTTCTCCACGGGGAGGAAGAGGCCATCCCACGGGTGGGCGATCTCTACGCCGCCCTTCCCGCCATCACCGGCAAGATGGAGCTGGAGTACGAAGGAGAACTGCACGGCCACGAGAAGATCGCCCGCGAGCTGACCCAGCGCACGGCGGCAGCGGCCTTCGAAGCCCGCGCCGGCGGCGCGGACGTGGAGGATATCGTCGCCTACTTCGAAGAGGGCGGAGCGCTCCAGGTCAGTGAGGACGCCTCGGCCGCGGCGTGCATGCAGGGCTTCGCCACCGTTCCCGGCCTCCTGGAGCTTGCCCGCAACACGGGACTCGCCCCTGAATCGACCCCTGCCGGCGTGGCGGCGGCGGCCTGTGAGATGATCCTGGAAGCCCTGGTGGCACAGCGGCGGATAAGCCGCATGCCCGAAGGGTATTCCCGCGCTACTTTCCCCCGTCGACGGGAAGAACCTGGCCCGTGATCCAGCCGGCGTAGTCCGAGGCCAGGAACATCACAGCATGGGCGATGTCCGCCGGGGTACCAAGACGGCGGAGCGCGATGCGGTTCACCAGAGCCTGTTGGCCCTCCGGCCCGTACGACTCCCACTGGCGTTCGGTGGCGGGGTTGGACCGGACGAATCCCGGAGCCACGCTGTTCACCGTGATCCCGAACGGCCCCAGCTCATGGGCGAGCTGGCGGGTCAGGCCGATCTGGCCCGCCTTGGCCGACGCGTAGGCCTGAATCCCGGTGAGGCTCACGCCCAGCCCGGCGCCGCTGGAGATATTGACGATCCTTCCCCGCCCGGCGGCCTTCATGGCGGGCGCCACCGCCTGAGCGCACCAGAACGCCGCCGTCAGGTTCACCTCCACGATGCCGCGCCAATCCTCCGGGGAAACCTCTTCCAGAGGCCGGCCCACCTGACCCAGGACACCTCCGGCGTTGTTCACGAGTACGTCCATGCCCCCGGTGGCCTCAAGGGCCGTGGCAACCCAGTCGCCCACCTGTTCCCGATCGGTGACATCCACCTGTGAGGCGGAGCACGCCTCCCCCGCCAGGCGCACCGTTTCCGAAAGACCTGCCGCATCCACGTCGCAGACGAAAACCCGGGCGCCCCGGGTGGCGAAGGCGCCGGCCATGGCGCGCCCGAAGCCGTGGGCCCCGCCGGTGATGAGGACGGTCCTGTCGTCAAAGGTGATGTTCACGCCCTACCACCCTTCGCCGAGGCGTTCCCGCACCTCCTCCACCGCCACACCCCACACCTGGAGGAGCTCCCTCTCGGGCCGCGCGTAGTCCCCCCCGAAGGAACCGTCGCCGAGGCGTTCCCGAAAGCGGGCGGGCGACAGCTCCTCCCGATCCGAAAGATCCACCGGCTCTTTGTGTCCCGCGGGAGGCTGGACTCCCTCGATCCGTGTCCAGGAAAAGCTCTCCATCCACGAGGCGTGGGAAGCATCCGGATCCAGCGCCCGCACCGCCGCCAGGGTGCGGGGAGCCTTCCACCAGTCGTGCCATCGTACCCGTACCGCGGGGTGGGCCGCCGCCCACAGGTCCACCGCCGGACGAGCGCCGGCGTTGCCCCCGTGACCATTCACGATGAGGATGCGCTTGAACCCGTGGGAAGCCAGGCTGTCCAGGATCTCGCCCAACACCCGCTCGTACGTCTCCGGCGTCAGGGTCACCGTTCCGGGAAAGGCCATGAAGTAGGGGGTGATCCCATAGGCCAGAGCGGGAAAGACGGGGACCTCCACGGGCTCGGCGGCATCTACGGCCACGCGCTCCGCCAGGACGGCGTCGGTGGCCAGGCTCAGGTATGCGTGCTGCTCGGTGCTCCCCAGGGGAAGTACGCAGCGATCGTCGCCCTTCAGGTATGTCTCCACCTGCATCCAGGTCATGTCTCGAATTCTCATGAGGTCTCCACTTCCTGATTCCCGTTCTCGAGCCACCGCAGGGCCCCGGCGGCGATCTTCCGCTGCGCGGCGGGGAGCGCCACGGAAGGGCCGGCCAGCGGCTCCCAACGTCCTTCGTTTCCTCCTCCAGCGGCGGCGCCCGGAGCACGCTCCACAAGGAGGACGTACGGCTCATAGCGGGCCTCCAGGTGGGTGAAGCGGTGCTTCACCACCTCAAGGGCCGCCGGGCCGTGCAGCGACTGCGAGACGACCCGGTTCCGTATCTTCTCCATAGCCTCCGCCACGGCGCGCTTCTCGCGCTCCCCCTCCTTCGTCTCCATGTGAATCTCGGGGAACGCCCACAACCCGCCCAGCAGTCCGTCGGGAGGCCGCCGCTCCAGGTATGCCCGCCCCCTCCGGTCCACAAGAACCAACACGGCGAAGCGGGCCGCCGGAACCGCGCGCGTCCTGGCCGGCTCGGGCCGGCGCTCCTGGGTGCCGGCCTGCCGTGCCTCGCAGAACGCCTCCAGCGGGCATGATCCGCAGCGGGGCTTTCGCGGGGTGCACAGGGTGGCGCCCAGCTCCATGAGGGCCTGGTTCCAGTCGCCGGGGCGGGCGGGATCCACCAGCGCCTGCGCACGTTTGCGGAGCCAGGCCGGCGCGGGGTGCGCCACATCAAAAAGACGGGCGAGCACCCGGCGCACGTTGCCGTCCACGGCGGGAACCGCCTCCCCGAAGGCAATGCTCGCCACAGCCCCCGCCGTGTACTCGCCCAGCCCCGGGAGGCGTCTGAGGTCCGCGTAGCTCCTCGGAAGGGCTCCTCCCAGATCCTCCTTCACCACACGCGCCGCCCGGTGGAGATGGCGGGCCCTTCGGTAGTAGCCCAGACCCTCCCAGGCCTTGAGAATCCGGTCTTCCGGAGCGGTGGCAAGGCTTTCGATGTCGGGAAAGCGCTGGAGCCACCGCTCGTAGTAGGGAATCACCGTGTCCACCCGGGTCTGCTGCAGCATGACCTCCGACACCCACACCCGGTATGGATCCCTATCCCGCCGCCAGGGAAGGGGGCGGGCCGTGCGGTCGTAGTGCTCCAGGAGGGCGGCTCGCGCCGAGGGGAGCCACGCCGGGACGCGGGACGAGCACTGCCGGGTCTCTTCCGGTCGGGAGGTCATGGCGTAAACCTATCTATCTCCCCCATCTTTCGCTCCATGCGCTTCACCACCTACACCAAGTACTCCGGACGCTGGCTCGACGCCCTCAATCTTGAGGCGCTTCTGGAGCATCTCTCCGACTTCCTCCTGGACGGCGGCTTTGCTGGAGGCCCCCACTACCATCCCTTCTGGGGGTGGTCGGGCGCAGACGATCCCCATTCCACCGATGCCCTCAAGCGGGCCCTTCTCAAGGCGCTCCTGGAAAGCGGCCAGCTCACGCCCGAGATGATCGCCGAGCTGCGGGGCGAGGGCGAGGGAGACGAAGACGTTCAGGCCCGGATCGCCCGCCTCCTGGACGACCTCATCCAGCGCATGGTGGAGGAAGGATTCATCACGCTGGAAGGCGGAACGCCCGCGGTGCCCGGCGCCACCTACGACGTGACCGGCCAGGGGAAGATCGACGAAGCCCGCCAGGCGGCGCAGCAGGTCCAGTTCGATCTGACCCGGAAGGGCATGGACTTTCTGGGGTACAGCGCCCTGAAAGGCCTCCTCGGAGCCCTGGGGAAGGCGAGCGTCGGCGCCCACGACACGCCTCATCTGGATACGGGGATCGAAGCCGAGGCCGCCTCGCGTCCGTATGCCTTCGGCGACACCCTCAACCTGGACATCCCCGCCACCCTCAAGAACGTCCTGGCGCGTCAGGGGCCCACCCTTCCCCTGGATCTCGAGTACGGGGACCTCATGGTCCATCAGGCCGAATACCGGTCGTCCTGCGCCACCGTCCTCATGCTCGACGTGAGCCACTCCATGGTGCTCTACGGCGAGGATCGCTTCACGCCCGCCAAGCGGGTGGCCCTGGCTCTCTCCCATCTCATTCGCACTCACTTCCCGGGAGACTCCCTCCACGTGGTCACCTTCGGCGACCGCGCCGAAGAGATCCCTCTCTCCCAGCTCGCCAACGCCCAGGTGGGTCCCTTCCACACCAATACGGCGGAAGGGTTGGAGAAGGCCCATCGCATCCTCAAGGCGCAGAAGAAGGATATGCGCCAGATCATCATGATCACCGACGGCAAACCCAGCGCCATGACGCTGCCCGACGGCCGTGTCTATACCAACCCCGGCGGGTTGGACCCGGCGATTCTGCGGCGGACCTTCGAGGAGGTGGCGGCCTGCCGCAAGGGAGGCATTCTCATCAACACCTTCATGCTGGCCAGTGACCCCTACCTGGTGCAGTTCGTGCAGAAGGTGTCGGAGATCGCTCGGGGGAAAGCCTACTTCACCAGCACCATGACCCTGGGGCAGTACATCATGATGGACTTTCTGAAGAACAAGCGCCGCAGGGTCGGGTAGGGAGGTCGGCCCCCGCCCTCAATCTCCCCTGCGCATCCCCCTCCGGATGCGCGCAAGCTCCTCCTCCGCCCAGCGCGCAACTTCCGCATCTTCGGCCTCGTCGGCGATGCGGGCCAGTTCGGGAGCGGCCCGGCTCGGCTTTTTCATACGGTGGACGTACAGCTCGATGAGCTCACGGCGGACCTGGAGCGTAGACGCCGACGCCATCTTCACCTCGCGGAGCACCCTGCGAAACCAGCGGGCGGCGTCATCCAGCCCGTCAAGATGGTCGCGGTACGTGCGGGCGATTTTCAGATAGGGCCGAGGGTCCTGCGGCGCTTCCTGCACGGCGAGCTCCAGGAGGTGGACGGCATCCTCGTAGGCGCCCCGCACCAGGAGCGCGTCGGCGCGAGAGTACTCGGGGAGGTGCGGCGTGGTACTCCCTGTGGGCGCATAAAGCACTGCCGCCGATTTCCCCGCCAGGTGCAGGATAATGAGGGGACCCGCGTAGGCCACGAGCCAGGCAGCGGCGGCCAGGGCGACGATGGTCCACGGCGGCCATCCCAACGCCCGGTTCCCGAATACTCCCAGGAGAGCTCCCAGGATAAGGCCCACCGGAGACCACATCAGGACCTGAAAGCGGAACCCCGCCTCGACGGCGTCGCGGTCCCGGCGCTTCATGGCCGCAGCCGGGGCGGCGGTGCCATCCCGGCCCCCGGGTAAGTTTGGGGGGGCCGGTGCATCAACGGCGCAGCGCCGGCAGAACGGTTCCCACCACGAGAAGGGCGGGAAGAACGGCCCAGGCGAGTTCGACGGCCAGGTGCCGACGAAGAGATTCTTCCCGCCGGGCGAAGCCTCGGATCAGCGTCCAGAGTACGAAGGCCCAGACCCCTCCCACCAGAACCACCGCGGCCAGCAGAACCGAAGGGTAGACGGCCTCCACGGGAGGCGTCAGGCGTCCTCGCCGGCCCGACCTTGGAAGTCGTGCTCTTCGGCGGCCTCTTCTTCGTCCAGCCTGCGGAACCGGCGGCGGAGCCAGAGCCCGGTGCCGGCTGCGATCCCCAGAGGCATCAGCGTCATGAAGGCCGCCGTCGTCGCAAAGGCAATGCGAGGCTCGCTGCGGGGATCGAAGCACACCGCACAGGCAGCCGCACGCTCGGGAAAGATCACCGCGATGAAGGTCAGCGCCGCGGCGCCCCATAACAGCTTGGAGAACAGTTCATGCCTCATGACAGATACACCTTCCAGTACAGCACTGGCCAGACAAGAACCACAAAGTACCAGAACACCTGCACGGTGGCGAACTGGCTCTGGGTGAGGCTCCCCCGTCGCATACGGTTCCACGCCCAGATCATGGCGAGGATCGCGCCCACGGCATGAGCCGCGTGCGTCCCCACGATAAGATAGAAGAAGGCCCCATAGGTGCTGGACACCATGGTGAGCCCCTCGCCCAGGAGGTGGACCCATTCGACGCCCTGGAAACCCACGAAGAACATTCCCAGGAGGACTGAAACGGCCATGGGCAGCACCGCCCTGCGGCGCTCCCGGCCGAAGGCCTTTTGGGCCAGGATCAGCACGGCCCCGCTGAGGAGGAGCGCGGCGGTGTTCACCGCCGTCTCCTCCACGGGCAGGCGGGGCTGGCCGTAGGGGGGCCAGAGCTGTCCGGCCGCCTGAGCCTTCACGATGACGTACGCCGAGATCATCCCCGCGAAAAGCATCCCCTCCGTGAAGACGAAAAGCAGCATCCCCATGACCCCGTTGGGGATCGCCTGCTTTTGCGGACGCGGCTCGGGACGGCGTTCCATGGTCAGGGTTGCGGCCGGGGCGGACATGCGGCGCGGAGACCTCCGGCCTACTTCTTGAAGGTTTTGAGGTAGTCCACGAGCACCTTGGTCTGCGCTTCATTGTACAGAGCACCCCAGCCCGGCATGAGCATGGACTTGCCCACGGCCGCTCCGCCTTCGCGGATCGCCTTCACCAGCTCCTCGTCGGTCTTTCCTTCCCAGAAGGCAGGATCGGTGAAGTCGGCGGGCTTGGGATTCAGCGCCGCCCCGCCCGGCCCGTTGCCGTCCCCGTTGGCGCCGTGACAGGTGGCACAGACCGTGGCGTACGCCGCCTTGGCGTCGAATTCCTGACCGCCGGCGGCTTCTCCTCCATCGGTGGAGGCTTCATCGCTCCCCTCGGCGCCCTCGCCGTGCTCGGCGACGTCGCCGTGCTCGGCGGCCGCCTCGTGGGGAGCCTCGATTCCGCGAGCGACGGCCTCGCGGGCCCCCACGTTGATCCACTGAACACCTTCATGTTCGAGGACGTCAGGAGCGGTTCCAAAGAAGAAGAGGCCCATGAGGACCAATGAAGTTGCAAGCATCCATTTCATGATCGGTTTCTCCCATTTGAGGTGCATGAAGTTCTGCACCACGAGCGTCGCTTTGACGATGGCGACGCCGAAGGCTGTGATCAGCGTGACCCAGACGATGCCCAGGTGCGGTCCCGCGACACTCACCACAAGGAGCGCCACCAGAATGAAGTAGATCTTAATGTAATTCACGTGATGGGCGTCGTCGTGCCCGGTGCCGGAATCGTGATGCTCGGACATGATGACCTCTACTTGGCGATATAGAGCAGCGGGAAAAGAAAGATCCACACGACATCCACGAAATGCCAGTAGATCCCGATGAGCTCCACACGGTGCAGCTCACGCCCCTTGGCGGCGGCGGCGGCGATGAAGCCCATGATGATCGCCCCGGCGATCACGTGGGCGGCGTGAAGCCCCGCGGCCGTGTAGTAGAACGACCAGAAGCCGTTCGCCGTGATCGTGTACCCGTGACGGATCTCCATGGACCATTCGAACGCCTTGATGACCAGGAAGAGGCAGGCCCCGCCGATGGTGAAGAGAAGAAAGCGGGCCGCTTTCTTGCCATCCCCCTGCTCGGCAGCCTGGTGGGCCAGCACCGCCGTGAGCGAAGAGGTCAGGAGAACCAAGGTGTTGGTCGCGCCGATCCAGGTGTTGGTGACCGCCGCGGCGTTGGCCCACTCGGGGTGGCCAAGGCGGTGCATGATGTAGGAAGCGAGCAGGCCTCCGAAGATCACGATCTCCGACGCCAGCACGAACCAGATGGCTAAGCGGCCCGTCGGGATTCCTGTGGCGCTGCGGGTTGTTGCGATGGGTTTTTCCACGTGTCGGCAACCTCAGTTGGGCTGGTTCTGCGGCCAGTAATCCTCATCCCGGCCGGGCACACTGTATTCGTAGGGCCCCCGATAGACCTTGGGCATCTGGTCCGGAGGCCAGTTTCCGTGGGGCGGCGGCGACTCCGTCGTCCATTCCAGGGTGTTCGCCCTCCAGGGATTCTTCCCCGCCTTCGCGCCGCTCCTCCAACTCTTGATCATGTTCCAGAAGAAGAAGATCTGGAAGAAGAGCATGACCAGAAGGGCCACGGTAGCGGTGACCCGCATCGGCTGCATGGAAGCCAACTCCGGGAAATTCTGGTAGTTGTAGATGCGCCGGTGCTGTCCACCGAGGCCCAGAACGAAGAGGGGGATGAAGATGATGTTGAAGGGGATGATCGTCCCCCAGAAGTGAATCTTCCCCAACCGCTCGTCCATCATCTTCCCGAACATCTTCGGGAACCAGTACGTGAAGGCCGCGAAGGTCCCGATGATGGCGATGGGGAAGAAGGTGTAGTGGAAGTGAGCCAGCACGAAGTAGGTGTCGTGAAGGTAGATGTCGGACCCGGCGGCGCCCAGAAAGATTCCCGTCACCCCCCCGATGAGGAACTCAGCCACGAAGGCCAGAGCCCACAGCATGGGTGTCGTGAAGCGAATGTTCCCCCCGTACAGCGTGGCGATGATCACGAAGATCAGCTCGGCGATGGGGATGGAGATGAGGAGGGTGGTCACCGTGAAGACGTTGGCCATGCGTGGGTCAATCCCGGCCACGAACTGGTGGTGGGCCCACACGAAGAAGCTGAGGACCGCGGTGGCCACTGCGGTGAAGACCATGATCTTGTAACCGAAGAGCTTCTTGCGGGAGAAGGTGGCCACGATGTCGATGACGAACCCGATGGCCGGCAGGAGGACCACATAGACTTCCGGGTGCCCGAAGAACCAGAAGAGGTGCTGCCACAGAATCGGGTCCCCGCCCCGCGCGGGATCATAGAACCCCGTGCCGATGACCTGGTCGAAGAGGAGCATGACGGCACCGGCGATAAGGGGGCCCACCGAAAGCATGAAAAGGATGCTCGCGATGACGATCATCCAGGCGACCACCGGGATGTCGTAGGCCCGCATGCCCGGCGCCCGGGCGTTCATGAGGGTCACGATGAAGTTGATTCCGCCCAGCAGGAACGCCACGAATTCCAGCGCCACCGCCGTCAGCCAGAGGGTGGATCCGAGGCCGGTGAGATTGTACTCGGCTTTGGCCGACAGAGGAGGGTAGGCCGTCCACGCGCCTCCGAAACCACCGCCTTGCACGAAGAGAGAAACCAGAATCAGGACAGCCGACAGAAAGAAGATCTGGTAGGAGAGGCGGTTGATCCTGGGAAACACCATGTCATCCGCCCCGATCATGAGGGGGATGAGGAAGTTCCCAAAGGCGGCGATGAGCATGGGCATCGCCACCCAGAAGATCATGATGCTCCCGTGGTTGGTTACCAGGGAGTTGTACTCGCCCGGGGAAACCACCCCGAATCCCGGTACCGGTAAGCCGGGGAAGGCGAGCTGCATGCGGAACACGTACGCCATGAATCCGCCCACCAGCGCCATGAACATCCCCGTGAAGAGATACTGCATGGCGATGATCTTGTGGTCGGTGGACCAGACGTATTTCAGGATTCCTGTGGGCCCATGATGCCCGTGGGCGTCATGCCCGTGAGCTTCCTGGACGGTTGCGGCGGCCTCGGCCATGAATCGTGTTCCTCCCTACTGGGCAGCGGCGGGAGCGTTTTCGGAAACCCACGCGGCCATCTGGGACGGCTCCTGGACGTGGATACGTCCGAGCATCACTCCGTGGCCGATCCCGCAGATCTCCGCGCATTGAATGTCATAGGTCCCCGCCTTCGTCGGATGGAACCAGCCGGTGATGGTGCGGCCGGGCACCGCATCCTGCTTGATGCGGAAGGCGGGAACGGAGAAGTCGTGAAGGACGTCGCGCGATTCGAGCTGGAAATGGTAGGTGCGATCCACCTCCACGTACATGTCGTCAGTGGTGAAGATGTCGTCGTCGGTGTCCAGCTCATTGTCGGGTCCCGGATGCTGGAAGACCCATGCCCACTGCTGGCCGATGACGCGCACCGTGGAATCCGCCTCGGGAAGATGCTGCTTCACGTTGTACCACACCCGGATGGCGGCGACGATGATCACGACGTCACACAGGATGATGAGCGCATGGGGGATGGTGACCCACCGCTTGATGCGCTTCTCCTTCCCGGTGAGGTATTGGCCCGTGTGGCCGGGCCGGGCACGAAACTTCCACAGGAGCCAGAAGAACATCCCCTCTGCGAGGACGAACCAGAATCCTACGAACACCAGAATCAGGACGATGAGCCCGTCAATGCTGGACGCGTAGGATGAAGCCTGGACGATGAGACGGTCGATCATGCGAGTGCCGGGGCGTGGGTCACGAAAGAATCAGGATGTAGACGGCGCCGATGAAAAGGATCGCGCTGACGAGGGTGATGATGAACGTCTTGTGCGCGTCGATAATGGCCGGGTTGTGCGCATCATCGGGGGCGACGGGCACTTCCGGTTCATTCGTATTCCTGCTGGCGGTGTCTGCGGACATCGGGCGTACCTACTGAAGTGTCTGGATGTAGGCGACCACGTTTCGCATGGCCGCGTCATCGAGAAGGAGGGAGTTGGGGCGCATGGTGGCGCCGGATACGTCCTTGGGATCGGTTCCCCGCCACCCCTTCTTGAACTTCTCGAGCTGGGCCAGGAGGTACCAGTCAGACTGCCCCACGAGGGGAGGCGCCTTGAGCGCTTCGTTCCCGCGCCCGTCGGCCCCGTGGCAGGCGGCGCACGTCTGGTAGGCGGCGCGGCCCGCTTCGGCGTCACCCTCGTGGAGGGTGGGCGCCGGGTTCGCGGGAGGGAGCCCGGCGACGTACTCGGCTACCGAAGGCCGATCCACGCTCAGGTCCAGTGCGTTGGCCATGGACCGCATCCGCAGCCCTACCGTGTCCTGGGGGTGGGACCCGCGCCAACCGTTCTCGAATTTCTCCAGCTGGGCTTCGATGTACCACTGGGGGAGTCCAGCGATGGCGGGCGCGGCGAGCTCGGCGTTTCCGCCGCCGTCGGCGCCATGGCACGGGACACAGGTATCGAAGACCGCCTTTCCGCGGGCGAGTCCCTGCTCGGGCTCGGACCCACACGCCGCGACGGCGAGCAGAAGCACACCCAGAAAGATTCCGGAGGGTCGGGTTCTAACCATGTTCCTCACCTGGAGGCTGCGATCGGTGCCGGAGCCCCAGGCGGTGGGGAATCCGGCATCATAGGAAAAAGCGAATATGTTAATAACAACGAATCTCGAAAAGGCCGGAGGTGGGGCTTGCCTTCACCTCCGCCACCGTTCGTGACCCAGGGGCGATCCCCTGGGCGCGGCCTCGTCCCCTACGCATCCCCGAGCTCCGCCAGGGGGATGCCCTCGTCAATCAGCATGACGGGGATGTCGTCCCGCACAGGGTAAAGGACGGCTCCGTCTGCGCGCACCAGCCCTTCCTGGAGGGGCTCAGCGACGGTCTGCCCGCCCCGATTCACCACGCCGCCCGCCGCGATGGCGGCGTTGAGGCGCTCGAGCAACTCAGGCGGCGCCGGGCGCACCGGCTCCTTGGTTTCGGGACAGACCAGAATTTCAAGGAGTTCCTCTGCGATCATTCCCCTCGCTCCCTCCGGGCCGGTGGGCGGTCGTGTGCGCGCACGACCGACCCGGCAGCATTCCATAAACATGGCCGGGCCCGTCTCAGAGGACGGGAGGGGTTCCTCTTGGGTCCGGCCGAAAGACGCGTAAGTTACTAAGGGCGGCGGAGAATAGGGAGAGGGGGCATGCCCACGCAACTCCTCCCCGTCTCCCGAACGCTGCGCGAGAGATTCAAGACTTCAGACCGCCGAGGCCGAATCCAGATGAGCCGCATCCCAACCACGCTCTTCGTTTCCGTTCTAACCATTTGGGGCTCCGTGGCTTGCGGCCCATCCGAAGCCCCCGGCGGCGAAACGGCCTACCCGGGAAGAACGACTGATGCGCAAGCGACCTCCGCCGCAGCGGCCGGCGGTGAGCAGACGGAGAGTCGGGCGACGGAGCGTCCGGCTGCGACGGAGCGCGCCGGCCGTGGGTCCCCTCGCGGCGGAGGGAAGACGCCCCAGGCACGCAGTCCTCTTCCCGGCCATGCGTGGGTGATCTTCGGCGCGGATACCGTGGATGCCGAGGTGGCCCGCACGCCGGAAGAGCGGACCCGGGGACTCATGTACCGGGAGACGCTTCCCGACGGAACGGGAATGCTCTTCGTCTTCGAGAGTTCCGAGGTTCGGTCCTTCTGGATGCAGAACACTTACATCGCTCTGGATATCGCCTACATGGATCCCAACTTCGTGGTGGTGGACATCCAGCAGATGGAACCCCTCACCACCGATCTCCATGAGAGCGCAGGCCCCATCATGTTCGCACTGGAGGTGCGAAAGGGATGGTTCGAGGAACACGGGATCCGGGTGGGTGACCGGGCCCGGATCGTCTTCGGCTCAGCCCGGTAGGAAGGGACCGCGCCGGACTACCCCACCGCCTCCCGCAGCCCTTCCAGGAGGGCTGCCACATCCTCTTCGTCGTTGTAGACATTGGGGGAAAGACGTAGCGCCGAGCCTCGGAGGGACACGAAGACGTTCCTGCGCTGCAGGGCGTCTCGAAGCGTGGGGAGCTCCAGACCCGCCGGCATGCGCAGGCCGAAAAGATGGGGCGCCCGCCACCGGGCGTCCTCCACGGTGAAGCCGAGCTCCGCCGCCTCGGTCAGCAGGTCGGCCGTGAGTCCCGCACAGTACCGGCGGATGCGCTCGGGCGACCATTCCTTCACCAGCTCCAGGGCCGCGAGCGCCACGGGCATGAGGAGGAAGTTGGAACGTTCGGCGACATCGTACCGCGCCGCGCCGGGCTGGTACGCTTCCTGGTAGTCCACCAGCTTCTGGAAGTCTTCGCTGTGGGCCCGTCCGATCCACGTCTCCTCCAGGGGCACTCCCTCGTCGAAACGCTCCGACAGGTAGGTGAGCGCCATGGAATAGGGACCGAGGAGCCACTTGTACGCCGCCACCACAAGGACGTCGGGTTGGACGGCCTTTACGTCGAAGGGGAGCGCCCCCACCGACTGGGTGGCGTCTACCACCAGAGCCGCCCCCACCTCCCGGCAGCGGGCACCCACCGCCTCCAGGTCGAAAACGGTCCCGTCGGTCCAGTGGACATTGGGCACGGCCACGATAGCCGTTCTGGCGTCAATGGCGTCGAGTAGCCGCTCATTCCAGAGGCGGCCCCGACTCACCGCGCTGTCCGGCGGACGGACCGTCCGCACCTCGGCGCCAGCCTCACGGGCCTTCCGCGTCCAGGCGTGGACGTTTCCCGGAAACTGCTCGTGGAGGAGCACCACATTCTGGCCCCGACTCAGGGGCAGATTCCTTGCCGCCGTGGCTACCCCGTAGGAGACGCCGGGGTGGATGGAGATCCGCCGCGGGTCCGAGACACCCACGAGATCAGCGAAGAGGCTCCGCAGCCGATCGCTGTCCCGGAAGAAATCCTCGGGCACGATATGGGTGGGAACCGCCTTGCGGCGCAGAGCCGCCACCCCCGCCGCTTCTGCCGCCCGGGGCAGGGGACCCATGTAGGCACAGTTGAGGTAGTGGATCCCGCGGGGCAGGGAGAAGGCGTCGCGCTGACACGCAAGGGAGCGGGTTGTATCGGCTGAAGACGTCTCAGGCATGGGTCGTTCCACCCCTCGAGGTCACTCCCTCAGTCATCGTCCCACTGCCGTGCGTGGAGCGCTACGTACGCAAGGAGGCCCACGAACCCCAGGGCAACGACCACAAGACCGATGATTTCTGCCGTGCTCATCCTGCATCCTCGCACCGACGTACCATCCTCACAACCCCCGGCCCGCGCAGGGAAATGGTGGTCCGCGGGGAACGATTCGCTAACTTTCGGTGCACGTGAACACTCTCCTCCGACCGTGCCCCGGCACAGCAACGAATGGAAAGTCTCCGCGGTCGTCTGCTGATCTCCAACGGGTCTCTTTTCGATCCGAACTTCCGCCACACGGTGGTGCTCGTCGGAGAACACAATGACGAAGGCGCCGTGGGGGTGGTTCTCAACAACCCCCTCGACGTCACCGTAGCCGAGGCGGTCCCGGCGCTGGCCTCCCTTGTCGGGCCGGACGAACCTCTCTTCCAGGGCGGTCCCGTTGAACCGCGCAGCGCCGTACTCCTCGCCGAATTCGCCGATCCCGAAACGGCGGACCTTGCCATCTTCGGCAACGTGGGGTTCCTCACCGGGGACATCCCCGAAGACGCGCACAGCAACATCCTCCGCGCTCGGGTCTTCCTGGGATACGCAGGCTGGGGCGCCGGACAGCTCGAAGCGGAAATGGCCCAGAACTCGTGGATCATCGATCCGGCCCGTAAGGAAGATGTCTTCTCCGAGGTGCCGGAGCTATTGTGGAGCCGGGTTCTGCGGCGCAAAGGGCCCGAGTATCACTGGCTTTCCAAGATGCCCTACGACCCCTCCATGAACTGAGGGGCCGGGAACTGAGGCGCTGGCACGGCCCCATCCCGGTCGTTGGCGCCTCTCGACGTAGCCTGGGCTATGCCTTCGAGTCGCCGCCTACGGCCTGGGGCCGTGGCGTCCCCAACGCGGCCCGCTGCATGACTCGGACAGGCTCCTACAGTCCCAGCCAGTAGTTCACCTTGATGATGAAGCGGTCATCGGCCGGGGCTCCGAAAAGAGCGTCCACGTCCCGCCCGAAGTCGAAATCCCCCACGCCCACCCGGTCGCGCTGCCGCCGCTGCCACACCACGAAGACGGTGGAGCCGGGCCGATACTCCCAGCGCAGGACCACGTTCCCCACCAGGGAGCGGATGTTGAAGTCCCGATCGGCGAAGGAGTAGTCGGCGACGCCGTCCCCGTCGAAGTCCACGAATTGATCGCCGTCGGCGGAGCAGATGGTGCCCCGCAGGCAGCGAACGGATCCGTCCTCCAGGGGGTCGGCGTTACCCGGCGTGAATCCCCGGAAGACATACGACCCGGGCAACGCAAGCTGCTTGTAGCTCACGTAATCTCCCGACGAGAGGAGGGGTTGAGCGAAGAGCTGCAGAGAGAGGTGGGGCGTGAAGGTCCAGTCGAGCCGCGTCTCCATGGAAAAGGTGCGGCGCTCCAGGTCGGAAAAGAGGTAGCGGGTGCCGTAGGTGGCCTCATACGGCAGCACGCTCGTCGCCGTGACGTACTGGGCGCCGTCCCGCTCCCACCCCATGTTGGGCTCCAGGCGAAGCTCGAGGCGATCCGACGGACGGATGGTGACCGAACCGCCCAGCCGGGTGCTTCCCCCGCTGCCACGGCGGTCATCGGAAACGTTGACGTTGAGGCTTCCGCTCACCTGCTTCCTTCGGTCGGTGGAAGCCGACGCGGAGAAGCTGATCTGGGCGGGGTCGACCATCATGGGACCACCCCGGGTCTGGGAGCGGCTCATGGCCTCGGGCGAGTAGGACGCGTTGAGGTTGAAGCGCCAGTAGTTGAGCAGGGTGGCCCCGGAACGCAGGCTGAAGCTGCCCCGCGTCCGGGCCCTCCGCCAGGAGCTGAGGTCGAAGGGATGGTCCAGGGCCTCGTGGCTCCAGTTGTGGAAAGTGAAGAGGTTCACATCGTAGGATCGCAGTACGCGCCCGGGCACGATCTCCCGATACCCGATGCGCGCGCCCCCGTCCAGCCGCTCGGCCGTCTGGCTGAAGCCCAGGTCGTTGATCTCGAACCCTTCGGTGACCTGGGCAGCCCACACCGCCCCCGTCCAGTGCTCCCCCCGGCGCCGCTCGAACTGGAGCCGCCATTCGGCTCCGGTCATGGAAGTAGCCGTGGAATCGATTCCGAGGCGGGTGGCGTCGGGACGCTGGAAGTAGTGGTTGCTCGCCCGCTGCAGGCGAAGCATGGCGTCTTCGCTCCCGCGCACATGGCTTCCGGCGAAGAAGCCCCACAAAGCCCATTCCCGGTCGTTCCACTGGTGCTCGAAGCGCAGCCCCGCGCTGTAGGCGCTGGAGGGCAGGTAGTCGAAGGCGCCGTCGGCTGGAAGATCCCGGCGCATCGCTGTGACGATACCGGCGACCTGGGAAGCTCCCTCGTTCAGATCCTGCTGCAGGCTCACCACGCCGAACTCAGCCCGGGGCTCCACGAGAAATGACGTGATGCTGCCGTCTTCCATGAGGGCGCGCCCCTCTTCCGCAGCGGTGGTGGCCGCCAGGGCGCCTACGGAGAGACCCGAGGATGTGCGGCCAGCCAGCTTGGCCGCTCCCAGGATCGTGGCGTTCTCCGGGGTTTCGGAGAAAACACTCCCGGACGGGGCGCGTCCTCTGGGCGAACGACCGATGCGCCGGCTGTAGAAGAGCTGGTTCCGGTGACCCGAAAGGGAGAAGTCGAATACCCTGGCGTCTTCCACGAAAAAGGGGCGCCGTTCCTGAAAGAACGTCTCGAAGGCAGACAGGTTGATGACCGCCGGATCCGCCTCAACCTGCCCGAAATCGGGGTTGATGGTGGCGTCCAGGGTAAAGGCGGCACCCAGGCCGTAGCTCAGGTCCATGCCGACGCGGCGCGTGGAGGCGGTCCCGTCGAAGAACGGGTTGCCGGCCTCCGCCGGCCCCTGATGGAGCGCAGCCACTGCGTAGGGAAGCGCCTCCAGGCGGCGCGCGGCCCGGGAAATCTGGATCCCCTCGATGCGGCCGAACTGGCTCACCGTGCCCTTCTGGAGCTGGGAGATGAGGGCCAGAAACGTGCGTTCATTGCTTGCCACGCGAAAACGGTGGACGTTGAACCCCCATGTCTGGGGGGTGTCCGCCGCTTCGTAGCGGATCTGGGAGAGGGGGATGCGCAGTTCCGCCGTCCACCCCTTGTCGTCTATGACCACACCGGAAGCCCACACCGCATCCCACGCCCGGTCCTCCCGATTGTCGTCGTAGAGGTATTCGTCGTTCTGTACGTTGGCGGCGCTGACCCCGAAGAGATATCCGGTACGCCGGTCCAGGTTGGGATCGAAAGCCACTTCGATGTAGTCGGCCTGCCCGCGTCCGTCCCGCCGGTAGAGCTGGCGCGCGATCCGTTCCGGTTCCGAATCCCACATGCGGAGCCCCACGTAGATGGCCTCATTGTCAAAGAGGACGCGCACCTCCGTGTCCTGTTCAGCGGGCCGGCCCTCCACCGGCTCGCGCTGGATGAACCCCGAGATAGGGGAAGCGGCGGCCCAGGCTTCGTCGTCCAGGCGCCCGTCGATGGAGATCTCCGACGGGCGGGGCACGGCCTGAAGCACCGGACGCCCGTCGGGCCCGAGGGAGGTGCGGGAACCCCCTTCTCCGTGGGGCGCACTGCGCCGCGCCGCCTGCCCGGCCTGTCCCCCGACCCCCTGCAACAGACGTTGGTGAGCCCGGGCCTGAGCCGGTCCCCCGGCCTGAAGGGCCAGGGAGGCGGCGAGGCAAAAGGCAGCCCGCAGGAGGGGCGCACGAACTCCCCCGGGTCGGAGAGCGGGGCTGTGCCGCCGTCCGTAGAGGCTCAAACCTTCATGCTTGCTTTGGACCATGCTCTCTTCAGGGCGTTTCCGGGACAAGCTCATCCAGGAAGGCCCGGGCCGCATCGTGAAGAGGAATGGGCGCTTCCCGCAGGCGGCCCACCTCGATGGATCCGGCCATTTCGTGGACTCGCTCTAGAGAGACACGGTCGTGGGCCAAAATGTTCAGGATCCTTTTCACGACATCCCCGGGGAGGGAAGCAGGACCCACCAGCCAGTTCATCATGGACACGGTAGGGATGTCCTCTTCCACGCTGGGATAGGACCCCCGAGGAATCACGCCGGCGGAGTAGTAGGGATACCGTCGGGCGAGCTCCTCCACCTTGTCGGGAAGGACGGGGAGAAGACGCACGCTTCCCGTAGTCGTGGCTTCCAGCACAGCGGCGGCGGGAATGCCGACGCTGAAGATGGCGGCATCCAGGGCCCCGTCCCGGAGGGCAGCCGCTGATTCGTTGAAGGAGAGGAAGCGCTCCTGAACCTCGTCATAGGAGAGGCCGTGCACCTCCAGGAGCTGCCTGGAGATCTGCTCGGTCCCGCTGCCGGCCGATCCTACCGAGACCCGCAGGCCTCCCAGGTCCGCCAGGGTCCGCGCCGGAGACGACGCCGGAACCAGGATGTGGGTCACGTTGGGGTAGAGGGGCGCCACGATGCGGAGCTCGGTGGCCGGCTCTGGAAAATCGGGACTCCCGTGGTACGCCTCGTACACCGTGACCGCCAGAGCGAATCCCAGGTCGATCTGGCCGGTGAGGATCCGGTTCACGTTCTCCACCGATCCTCCCGTCACCTCCGCGGTGTACTGGCGCAACGTATCCTGCGTGGAAAGAAGGGAAGCGAGTGCGCCCCCCAGAGGGTAGTAGATCCCCCCCGTACCGCCGGTTCCCAGGGAGAGGAACGTCCGCGAGCGCCCCTCGCCCCCGCATCCGGAAAGGCCGACAGCCAGGAAGCCAGCTACGGCCAGGCACAGGATTCGCGCCCGACCTGAACGACGCACCCCTCTCGGCCGCGGCCGTCTCGGCGGACCCCGTCTCGGCGGACCCCGTCTCGGCAGACCCCGCCGTCCTCCGCAGAGCGAGGAGGTGCGATCCATGCGCATGATCGTCAGGCAGTCTCCGTGGCGCCGGGGTCCTGTCCGCCGCCTGGGCGAAGAAAGACCAGGCCGACGGCTGCGAGCCCCACAAGATCGGTTGCCGGGTGGGGAAAGACCAGCGCCAGGGACCCGGCGGCCAGCACCGTTCGTTCCCACGGCGCCAGCTCCCGCCGACCGTACCCCATGGCCGCGGCGGCAAGGGCCACCACGCCGGCCAGCGCCGTGGTGGAGGTCACGGCGATCTCCACGGGAGATCCGTCGAGGAGGAGCGCCGGACCGAAGACGAACATGAACGGCACCAGGAAGCCGGCCGCGGCCAGGACGGCGGCGGTGAGGGCCGTGCGCATGGGCGGGGCGTCGGCGATGCCCGCGGCGGCAAAGGCGGCCAACGAGACCGGCGGGGTGACGTTGGAGATACACCCGAAGTAGAAGATGAAGAGGTGGGCCCCGAGGAGCGGCACCCCCAGCTCCACCAGCGCCGGGGCGCCCAGCGCGGCCAGCACCACGTATGCCGCCGTCGTGGGGAGGCCCATGCCCAGGATGATGGACCCCACGGCCGTGAGGCCCAGCGCCGCCACCAGGTTTCCGTGGGACACGGTGATGATCAGTTCGGACATCCGCAGCCCGATGCCCGTGAGGGAGGCGACGCCCACCACGATCCCGGCCGCGGCACAGGCCGCGGCCACCTGGACGCCCCCCCGCCCGGCGCCCTCCACCACGCGGAGCATTCCAGCGCGGGAGGGCCGGGTCGCCGGCCGCATCGCCGCCAACGCCAACGCCGAGACCACGCCCCAGAAGGCGGCACGCATGGGGGAGCGGCCTCCGGCGAGGAAGGCAACGATGACCGCCAGAGGGAGGAGGAGGTGGAGGCGATGGGCGATGCGTTCCGCCGCCACCTCCACGCGCGGTTCGATGCCCATGCGGCCGGCTCGGAAATGGATGGCGGCCAGGAGCGCCGCGTAGTAGAGAATGGCGGGAATGACGGCCGCCGCAGCCACCCGCACGTAGGGGATGTTGGTCCACGTGGCCAGGATAAACGCGCCAGCCCCCATGATGGGCGGCATGAGCTGCCCTCCCGTACTGGCGGCCGCCTCGATGGCCCCGGCGAAGAAGGGGCGGAATCCCGCCCGGCGCATGAGAGGGATGGTGAAGGTGCCGGTGGTCACCACGTTGGCCACGGCGCTCCCCGACAGCGATCCCATGAAAGCGCTGGCGACCGCGGCGGTCTTGGCGGGGCCGCCCCTGCTCCTACCGGCAACCCGATCGGCAAGAGCGATGAGGAGCGCACCGCCGCCCGCCGCCTCCAGAACGGCGCCGAAAAGAACGAAGAGATAGACGAAGTCCGCGCTGACCCCCAGCGGCACGCCCCAGATGCCTTCGGTGGAGAGATAGAGGTGCTCGGCCAGCCGTACCGGACCGTAGCCCCTGTGGGCCAGAATCCCCGGGAGGTAAGGGCCCGCCAGAGCGTAGGCCAGAGCCAGCAGACACACGGCCACCAGGCCCCACCCCGTGGCCCTGCGCGCCAACTCGAGAACGAGAACGACGGCCGCCGCCCCGGCGGCCAGGTCCAGGCCCGTGGGGGAGCCGGAGCGCTGCACGAGCTCCTGGTGCTCCACGGCCAGGTAGGCGCACGCCGCGACCAGGAGGAAGGCCAGGACCCAGTTGAGCAGCTCGGGCCCCGTCTTTCGCCGCGCCACCCCGACGCCCAGAAAGCCCAGAACCCCCATGAACGCCAGGTGGACCGGTCGCTGCACCAGGGCCGTGAAGGGCGAGATGCCGGCGGCGTAGAGGTGAAAGAGGGCCGCCGCCGCGGATACCACGGCCACGACCGCCACGGTCGCCTTGGACGGGGCCCGGGACGCTCCCGGCGGCAGATCTGGACGGGGACTCTGCTTCATCCCGGGATGCTACCCCCGCGCCCTTCCCGGGGCCAGGGCGGCGGCCACCCGATTCCACGGCGAGGGCCGGGCAGCGACGCCGCTCACCCGCCAGGCGGCGGCGACCGCCCAACTCGGCTCCGGCCCCACCGCGGCATCGTCTCTACGGCGTCGGCGCGAAGGGAGCGAACGCCATGGCCATGAGGACCCATACGCTCACCGTCACGACGGCCGCACTCCCGAAGGACCGTTTGGGGTTGATGGCGTGGGCCCCGGCGGCCATGACCAGGAGGGCCCACAACTGGGCCAGGTCCATCATGGTGAGGACCTTGAGGAGGTACCCGTCATCCAAGAAGAAGAAAAACGTGCCCAGGTTCAGCGTCAGCTGGGGCGACCCCTGCATGATCCGCAGTGGCACCAGGAGGAGGCCGATCACCGCCGGGATGAGCTGGGCATGGGCATAGGCCGCCAGATACTGGGTGTAGCGGCCTTCGTCTCCGAGAACAAAGCTGAAAACGAGGGTGAAGAGCCCCGCGAGAAGGGCGGTGATGATGGCGTAGCCGACGAGACCTCCCACCACGCCCGCGATGCGCATCATGGCGACGGCCGACTCGGTTCCGGCGGGAATCTCCTGTCCCCGCTGGGCCAGAGCCTCCCGCATGGCCGTCTCAAACACCTCCGCCGGGAGCAGAAGGGCCTGGAGCATCACCAGAAGTGCGCCCACGAGAAGGGCGGCCACCCAGGCGGGATGCGCGGCCAACGCCTCCATGGTGCGCCCCGGGTTAAGGAACACCCCCACGAAGCGCGAGGGAAACCCGGGAAGGGGCGTGTCCGCCGCCGATCCGGTTTCGGTTTCGGGCGTGTCGACCTCCGGGCCCTGTTCGTCCTCCGGTGTGCGCGCGTCGAATCCGTGCTCGTCCATGAATCCTCCCCGGTGTTGACCTGGACCTGAATCCCCCTGCTCCTCACCCTCCCCTACGCGCGACAACCTACATCCTTCATCCTGACCGCGCCCGCCGCGCGTGGCCACGCGTCGCCGGCGCCGCTTTCGCGGCGGGACGGTCAGTGGGATATTGCCCCCTTCCTCAGCGGAAGAATGGGCACATCCGAATATGGGAGATTCACATGGCGAAGACGGTGCGGTGGAGCGTGGCGTGGGTGACGGCTCTAGCCGTGTTGGCAGGTCCGGGACGTGCGGCGGCATTCCAGGAAAAGCCCGACACGGCGGCTCACCAGGAGAAGAAGAAGGACCGGAGCAAGCAGCCGCTGCCCCTGGAAGGGGGCGAGGAGAACCGCACGGTCCACGTGGACCTCAACGAGGGATCGTGGATCAGCGTGGACGTGAGCCCCGACGGCCGGACCCTTGTCTTCGACTACCTGGGGGACCTCTTCACCGTGCCCATTGAGGGCGGCGAAGCCACCCAGATCACCTCCGGGATGGGCTTTGACGCCCAGCCCCGCTTTTCTCCGGACGGTGAGTGGATCGCCTTTCAGTCCGATATGGACGGGGGAGAAAACCTCTACGCCATGAGGCTCGACGGGTCCGACACGGTGAAGATCACCCGTGGCAAGAACAACCGCATCGAATCTCCCGAGTGGACCCCCGACGGGGAGTACATCGTGGTCTCCAAGGGCGGCTTTCGGTCCGGGCTCCCCAAGCTGTGGATGTACCATCGCGAGGGCGGCTCGGGCATCCAGCTCATCAAGGAACCCCGGGATCTCAAGACCATCGGCGCGGCCTTCGGGAAGGACGGCCGCTGGATCTGGTTCGCCCGCCGCAACCGCGACTGGCAGTACAATGCCCAGTTCCCTCAGTACCAACTCGCCGTCTACGACCGGGACACGGGAGAGACCCACACCAGGACCAGCCGGTGGGGGTCGGGCATCCGGCCCACCCTCTCCCCCGACGGGAAGTGGCTGGTCTACGGAACCCGGCACGAAGACAAGACCGGCCTCATCCTCCGGGATCTCGCCACGGGCGAAGAGCGGTGGCTGGCCTATCCCATCCAGCACGACGACCAGGAGTCCCGGGCCACCCGGGATGCCCTTCCGGGAATGAGCTTCACCCCCGACTCCCGCCATCTGGTGGCAACGTGGGGCGGCAAGCTCTGGAAAATCCCCGTCACCGGCGGCGATGCCGTGGAGATCCCCTTCCATGTGAAGTTCGATTTGGAGATCGGCCCCGAGGTGGACTTCGACTATCCCGTCTCGGACAGCGCCACCTTCGTGGCTCGCCAGATCCGGGACGCCGTCCCCTCCCCCGACGGGACCCACCTCGCCTTCACGGCCATGGACAGGGTGTGGGTGAGCAACGCCGACGGCTCCAACCCCCGACGTCTCACCGACAACGAAGGGGTCTCGGAGCACTTCCCGGCCTGGTCACCCGACGGACAATGGATCGTCTACAGCACCTGGGAGGGGGAAGAAGGATTCCTTTACAAGATGCGGGCCGACGGCCGGGGTAAGCCTCGGCGCATCACCTCCGAGGGCGCCGTCTACGTGCAGCCGGCGTGGTCCCCCTCCGGGGACCGGGTGGTGGTCCTGCGGGGCACCGCCCAGGACTTCCGCACCAACACCGGCCCCTTCGCCTTCCGGGCGGCCCGGGAGCTGGTCTGGGTCCCTGCCGAGGGGGGCGAGGCCACCTTCATCACTCTGGCGAGCGGCACCGCCGAGCCTCACTTCGCCCAGGACCCGGGACGGATCTACTACTACGCCGGCTCCGGGGAGGGCCTGGTCTCCCTCCGTTGGGACGGAACCGACAAGAAGGCCCACCTGAAGGTCAAGGGATCCACACCGCCCGGTTTCCCCAGCGCCATGAACGCTTCCGCCATCCTCATGGCGCCCCGGGGGGATCAGGCCATCGCCGTGGTGAACAACGACATCTTCGTGGTCACCGTGCCCCGGGTGGGCGGGGAGGCCCCCACCATCTCGGTGGCGAATCCCGAAAGGGCCCAGACTCCGTCCCGCAAGGTCACCGACATCGGAGGTGAGTTCCCCGCGTGGGGTGCCGACGGAAGGACGGTGCACTTCTCTCTGGGTAACGCCCACTTCGTCTACGACCTGGACGCAGCACGCGCCTACGAGGACTCGGTGAAGGCGGCGAAGAAGGAGGCGTCGTCGGAAGAGGCCGACTCGGCGGAGGCAAAAGCCGCCGCTCCCGACTCGGCCGCGGCCGGAAAGGAGGCGGACGAGGAGAAGGACGAAAAGAAGGATGAAGAGGAGGGCTACAAGCCTCGAGAGTTCCGCGTTCGCATCGAAGTTCCCCGGGACATCCCCCGGAGCGTGGTGGCTCTGCGGGGCGCCCGAGTGATCACCATGCGCGGCGACGAAGTCCTGGAGGGAGCCGACATCCTCATCCGGAACAACCGCATCGCCGGGGTGGGGCCCAAGGGATCCCTCGCCATCCCCGAGGACGCGGAAGTCATCGACGTGTCCGGCAAGACCATCATTCCCGGACTGGTGGACACCCACTCCCACATGTGGCCGTCGTGGGGCGTGCATAAGAAGCAGCCCTGGATCTATCTGGCCAACCTGGCCTACGGGGTCACGGCGACACGGGATCCCCAGACCGCCACCACCGACGTCCTCACCTACGGCGACATGGTGGAAGCCGGAAAGATCATCGGGCCACGGGTCTACTCTACCGGACCGGGCGTCTTCTGGCAGGAGAACATCAAGAGCCTGGACCACGCGCGTAAGGTGCTCGAGCGCTACTCCGACTATTTCGACACCAAGACCATCAAGATGTACGTGGCAGGCAACCGGCAGCAGCGTCAGTGGATCATCGAGGCCGCCCGGGAGCTGAAGCTCATGCCCACGACCGAGGGCTCACTGAACCTGAAGCAGAACCTCACCGAGACCATCGACGGGTATCCCGGGCTGGAGCACTCCATGCCCATCTACCCCCTCTACAAGGATATCCTCCAACTCTTCGTGACGTCCGGGCGGACGTACACGCCCACCCTCCTCGTGGCCTATGGCGGACCGTGGACGGAGAACTACTTCTTCGAGACGGAGGAGGTCCACGACGACGCGAAGCTGCGCCGCTTTACGCCCCACTCCGAGATCGATGCCATGACGCTCCGGCGTCCCCAGTGGTTCCGGCGTGAACAGTACGTCTTCGACGACCACGCCCGCTTCGTGAAGGACCTGGTGGAGGCCGGGGGCAAGGCGGGAGTGGGCAGCCACGGACAGCTCCAGGGGCTGGGATACCACTGGGAGCTGTGGGCCATCGCCTCGGGAGGGATGTCCAACCATGACGCCCTCCGCGTCGCCACCCTCTACGGCGCTCAGGCCATCGGGCTCGACCGGGACGTGGGGAGCATCGAAGAAGGAAAGCTGGCCGACCTGGTGATCCTCGACGCCAACCCCCTGGAGGACATCCACAACTCCAACACGATTGATAGCGTGATGATCAACGGCCGCCTCTACGAGGGAGACACTCTGCGGGAGGTCTGGCCGCGGCAAAAGGAGATCGAACCCCTCTGGTGGTGGACCGCCGAACCGGAGGGGGTCCCGGGCGCGGGAGCGCATCGGCCGTAGGAGAGGACCCGCCCGGCCCCGGTTGCGAGACGCGGGAACGGCCGGGCGGGCTCCTATCTCTCCAGCGCCTTCACCCGGCTCACCGTGCGCATGCGAATGCCCAGGGGGAAGGGAGCGGCCGAGACTTCCATCTCGCCGCGGAGGTCGCCCCGGGTTTCACTCTCCACCATGAGGTGACGCCCCACGTCCCAGAGGACCCAGCCCTCCACGGTTCCATTCAGATCCTGGATGAAGTCCATCCCGGCGATAATCCCTTCCGCCGACTGTTGAGTGGTACCCCCCATGGTGATCTTCACCAGGCTGCGGCCGTCCACCACCGTGTCACCCGCCACCGTGTAGGTGAGCATCAACGCCGTCGAGACGTCATTGTCTCCCTGCGTTCCCTCATAGGTGATGGTGTCGCTCCACGTCGATCCCACCTGGGCAGCCCCACCCGGCAACCGGGGAAAGAAGGTGTGAGCCATGGAAAGGGTCTCAAAGAACTGGCGGGCCGGCCCCTCCAGCGTCGGCTCCGAGATGACGGTGGCGTGGCCCCGCCGATCCAGCTTCACCACCAGTGGGCCCTTGATCCCGTCGGCGTCGGCCGCCACGGGAGGTCCGGCCGGATTGGCCATGCGCGCCGAGAAGTCCTGGACGTCCAGCGTCACCGTCGTCCCGTCTTCGCCCCGAGCGAACGTGGCGCGAACCGTCATGTCTGCCGTGACACGCGCCTCCATGGGTTGACCGCCGGCGTCAATGTCCATGCGGGCGGTGTCTCCCCGCACGTACGTGACCTCCGGCGGATCGGGCACGCCGTAGGAGAGTCCCGGCGGCGAGGGAGGACCGCCCCCGCAGGCTGCGAGAAGAAGACCGAGGATGGCTGCGGAGAGATCCCTGGTACGCATGAACGTCCTCCTGTGGTACGACCTGTGGTACGACGTGCATCCGGCACGTCTGCGGTGGGGTGCGCACCCCTATCTGAGGCCGGGTGCGGGGCAACGCAAGTTCTTGTGGATGCTGCTCAACGGACACTACGGATCGCGCGGGAGAAAGCTTCACACTGAAACCCGACCGGGCAGACCGCCGCCGCATCTCTCCCCCTGAGTCCAAGGAAGACATCGAGAAGATGCCCTCTGCGGTGGAACCGGCGGGCGTGATCAAGGGGTGGGGGATAGGGGGTGCCCAGGGCGCCGGGACTTGGCCACAAATGCCCTCGTTGGTATCGTCAGGGTTACGAGATGAACGACTGACAAGCGCATCCCGTGGAGCGCCCCCGGTGATTTCGGGCGCGCCACCGGAGTCCGACGCGGAGCACAAATGAGCTATAGAACCAACCCTGACCGGATTCTCGAAGGGATTGACCGGGCCCGAAACCGCGACGCGGAGAGCGCGCGCTTTCACCTCGACCGGCAGGCCATGGGCCGGGAGCTGGACACCCACGTGCCCGATCCCGACGCCACCAATCCGGAGCGTGTCCGTCGCATCTACTCCGCGGTGGAGAAGGCGTATATGAAGGCCGCAAGCCGGGCCGAGCTGGGCCGCCTTGCCGCCCGTTTTCAGGCCGTGGGGGACATCCATCACCATCACGCGCGCGGAGACGTAAGCGTCTCCATCCAGTACCTGGACCACGAGCGGCCCGACGACGTGGGGATGTCGCCCTTCGAGGTGCGTCCCTTCCAGATCGCCGAAGCCAAGAAGGAGACGCGGACGAGCCGGGCCGACATCAACGCGCTCAAGGTCCTGCGCCGGGAGCTCCGCGACGGGGTCCTCTCCGCCTACCAGAAGCTGGAGCCGCGCATCCGGGACGCACTGCGGGAACGCGCGGACGTCGGCCACATCCAGGCCCAGGTCACCATGGATCTGAGGCCCGCCGAATAGGAAGGTGAGATGGACCGGCCCACGGCGCGCAAGGCACTCGGGTGGGTCCTCCTCCTGCTCCTCCTCCTTGCCGTGGCGGCGGACCTCTGGGTGCGTTCCGACTCCCTCATCCGCAGAACGGTTCGCTCCCTGATCAAGCAGCCGACGCCCGTCGAGCGCATCATCCGTGACCTGAGGCCTTAACGGCACCTCCGTCCCGCCGCGCCATCCCCCCGCCCCCTTCGAGGCGCCATCCTCTTCCGTCATGAGCCGACGGAAGATTCTCGGAGAACTCCTGGTGGCTTCCGGCACGGTTTCCTCCGCCGAGGTGGATGCCGCGCTTCAACGCCAGCGGGAGACGGGTGAGCGCCTGGGTCAGGTGCTGGTGGAGGCTGGTGCCGCCGACGCGGAGGACGTGGCCCGGGCGCTCGCCCTCCAGTTGGGAATCCCCTACCAACCGCCGCCCCTGGAGCCTTCTCCCGACGCGGCGGCCCTCATCCCCGCCGATCTCGCACGCAGCCGCTCCGTCCTTCCCCTGGCCCGGCGTCCCCGCCGCCTGGTCCTGGCTATGGCCGACCCCCTGGACGTGGCCACCGCCGATGACCTCCGCTTCATGACAGGGCGCACCATCGACGTGGTGGCGGCCTCCCCGGCCGCGGTGGTTCACGGCCTTGCCGCCGCCTACGAGACGGGATTCGCCGACCTGGCCCAGGCCCTTCCCACCACCCTTCAGGACGGAGGAGACGCCTCCCGGGTCTCGACGGATGCGCTTCATGAGGCCGTCCGTTCCGAGCCGGTGGTCCGCCTGGTGGACGAGGTCCTGCGCCGGGCCGCCCTCCACGGCGCCAGCGACATCCACATCGAGGAGACAGGGTCGGCCGTGCGGGTCCGGTACAGGGTGGACGGCGTCCTCCGCAGGGTGGGGGATCTTCCCGCCGCCTCGCGGCGGGCCGTCCTTTCCCGCATCAAAGTCATGGCGGGGATGGACATCTCGGTGCGGCGCCGGGCGCAGGACGGCCGCATCCCTCTCCGCGTCGAGGACCGGTCCCTGAATCTGCGCGTCTCGACCCTTCCCGTGAACGGCGGTGAGAAGGCGGTGATCCGCATCCTGGACCCCGAGTCCATCCCTCAGGGACTGGACACTCTGGGATTTTCCAGCGCCCACCTCCAGCAGGTGCGACGTATCCTCTCCTCCCGGGAGGGGGTGGTGCTGGTCACCGGCCCCACCGGGTGCGGAAAGAGCACCACCCTCTTCGCCGCCCTGAGCGAGATGGACCGGGAGGTGCACAACGTGGTCACGGTGGAAGATCCCGTGGAATACCGCCTTCCGGGTACCAGCCAGGTGCAGGTTTCCCGGGCCGCCGGCCTCAGCTTCGCCGATGCGCTCCGCTCCATACTTCGCCAGGATCCCGACGTGGTCATGGTGGGCGAGATCCGGGACCGGGAGACGGCCGAGATCGCCATGACGGCCGCCGTCACCGGCCATCTGGTCCTCTCCACACTCCACACGACGGACGCCCCGGGCGCCGTGACCCGCCTCCTCGACATGGGGGTGCCGCCCTACCTGGTCTCGGGGGGCCTTACGGCCGTCATCGCCCAACGCCTGGTGCGCCGGAGCTGCCGCACCTGCCGGGGCACGGGGTGCGACATCTGCCACGACGGCTTCCGTGGACGCACGGGCATCTTTCAGATCCTCACCTTCAGTGATGCCCTGCGAGATGCCATTTCCAGAAATGCGCCCACCGCCCGCATCCGCGAGCTTGCCCGCAGGTCCGGCATGAACACGCTGAGCGAGGACGCGACCCGCATCGTGGCCGAAGGGCTCACCACGCCCCTGGAAGCCGGCCGCATCGTCCACTCGGATCCCGGCAACACCCTCCCCTGCAGGGCATGCGGCGCCCAGGTCCCCCTGGGAGCGCCGGGCTGCCCTCACTGCGGCGCGCCCCAGGTGCGGAGCTGTTCCTGCGGTCGAATCCTTCAGCGCGGGTGGAAGTTCTGCCCGTGGTGCATCCGCAAGGCCTCGTGACCCCCGGGGCGGCGCTGTCCCGGCCAGCGGCGCCTCCCACTCTGCGCGTGGGGCCCGGCGGTGACGCTGACCGTCTCGCCCGCGACCTGGAGCGGCTCCCACCTGCGCGTGGGGCCCGGGCTTCGCCGGCCCGAAGGACCGCGCCCCGTACTACCTACCGCGTGGGGCCCGTCTTACCGAGCCCGGCCCGTCACCTCCCTGAGGAGTCGGCCCACCGGGTCGCCTCCCCCGGGCCAGAGATGCCGGTCCGCCATGGTGTTGAGCGCTGCGCGTGCCCCGGAGAAGTGGCGCGCCACACCCTTCAGGACGCGGTCCATCCCCAGACGCTCCGCCTCGCGGGACTCGGCGGCGGTACGGTACCCGGTGCTTCCCACCGTCTCGTAGTACCGGACCGGGGGCGCCCCCCTGCGCCGCGTGCGGGACTCCACGAAGTCGGGAAAGAGGCCCGTGAGCCAGAGGGCGTAGTCCCCCATGTGGGTGTTCAGCAGGAAGGCCTCCCGGCCGCCGCTTTCACTCAGGCGCGCCACCATGTCCACCAGGTAGCGGTATTCCTCCTCCGCATCGCTGCTCACGCGGTACGCCCGCCGTCCCTGGCCGAAGCGGAGAACCAGCGACGCCACGTAGTCCGCGGTGGTCCGGTCCTGCACCCCTGCCTCCAGAAGCACTTGTCGGACCAGGACATAGAAGATCACCTCGGGGCGGACCGTAACATCACACTCGGTGAGAAGCGCGTTCAGAACCCTGGGATCGTCGAGCAGGGCGTCCACACCCTCGTCTTCCAGGCGAGCCCTGGCCGCGTCGAGAATCTCCCGGTCATGACGACCCAGAAGAGCCACCAACTGCAGGGCATCTGCCCGGCCGATGGATGCGCGCACGGTTGCCTGGATCAAAGCGACCTCCTTCTTCGGTTACATCACGCCGGTTCCTTCCGTATCTCATAGCCTCGGCGGCCCTTGTCCCCCTCTTAAGACTCCCGAGTCGACCGGGAAGATCCACCGCAAACCGCCGGACCGGGACGGCGGGATCATGGGAAGACGGCCCTGCGGACGGCAAGGGCATCGATACGCGCCACGTCGGGCTCCACGCCGATGCCCGGGCGGGTGGGTACCGCCATGGTCCCGTCCTCCACTTCAAACTCGGGCGCGACGATGTCCCGCTCCCAGTAGCGGCGGCTCGCCGAAATGTCCCCCGGAAGGGTGAAACCCTCCAGTGACGCCAGCGCCACATTGTGCGCCCGGCCGATGCCCGATTCCAGCATGCCGCCGCACCACACGGGAAGCCCCCGCTCCCTCATGAGGTCATGGATCCGGCGGGAGGACGCATGCCCCCCGACCCGGCCCGGCTTGATGTTGATGATGCGGCACGAGCCCAGCTCCAGGGCCAGGCGCGCATCGGCGGGAGATTTCACCGATTCGTCCAGGCACACCGGTGTGGACAGCCGTTCCTGGAGGCGGGCATGGTCGAGAAAGTCGTCATACGCGAGGGGCTGCTCCACCATCATCAGATCCAGGGCGTCCAGGTGCGCCAGATGATCGGCGTCGGCCAGGGTATAGGCCGAGTTGGCGTCGGCCATGAGGGGCACCTCGGGAAATTCCTGCCGCACGGCCTGCAGCATCTCCACGTCGCGTCCCGGCTTGATCTTGATCTTGATGCGGGCGTATCCCTCGTCCACGTACCCCGCCACCTTCTCCACCAGGATCTCGTCGGAGGACTGGATCCCCACGCTCACCCCCACGGGCACCCGCGCGCGGACGCCTCCCAGCTTTTCCGAAAGGGAAACGCCGTCCATGCGGGCCGCCAGATCCCAGGCCGCCATTTCCACGGCCGCCTTCGCCATCCTGTGCCCCCGGATCCACGACACCGGACCCAGCACCTCTGCGGGACCCGCCGCTTCCTTCCCCACGATCCCCGGGAGAATGAAATCCGTCAGGATGTGCCACGCCGTCTCCGTGGTCTCATAGGAATAGCTGGGATCCTGACCGGCGACACACTCTCCCCACCCCTCCAGTCCGCCCCCGCGAAGGATGAGAAGGAGAATGCGACGGTCCTGCATCCCTCCGCTGGAGATTTCGAAGTATTCCCGCAGCCGCAGGGGGATTTCGATGAGTTCAGCCTCTTCGATGCGCACGTGTCACCGCCGTTCCAGGATGTAGTGTGAAACCCGGGGCCCGCGCACCAGCTCCCGCACCTCGTAGCCGGCGGGAAGGTAGCGGGTGAATACGGAGCGGGTGGCCCGGCGCCACGCCCGGGCCAAGTCCATGTCGTCTCTCATGATCCCTTCGATGTGGGCCGGGATGGCCACGGCCAGCCGGGGCGCGTCGAGCTCCGTTCTCGGCGCACCCGGTCGGGGGTGGGGTCGGCCGGTGCCCGGGCTCGCGCCGCCGGTGCCCGCGTCCAGGCCGCCGGCCGCCGCGCTCGCGCCCCCACTCCCCGCGCCTGCGTCATCGAGCCCTGCCTCCCCACCCCATCCTTCCCCATCCAGGACCGCCTCCAGCGCCCGGGGAATCCCCTCGATGGAGGCGGGAGGACCCTCCAGCCCCGCCAGCCTCCGCTCCACCCGGGGCGAATCCATGAGCCACAGCGCGATGAAGCGGTCGGTTCCGATCCCCGCGTGCAGCGGCGAGTCGGTGTCGCCGTACATGTCTTCCTCGTATTCCCGCACCACGATGCCCAGATGGGAGAGGTTCAGATGGGCGTTCCTGGACTGAAGGGGATCGAAGGTCCAGTACATGGTGTCGATTCCTCGCTCCAGGAGGACGGCGCGCTGATACTCCTTCAGGCGACGGCCCAGCCCCGCATCGCGCAGGCCTCTGCGCACCGCCAGCATGTCCGACCAGTGAACCACGCGGCCGTCGCGCACGCCCGTCATCCCGAAGACGAATCCCACGAGGTCATTCGACGCATCATACGCGCCAGCGGCGACGCCTCCCAGGATCTGCGCCACCTTCAGGATGGCGGGAGAGACCCGCTCGCTGAAGCCCCGGCCCCACGTCTCCTCCTGCAGGTCGACGCACTCCCGCAGTTCCTCCACGGTTCGGAAATCCCGAATCTCATAGTCGCTCATGGGTCCGTCACTCCGTCTCCAGCGGCTCCATAAGGAGCTCCGCCAGAAGGGCGGTGCGTTCCACGAGAAAGTCCACCAGGAGGTGTTCATGGCGGGCGTGGGCTCCATCCCCCACGGGGCCCAGGCCGTCCAGGGTAGGAGCAAACTGGCTGGTGGTGTTTCCGTCGGACCCTCCGCCTGAGGTCACCTCGTCCAACTTCAGGCCGAGCCGGAGGGCGGCCCGCTGCGCCGCCCTCCACAGGGCCCGGTTTCCCGGAGTCCGCTCCATGGGTGGAGCCTTGAGACCCCCGTCTACCTCCAGACGCGCCCCCTCCAGCCTGGGCTCGAGGCCACGAATGGCCGCTTCGACGCCGACGGCGTCCTCCCGGGTCAGAATGCGCACGTCCACTTCTCCCCACGCCTCGGCGGCGATGACGTTGGGTCGCGTCCCCCCCTGGATGACGCCCACATTCACCGTCACGCCCCGGTCCAGGTCCGTGAGGCTGTGGAGCTCGGGAATGTGATACGCCAGCTCTTCGATGGCGCTGACACCGCCGGTGGGATCCAGGCCGGCGTGGGCCGCCTTCCCCACAGCCCGCACCGTGTAGTTGGCGACACCCTTGCGTGCCGTCTTGAGCTTCCCCTCGGGGCCCAGGGCCGGCTCCACCACGAAGACGCGGCACATGATTCTGGCCAGCGTCGCCACCCATCTTTTCGACTCGGGGCTGCCGATCTCTTCATCGGAGTTGACAAAGATCACCGGCGTGGCTTCGGGCTCCGCCCCCGCAGCGCGCAGCGCTTCCAGGGCGAAGATCATCTGGACCAACCCGCCCTTCATGTCAAAGGTGCCGGGGCCGCGGACCACGCCGCCTTCCACCACCACGGGCATCTCGTCCAGCGTGCCCAGAGGCCACACCGTGTCCATGTGGCCCAACATCATCTGCAGGGGGCGGCCCCGGATCCGTTCCGCCGGCGCGGCCAGGAGGTGCCCCCCGGTGGCCCGGCCGGGAACGGGACGTACATGCAGCCCCAGGTCATGGAAATGCCGGGCAAGGACGGCCTGGATCCCCTTCTGGGCGTGGGGCACGTCGGACGGAGTCTCCATCCCCGCCAGCGTGACCAGTAGATCCACCATGGCCTCGCGGCGGTCCTCCAGATAGGCAAGAATCTCCTGGGCTCGTTCCTGGCTCATGGGCTCCTCGCTCCCGAGCGTGTGTTCACGGACCGGTCTCCTCTCCCCCCCAGGCCCTCTCGTAGAAGCCGGCCCGGCGGTAGCTCTCGTCCAGAAGCTCGATGGGATGGGCCACGCTCATGGAAGAGCCGGCCAGCCGCAACCCCGCGCCGATCTGCATGAGGCATCCCGGGTTGGGGGTGGTGAGAACTTCGGCCTCCGACGCCATGACCGCCCGCACCTTGTCCGTCCCGATCCAGCCTCCCAGATCCGGGTGGGTGAGGCCGTAGATCCCGGCTCCCCCGCAGCACTCTTCGGCGCCGTCGATCTCCTCCACCTCCAGGCCCGGAATGGCGGCCAGGACCCGAAGCGGAGCGGAGCGGATCCCCTGGGCGTGGAGGAGGTGGCACGGGTGGTCCACCGCCGCGCGTCCACGGATCTCCCCGCCCCGGACAGGCCCCGCCTCGGCAAGGAGCTCGAGGGCATCGCGCACGCGTCCGGCGACCTCCCGGGCCTCCCGGTCATCCTCCAGAAGGTGGGTGTATTCCTTCATGGCGGCGCCGCATCCGGCGGCGTTGACCACCACGTAGTCCACCGCCGCCGCGCCGAAGGCCGATACGTTGGTCGCCGCCAGGTGGCGCGCCGTGGTCCGATCGCCTCCGTGGGCGTGGAGAGCCCCGCAGCAGTCCTGGCCGGGCGCTTCCACCACGTCGAAGCCGTTCACCCTCAGGACCCGGAGGGTCGCCTCGTTCACACGGGCATAGAGCCCCTCCTGGACGCACCCGCGCAGGAGGGCGACCCGCCCCCGGCTTCCGGGAAGCGGCACGTCGGAGGCCGAGCCGGCGCTCGCGGCCGGCGCCGACACCGAGCTCCCGGTATCGGCCGCCGTGCTTCCCCTCCCCCGCGTGGCATCCCCACCCGGAAGCCGCCCCGGGGGCCCCGAAGCCGCCAGCATGGCCAGGCCCAGCTTTGCGCCGGCCAGGGGCCCGACGGCGGGAAGGATCCGGGCGCCCACGGCGGCCAGCCTGGTCCCCCGCAGAAGCTTCCCGCCGGCGAGGAAGACCCGGCGTCCCGCTTGCGACCCGAACACCGCCAACAGGGCCCGACTCGCCGGAGGCGGCGGGTGGTGCGCCGCCGCCGCTGCACGGGCCAGTTCGAGAAGGGCTCCGTACTCCACACCCGACGGGCACACCGGCTCGCAGGCGCGGCAGCCCAGACAGCGGTCGATGTGGGAGCGGAATGCCTCCGATCCGGGAGAGAGGCGCCCCTCCGTAACCGCCCGCATCAGGTGGAGGCGGCCCCGGGGCGAGTCGCGTTCGTCCCCAAGGCGCGTGTATGTGGGACACACGGAGAGACAGAAGCCGCAATGCACGCACGGCATGAGCTGCTCCCGGTGAACGAGCAGTTCGCTCACTTTCCTCCCCCCCTCCTTCCCGGGCTCAGGACACGCAGCGCGCCCAGGATGCGGCCCGGGCCCCTGCGGCCCGTCCACTGGAGCATGGCGCGGGCCAGAGAGAGACTCCTCGCCGAGTAGGGGAACCACCAGGGATCCCGCTTGAGGCCCACCCGGTCCCTGAGGATGGTCCGCGGCCGTGACAGCTCATCGAGCCCCTCCAATCCGCGGCGACGACCGAAGCCGCTGCCGCCCCGCCCACCCATGGGAAGACCCCCGACGGCGTAGTGCGTCAGCACATCGTTGATGGACACGCCGCCGGCACGCAGACGCCGGGCCACCCGACGACCTCGGTTCGCATCCCCGGTCCACACACTGGCGAAAAGGCCGTAGCCCAGGGCGTTGGCCCGGCGAACAGCATCATCCGCGTCCTCGACCGCCATCACCGGCAGGAGGGGACCGAAGGACTCCTCGGTCATGACCAGCATGGACGCATCCACGTCGGCGAGGACCGTGGGCAGGAAGATGCGGGGGTTGTCCGCCGCAGGGGTCCCCCCGGTGAGGATGCGGGCGCCCCGGGAGCGGGCATCCTCCACATGTCGCTTCACGATCTCCAACTGCTGCTCCGTGACCATAGGCCCGATATCGGCGCTCCCGTCCGTCCCGGGTCGAAGCGACTCGGCGATATTCACCACCCGGGTAAGGAAGGCATCGAGGGCCGTGCGCTCCACGTAGGCCCGCTCCACCGAGATGCACGTCTGACCAGCGTTGAAGAAGGCCCCGTAGGCCACGCCCGCCGCCGCCCGGTCCAGATCCGCGTCGGCCAGGACCACCGCCGGATCCTTGCCCCCCAGCTCCAGGGTCACGGGCACGAGATGCTCGGCCGCCGCCGCCATGACCCTCCGCCCCGTGGCGGTGCTCCCGGTAAAGACCAGGCGATCGATGCCTCCGCCCACCAGAGCGGCGCCGGTGTCGCCCCTGCCGGTGACCACCTCCACCAGATGAGGGGGAATGCCCGCCTCGCCCACCAGCTCGGGAATGAGAAGGGCCGTCCAGGGCGTGAACTCGGAGGGTTTGAGCACGACGCCGTTCCCCGCCATGAGGGCCGGCGTCACCACATCCATGGCCAGGATGAAGGGATAGTTCCACGGCGTGATCCCGCCCACGACACCGTAGGGCTCCCGCTCCACGCGGGCGGACTTGCCGAAGAGGAGGGCGTCCCACACCGTGCGGGGAGCGAGGTGACGCGCGCCCTTGCGCCCGTAGAAGCGGAGCAGTTCGGCCGCAACCACGACCTCGGTGAGGGCCTCGGGAAGCGGTTTCCCCGTCTCGGCCCGCACCCTGTGCGCGATCTCATCGCCCCGGCGGGCAAGGACGGCGGCGAGGCGACTCATGGCCCGGGCCCGCTCCCGGGGAGGGGTACCGCGCCACTCCTCCTGCGCCGCCCGTACGCGCTCCACCGCGGCGCCGACTTCCTCCGCACCGTGCTCGGGTAGCGTGGCCAGGACCGTCCCGTCCAGGGGGCTGCGGATCTCCATCATGATCCTGCCCCGCCCCAGGCGCCGCCATCCCACAGGACCCCCTCGGGGTCGAAACGGTCCTTCAGAACGCGGCGGATGCGGGCGGCCGCGTCGTCCGCGTCCCCCTCCCCCACCCGCGCACCCTCCGCACGCGCACCCGCGGCCCGCACGAGGCGGACGCTTCCCTCCAGCTCGGCCACCGCCCGCCCCATCTCCCTCAGATTCTTGCTCATCTGTCCGCCAGAGGGCGGAACCCCCACCGACAGGTGCACCCTTCCGGAAAGGACGTCGGCGACGGCCATGGCTCCCGGGAAGACCTCCCCGGCCGCCTCCAGGAGGGCTCCCAGGCGGGAGGGGAGGGCGGAGGCCGTCACCACCGCGCCGTCGCTCCACGGCCGGCCAGGTCCCTCCTGCCCCTCCAGGGGTGTGAACCCCCGCCCGCAGGCGTTCTCGAAGGTGGCCCGGTCGGCCTCCACCGTGGGCGGCGACCCGTGGAGGCGCAGGAAGAGGGCACCTCCCGCCCCTTCCTCCAACCTCGTCCGCAGCACGGCCGAGGCCGGCAGAACCGGCGCCGTGGCCACCGCCCTCCCGGCCGCCATGAGCTCCGCCGGCGTCGCGGCTTCCAGGGAAAACCACCGATCCACCGCCGGGCGGGGAAAGAGGCGCACCGTCACCGAGGTGATGACGCCCAACGCCCCCCGGCTTCCCACCATGAGGCGCACGAGATCAAACCCCGCCACGTTCTTCATCACCTTTCCGCCCAGGCGCAGGCGCTGCCCGTCTCCGGTCACCACCGAGAGGCCCAGGATGTTGTCCCGTGGGAGGCCGTACATCGTGGACAACGGCCCGGGGGCGCCGGTGGCGGCGACCCCGCCCAGGGTACGCTCCGCCGCCTCCGGCGGGTCGAACGGCAGCCACTGCCCGTGCTCCGCCGCCGCCGCCGCGACTTCCGCAAGGGACGTTCCGGCCCCTGCCGTGAGGGTGAGATCCGCAGGCTCGTATTCCAGGATTCCGTCCATGCCTTCCGTTCGCAGAGGCGTCAGATCACGAGCCGTACCGATGGGGGGCGCCTCCACCCCCGTCCCCAGAGGAAGCACCGTCCACCGCCGCCGGAAAGCCTCCTGCAGCGCCTCGGCCACCTCGCCTTCCGATCCCGGAGCCAGCGTCCTTTCAGCCGTCACGGTCCGGTACCACCTTTCCGGGGTTGAAGAGGTCCCTCGGGTCGAAGGCGTCGTGAAGGCTCCGCATAGCCTCCATCTCCTCCTCTCCGTAGATGAGGCTCATGTAGCTCCGCTTGTCCACGCCCACCCCGTGCTCGCCGGTGATGGTCCCCCCCGCCTGCACGCAGATGCGCATGATTTCCTTGGAGGCGCGCTCCACCCGCTCCAGCTCCTCCTTGTCGCTGCGGTCGAAGAGGATCTTGGGATGGAGGTTGCCGTCCCCGGCGTGGAAGACGTTGCCCACGTGGAGGTCGTGCCGCCGTCCCACCTCCATGATCTCGTGGAGCACCCGGGGAAGCTGCGAACGTGGCACGGTGGCGTCCTGTACCAGGATGTCCGGTGCGATGCGCCCCATGGCCCCGAAGGCTTTCTTCCGTCCCTGCCAGAGGCGGGTGCGCTCGGCCTCGTCGGCGGCACGCAGCACCTGGCGCGCACCCGCCTCCCGGCAGAAGGCATGGGCCCGGGCCGCTTCCTCGTCCAGGCCTTCGTCGGTCCCATCGAACTCCACCACCAGAGCCGCTCCCGCGTCGGTGGGGATGCCGGCGGCGTATACGCTCTCCTCCACGGCTTGGATGCTCGCCCCGTCCATGATCTCCAGGGCGGCGGGAAGAAGGCCCGCGCTGATGATCCGGGTCACGGCGGCCGCGGCCTCCTCCACCGTTTCGAAGACACCCAGAAGCGTACGTACCCCGCGGGGGAGGGGAGTGAGGCGTACTTCGATTTCCACAGCAATCCCGAAACACCCTTCCGACCCCACGAAGGCGCCGACCAGATCCAACTCTGCCTGGGGATCCCGGCCGACGCCGCCCAGATCCACTACCTCTCCGCCCTCCAGCACGACGCGCAGGCCCGTGACGTAGCGCGAGGTGACCCCGTATTTGAGGCAGTGGGGCCCGCCCGAGTTTTCGGCCACGTTCCCGCCCAGGGTACACGCAGACTGGGAAGAAGGGTCGGGGGCATACTGGAGGCCGTGGGCCGCAGCAGCAGCGCCCAGGGCCGCATTGACGACGCCCGGCTCCACCCGGGCGATGCGATTCTCCGGATCGAGGAGAAGGATCCGATTCAGCCGCGCCGTCCCCACCACCACGGCGCCATCCCGGGCCAGGGCGCCTCCGGAAAGGCCCGTCCCGGCGCCCCTGGGCACCACCGGAATGCCTTCGCCGTGGAGGAGACGCACCACCTCCACCACTTCCTCCGTCGTCCCGGGAAGAACCACGGCTCCGGGGAGCCAATGGTACGCCGTCAGGCCGTCGGAATCGTAGGGGAGGAGCTCTTCGGGATCGGTGATGACGAAGGCTTCACCCACCACCTCCGTCAGGCGGCGGCGAAGAGGAGCGGGAAAGGACGTCAATGGGGCTCCGAAGCACTCGGGTTCAGGGTTCGTCGGACACGTGCACGCCTGCGTCGAAGGCAACCCCGAGGATAGGACGGCCCCGCCCCCGGTGGCAACCG
>JBHHWB010000015.1:0-53084 GCA_046756305.1 Gemmatimonadota bacterium
GTGGGTTGGGGCGGCACGGCCCCATCCCGGTCGTTGGCTCCTCTCGACGTAGCCTGGGCTATGCCTTCGAGTCGCCGCCTACGGCCTGGGGCCGTGGCGTCCCCAACGCGGCCCGCTGCATTACTCGGACAGGCTCCTAGGAAATTCGGAGGACGCATTCGTAGAATGCACCATTATGATGCACGGTCTCTTTTTCCAGATCGCCGCGCATGGTCGCGAAGCGTAGCAGAAGGAGGACGATGAGAATGATTGTCGAGATCGGACCGAAGGCTCCCTTGCCGAGACACCGCGGCGAGGCAAGCACCCGAGAGGGTGCCGGCAGGCCAACGGCGGTCACTTCGTGCCGCAACGGAAAAGTTTGCCGACTCACGGCAACCTGCCGGCCAGGTCACGGACCTCCAAAACCGGTGCAAGAAAGACGGTTGGGGATTCGTTACTTCGTGGCCCGATTCCTGCTGAGGGTAACCCAGGCGTCACGATTTGCTGGCGTGAGCGCCTCTTCGAGTGTTACATCCTTCGGCAAGAGGACCTTGAGCCTATGAATCCGACGTCCCCTGTGCGTCGCGCAGGACTAGCGATCGCGCTGGCTGCACCTTGGGCCATATGCCCGTCCTTACTGGCGGCGCAGGATGCTCCACATGGTCTCCGAAGCAACTGGACCTACACGGTGGGCGTCCTTGCGGAGAGTAACCCCTTTCGCCTGTCGGACGGTGAGCAGGCCAGATTCGACGCCGGTGCGTCGCGGTACCTCGACATGCAGTCGGTCAGCGACGTAGGGAGCGTGTTCGGGATCGAGGCCGACTTCCGCACAAAACGTTCCAACGGTCGGCGATCGCGCTTCGGGGTCGAGCTCGAAGCCGAGGTGTACGGTCGCAACTCGGCCCGAACGTCGTTTGCGTTCGACGCGTACTATGCGTTCGAGTTCTCGAGGCGGGATGAGATCAAAGTCCGCGTCGGTCTCGACCCCAGCGAGTTCCGCAAGACGTACCTCGTAGGCTACGACGCAGGTGGGACGCCCGAGTTCGCGGCCGGCGACATCTCACGGAAGACCGTGGTGTTGGGATACTCCCGTGAGCTCGTCAAGGGCCGGGCGATGGGCGTGGATCTGACGCTGAAAGGACGACGCCGGTGGCGTGCGTTCAGGGACATGCCGTGGAGAGATCGCGTCGAGACCGGAGGGAAGGCCGAACTCGAATTGAGCCTCGGTACGCCACTGGAGCTGGACCTGTCGGTCGACTGGCGCCGGGCGGAACATGTCGCGACCCCCGAGCCCTTCGACGGACAGATGGTTACGCTCAATCGCGACTTCGTCGCGTGGACCTATGGAGCGACGGTAAAGCTGGACCTCTCCACTTCTCTCAAGACGTACTTCGACTACGGGATCCGCAACCGGACGTTCGACGCCCTGGTCGGTGAGGACGCCCGCTACGGCGGCCGCGTCGATCGGCGGCACGACTTCGGGCTGCGTATGCGCATGGAGGCGTCTAAATCGGTGAACGTGTGGTTCGGCGGCAAGTTCCGGCTCAAGGACTTCATGCGGCCCGCCTACGGCTCAGACGTCTTCGAGCCCGACTATCGTCAGGGCACCGCGTTCCTCCGTCTCGAGTACGCCCGGTGAGGCGCATCCTTTTCGCGGGGTACGCTCCGGTCCATTTCATATGCTTCGAGCCCATCTACCGAAGGCTCGCGAAGCGCTCCGACGTCTTGGTGGAACTCTCAGGCGGACGTGACGGCGACGACCAAGGGCGTGGAGCGACGACTGCCTCTGAGCTCTATGGCCATTTCCCGCATGTGCCGCCCGAGCAGGTGATCGAACTCGACGAGATGCGGGAACGCGAGTACGACCTGGTCTTCTGTGCTCATAGCTCGGGCTTCTTTCCGAAGGTTGACCGGGGCCGCGTCCAGATCTTCCATGGGCTGTCGTTCCGAAACATGGCCGTGCGTCGTGATGTGCTCATTTATGATACACTCTTCGTGATCGGCCCGTACCAGATGCGATCACTCATTGAGAACAAGCTGTTCCGGGAAGGCAGTGACCGGCTGGTGCCGACAGGGTTCGCCAAGTTGGACAGGCTCGTCGACGGCTCCCTGAGCCGCGACCACATCCTCGACGACGTCGGATTAACGGGCGAGCGGCCGGTCTTGCTCTACGCGCCTACTGGTCAAAAACGAAACTCGCTGGAATCGACCGGGCCGGAGGTCATCCGGCGGCTGCGGGATACCGGGGAGTACGACATATTGATCAAGCTTCACGACCATCCGCGAGATCGCGCGGAGCGCGGTCGCGACGAGATCAAAAGTATGCTCGACGAACACACGCGAATGGTCACTGGTTTCGACGTCGTGCCGTATCTCTATGCGGCCGACCTCCTGATCTCGGACGCGTCGTCTGTTTCCATGGAGTATTCGCTGCTCGACCGCCCCGTGGTCTACCTGGACGTTCCCGAGCTCATCGAGGCCGTCAAGCGCAAGAAGAAGGGCAGCTTCGACCTGGAGACCTGGGGCCGCAAAGGCGGCACGGTCGCTCGCTGGCCCGATGAGGCTGTGCGGGCGGTGGAGTGGAGCCTGGAGAACCCTGACGCGCATGGCGAGATCCGAAGGGCGATGGCCCGGGACCTGTTCTACAACGTCGGGACCGCCACGGACGCGGCGGAGCGATGGATCTTGGCAGAGCTCGGCCTCGAAGCCCATGCCGGAAGGAGTACGCCTGGTCCCGGCGCTCCCGCCTCCGGGAGGGAAACGCGGTCTCAGGCATCGGGCAGTCCGGGCACCTCCAGAGTTGAGAGGTAGCATGAGAGCGGTCATTCTTGCTGCGGGACTGGGTAGCCGGCTCGGAAGGCACGCCAAGGGTCGGCCCAAGGCACTCCAGCCGGTTGGAGGCGCCACCCTGATCGAGCACCAGTTGGCGGCCTTGTCGGCTGAAGGCGTCGGGCCGGTCGCCGTCGTCGTCGGCCATGGAGGCGACCAGATCCGGAAAGTACTGGGCGAATCGGTAGAGTACGTGGTCAACCCTCGTCCGGACGAAACGAACAGTCTCTACTCCCTGTGGCTGGCCCGCGAGTGGCTGGATGGTGATGTCCTGATCCTCAATTCCGACCTGCTTTTCCATCCGGACGTCCTGAAGCGCCTCCTCAAGCAGCCCGGGTGCGCGCTGGCGTTCGACTCTGTCAGTCACGGGGGTGCGGAGGAGACGAAGATCGGGCTCGTCGGCTCCCGGGTCACGGATCTGGGCAAGGACCTGCCGGCTACAGGGTCTCGGGGTGAGAACCTGGGGATGATCAAGCTGGACGCAGAGGGTACGAGGGTATTGCTCGCGCGAGCTGAAGCGATCATCGAGGCGGGCGGTGAGAATACGTGGGTCACTGAAGCGGTTCGGAGTATCCTGTCAGAAGTCCACATGACCGGCGTCAACGTGGCCGGTCTCCCGTGGGTCGAGATCGACTTCCCCTACGACCTCGACACGGCTCGGCGAAAGGTGTGGCCGGAGATCGAGCGATCCCTTCATCCCTACAAGGTCGGCCTGCGTCGGGTCCGGTTCCCGCTGCTGGCCGCGGGAGTGGCCGGACTGATCGTCGCCGTCTGGGGCGGATCCGCCCAGGTAGGGCCCGCGAGCATCGACTGGGAGTCGATTCATCCTCTCAACGACGGGATCCCGGTCAAGCTGCACCGCCAGAATCGGGGAACTCAGAGGTGGTGGCTGGTAGAACGCTCCCAGGGTCTCGATATTCCGGTCCAGGGAGGCCTGCCGGTACGGGTAGAGGCCCGCCCTGTGCTGGACGGCGGGATGACGGAGGCGGCGTACGTACTCGAGCTTGAATTCGATGGGGCCTTCTTCCATTACGAGGCCAATCGCGGCGAGGTCGACGACGCGGTGACCTTGGACGGCATGACCATCGGCGCTAGGGACCGCGATCAATATGAAGTCCCTACGGGGGCAAGAATGCTGCGTGTGAACTTCCTCACGGGTGTGCCGAAGAGCCTTCTGCTGAGGATTCGTCAACCGGCCTGAAGGCGGAGGCCGGCCGGACGTCGCAAGCCCCGAAGAGTGTTCGGCACCGGATCACGGATGGGTGCGGGTAAATCATGATTATCCAATTGGCTCCAACGATGCTAACGATGAGCGCCCTCAAGATTTCGACTCAGATTCCAGGTCTCGCAACCGACCTGGGTCAGCCGAGCACGCTCGTCGACGTATGGCTGCAGTTTACGGATTTCGATTTCGTGGCCAAGCTCGTGCTGGCGTTGGTTTTGGCCTGCGTTCTGGCCGCCCTGATTGCCTACCATCCCCGCACCTATGGGAAGGTCGCAAAGCTGGACGAGTTGGAGTCGGCCAAAACATTGATCATGTTCTCTACGGTCGGCGCCGTTATCGGAACGATCGTGCTGCGGTACCCGTATACGGCACTGGTGATCTTCGGCATCGGCGGTCTCCTCCGGTTCCGAACGAACCTCGGACAGGCGAAGGACACCGGCCGAGTAATCCTGATGACCCTGGTCGGTCTTTGTGCCGGCCTCGAACTCCCTCACGTGGCGGTCGTCACCACCGCCTTCGCCTATCTTCTCATCTACGTCTTGGAGGGACCTTCCGCTTTCCGCGTGGTCGTGAAGGGGCTGGATCGGGAGCGATTGAGTATGGCGGCCGGGGCCTATCGAGCGCTGGTCGAAGAGCTAGGGTGCGTGGTGTTGAGCGAAAAGAAGAACTTCAAGAAGAAACAGACGGCGCTCGTGTTCCGGGCCCCCCGCCAGCTCAAGCTCGAGGATCTCGAGCAGGCCTTCGAAGAAGGGATTCCTCCCGAGCTCGCCGGGGCTGTGGACTGGGAGGCCAGCTGAACCGTCCCCGGTTCACGGGAGGCGAGTCGACGTTGTAGGCAACCGGACGACGCTGCGATTCTATTCCGCGGGAGATCTGCACCCCCGAGCGACGAAATACGAGGTCAGCAACGCCGAACCCTCGCTCCATCCTCCAGCGACGGATGAAGTGTGTCCGCATGCCGAAAGCAGACTCGCTATGTGAATGATCCTGGTCTCCATCGGCATGGCGGTGTAGTTCCGGCGGCCCGCCATGCCCGAGGCGGCGAAAAAACTGCGAAGGCATGCACCTCGTCCCGCAAGGCCGGGGGGACGGGCATTCAGGTATCGTTACAGGCGATGGTCGGGTGGGTGTGGGGAACCGGCTGCGTCTCATGACACGCACCGGTCGCAGCGTCCGCAGCGAGGCGGGGCGTCCTCACCAAAATAGTCAAGAAGTACCCGCCTGCGGCACCGCCGGCTGCGCGCGTAGCGCCGAACGGCCTTGAGACGCCGCAGTGCGGCCCGCCGGAGCTCCGCCGGGCTCGGCTCTCCCGTGCCCTCAGGCACATCCGCCGGTCCCGCCTCCCCAGCCCGGGAGGACCTCTTCGTGGGACGCTGGGCCTCCGCCGCGTGGAGCCGGTTGCTCGGGCGCCGACGACTCGAGCGGTTCCTGTGAGACCCGCGAGCGGGGCGCCGGGTCCCGTCGGCGTCGCGTTCCGTGCGGCTGCGTGCCTCCAGAAATCTGCGCCCGATCCGGTCGTCCCCGGAAAGGTAGAGGGCGACACACCGCGCAGCCTCACCGTCGCGCCCGGCCCGCCCCGCCTCCTGATAGTACGCTTCCAGCGAGGGGGGGAGGTGGGTGTGGGCCACCAGGCGCACGTCGGCCTTGTCGATCCCCATGCCGAAGGCGTTGGTGGCCACTACCACCCGGCAGCGTCCCCCCATGAACGATTCCTGGACGCGCCTCCGCTCCGCCGGCTCCAGCCCCGCGTGGTAGGCTTCCACCGCGAGGCCCCGACCCGCCAAGCCGTCCCGCACCGCCTCCACCCACCGCCGGGTGGGCGCGTACACGATGGCGGCACCCTTCACCCGGCGCAGGAGGGTCCAAACGGCCCGGATACGGCCTTCCCCACGTTTCAGCGCGCTCACCGACCAGGCCAGGTTGGGCCGGTCGAAGGAGCGCACCACCCGCACCGGATCGCGCAGCCCCAGGTTGGCGGCGATGTCCCGGCGCACCGCCGGAGTCGCCGTGGCCGTGAGGGCCATGAAGGGGGCCGACAGGTGGGCCCGAAGGAGGGCGATCCGACGGTAGGCCGGCCGGAAGTCATGCCCCCAGTGGGAGATGCAGTGAGCCTCGTCCACCGCCACCAGGGCCACGTCGAGGCCCTCCAGCGCCGCCAGAAAGGCCGGACTCTCCAGGCGCTCCGGGGAAACCAGAAGAAGCTTCAGGGGACCGGATTCGGCACCGGGACCGGATTCGGCGCCAGGACCGGTCTCCGGGGGAGAAGCCGCGCGCAGGGCGGCGCCGGCCCTCCGGCCCGAGGCGGAAAGGGCGCCGTCTTCGCCACGCGCCCCCTCCCGGGCCCGGCGAAGAATCTCCGCCCTGGCCCCGGCTCCGAGCCCGGAGTGAAGGACCCGGGCGGGAATCCCGGCACGGCGGGCCCGCTCCGCCTGATCGTCCATGAGGGAGATGAGGGGGGAGATGACCAGCGTGAGCCCTCCCAGCGCCAGCGCCGGGATCTGGTAGCACACGCTCTTTCCACCCCCGGTGGGGAGGATCCCCAGGGCGTCGCGGCCCGCCAGCGCTGCCGCCACCAGCTCCGCCTGACCCGGGCGGAACCCCGGATATCCAAAGTGTCTGCGGAGAAGCACTTCGGGAGTCTCGGCCATCCCCCACGCTGGCGCCCCTTCCGGGACGCCGCCATGGCCTCAGCGGTCGCGCGCCGGGGGGTCGTGTTCCTCCATGTCCCGCTCCCGGGAGTCCTGCCGCGGCGGGAGGAAGCGCAGGAGGAATCCCACCACGAGAACGGCGGTGGCACCCGCCACGATGCGGCGATCGTCCAGGTAGATGCCCCCAAGGGCCAGGACGGCGCCGACCGAGAAGAAACGGACCTTCCAGACCAGGTATGGTCCGGCCCGACGGGAGCGATCCAGACGGATGAGCACGTTCGCTTACCCGCAGTGGGCCTGCGGGTATCCGAACCGCGCGAAGACGCTACCCACGCGAGGGATCATCGCCCCGTCCCCGCCCCCGGGATCGTTCCAGGAAGCGGGCCACGCCTTCCCGGCACTCCTCGGTCCGGCGGGCTCGGGTGTTCACCTCGGCTCCCCTGCGGATGCCCTCCTCGAAGCTCAGACCGTCAAGGTCGTAGAGCAGGCCCTTGGTGAGTCCCACCGCCGTGGGGGGACGCCGAGCCAGATCCGAGAGGTAGCCCGCTACCTCCTCCTCGAAGGACGCCTCGGGGAAGACCCGGTTCACCAATCCCAGCTCCCGGGCTTCCACAGCCGTGACGCGGTGGCCGCGGATCACCAGTTCGAAAGCCCGGGACTCGCCCACCTTTCTTCGCAGAATCGTCATGACCATGGCCGGCACGAAGCCCAGGTGCACCTCGGGATATCCGAAGACGGCGTCCTCGCGCGCCAGCACCAGGTCACACGCCGTGGCCAGGCCCGCACCCCCGGCCAGGGCCCTTCCCTGCACCACCGCCACCACCGGCTTGGACACTTCGCGCATGGTCAGGAAGAGGCGGCCGAGACGGAGCGCGTCTTCCAGGTTCTCCTCCTCGCTCCGCTCGCGGATCTCTTCCAGTTCGGCCAGGTCCGCGCCGGAGCAGAAGTCCTTCCCCGCCCCGCCCAGCGCCACGACCCGCACCGCGTCGTCGCCGGCCGCCCGCGCCAGCGCGTCCTGAAGCTCCGCGACCAGGGCGGCGTTGAGGGCGTTGCGCTTCTCGGGACGGTTCAGAGTAACGTGCGCCACGCCCTCGGAGACGCCGTAAAGGAGGAGCGCCTCATCCATGGCCGGGCACCTCCGCAGGCGTCCACCCCGGCGGGACCCTCCCCCGGCCGCGGACCCGTTCGGCCACCTCTTCGGGCACGGAGATCTCCATACGCAGGAGCGCCGTGCTGAAGACCTTCCCCTGGGCGTCGTTCATCAGGGAAAGGGTTCCCCCGCCCCCCAGCGCCCCGTGGAGGAGGAAATTGAGGGCGTGAAGATTGGGGAGCTCGAAGCGCTCCACCTCCCCTTTGACCAGGGAACCGAAATGGGCCTTCACCGCCTCCGGGGTCACCTCCCGCCGGAGGAGCTCGAAGTCCTCCGCCTCGTAGGCGATGAGCCCCACGTTGGCCGTGTCTCCTTTGTCGCCGGAGCGGGCGTGGGCCAGATGGACCAGCTGCACCTTGGTCATGCTTCCCTCACCTCCACCACCAGCCCCGGCTCCACCGCCTCGCGGGCGATGAGCGCCGGCCAGTAGGCCATGACCTCCTGCACCCGGGGACGCCCCGCCGCAAAGCCCGTCACCGACGGCGGGCCGGTGAGGATCAGGGGCGCCAGCTCCCGGGTGAAGCGCTCCACCGCCGCCCGGTCCTGTCCCCGCACCCCCACGCGAAGCTGAACTTCGGGAAGGTCGGGAGGGGGCGGGCCGGCCAGATGCCCGTGGGTGGAATCCCATCCCACCAGCTCGGTGCGAATCTCGTCAAACTCCAGGCCGAGGCGCGCCAGGCGACGACGCAGAATCCGGTCGGCGAGGCGGGCCTTGGCCGCCGCGTCGGGCCAGGCGTAGGTGAGCGTGCCCACCGCCTTCCACCCGGCGGCGTAGGCGATGGATACCTTGAGGAACTCGGTGGGTGCACTCCCGCGTACACCCCGCACCCGGACGCGGTCCGCGCCCAGGTCTTCCAATTCGATGGTGGTGAAGTCGGCAACGACGTCGGGTGTGATGTAGCTGCTAGGATCGCCCATCTCGTACACGATCTGCTCGGCCACCGACCCCCGCGTCACCCAGCCGCCGGTGTGGGGATGCTTGGTCACCACGAAGCTTCCGTCGGGGCTCGCCTCCACGATGGGGAAGCCCACGTCGGTCAGATCGGGGACCCGCCACCAGTCGATGAGGCAGTTTCCTCCCGTGGACTGGGCGCCACACTCGTTGATGTGGCCCGCCACCACCCCGGCGGCGATGCGGTCGTAGTCGTCGCGGGCCCACCCGAACTCATGGATCATGGGAGCGTAGGTGAGCGCCGTGTCAGTGCTGCGCCCGGTGACCACCACGTCGGCGCCCATCTCCAGCGCCTTCACGATGGGCTCGGCACCGATGTAGGCGTTGGCGCTCCGCACCCGGTCCCGGATCTCGGCCAGGGGGGCTCCCGTCTCCATGTGGCTCAGGGCGTGCCCCGCGTCGAGCAGTTCATCGAGGCGATCCAGGAGATCGTCGCCGGTGATCAGTCCCACCTTTACCTTCCCGCCCACCCCCGCTTCGCCCGCCGCCCGGACCAGGGCCTCGGCGCACCCCTCGGGGTTCACACCCCCGGCGTTGGTCACCACGCGAATGCCCCGTTCCGCCACGGCGGGAAAGATACGCGCCATGAGGGGCACGAAGTCCCGGGCGTACCCGGCGGAGGGATCCCGGTCGTGCTGCTTCTGGAGGATGGACATGGTCACCTCCGCCAGATAGTCCAGCATGAGGTAGTCGATGGGACCGCCCTCCACCTGCCGGACCGGCGCCTCCAGGTCGTCACCCCAGAAGCCCTGACCGCTGGCGATGCGCAGGACCTCCCGCTCAGCCATTCCCCGCCTCCGTTTCCAACCCACCGCACGGACCCTCTGGAAGATGGAAGGCTCCGATGTGGGGCCCGGGATTGTGGAGGGCCGCGCGCAGGAGCAGACTCAGCGCCGGACGCACCTCCTGGGGCAGGACCACCTCGTCCACGAAGCCCCGGGCACCGGCGAAACGGGCGTCAAGCTGGCGCTCGTATTCGGCGCGCACCTCGTCCATGCGGGTGGTGAGATCCTCGTCGGGCACCAGGCCCTCCTCCTTGAGGCGCTCGAGCTGTGCGCTGAAGAGGGCCATGACGGCGCTCTCCCCCTCCATGACGCCCATGCGCCCCGTGGGAAGGGAAAGAATGAAGTCGGGATCGAATCCCTGTCCCGCCATGGCGTAGTAGCCGGCGCCGGAAGCATGATTCACGGTGAGGACCACCTTGGGGACGGTGGCGGTGGCCATGGCCTCCACGAACTCGGCGCCGGCCCGGATGATGCCCGAATGCTCGGCTTCGGGACCCACCATGAACCCCGACACGTCCTGCACGAAGAGGAGGGGCGTGCGGTGGCGGTTCATGGTCTCGATGAAGTAGGCCACTTTGCGTGCGCTTTCCGTGTACACGATGCCGCCGAAGCGGGGTTGGCCGCCCCGGGGATCCTTGATCATCCCCCGGGCGTTGGCGATGACCCCCACGGGGATGCCATCCACGAAGCCGGTGCCGCAGATCATCTCCGCAGCGTGACCCGGCTGGAACTCGTCCAGCCCCTCGCCGTCCAGGAGGGTCTCAAGGAGGGCGTGCGTGTCGTAGGGCTGGCGGTGATCGTCGGGTAGGATGTCGTACATGGCATAGGCGGAACGCAGCGGCGGCGTAGCGTCCGCGACTTCGAGGCGATGCTCCCGGGGAAGCTCGCTGATGAGGCGCCGCAGCTCCGCCAGGCACGCCTCGTCATTCTCCACCCTGTAGTGGGCCACGCCGCTGATCTCGGTGTGGACCCGGGCACCGCCCAGCTCTTCGGCGTCCACCGAGATCCCCGTTGCGCCCTTCACCAGATTGGGTCCGCCCAGCCCCATGAAGGAGGTGCCCTCCACCATGAGGATCACATCGGAAAGTGCCGGCAGATAGGCCCCCCCGGCGATGCACGGCCCCATGACGGCGGCGAGCTGGGGGATCCCCAGATACCTCCGCATGATGGAGTTGTAGTAGAAGAGGCGCGCCGCTCCGTACTGGCCGGGGAAGACGCCGCCCTGGTAGGGGAGGTTCACCCCCGCCGAATCCACCAGGTAGACGATGGGGATGCGGCAGCGCATGGCGATCTCCTGGGCCCGGAGCATCTTCTTGATGGTCTCAGGCCACCACGAGCCCGCCTTCACCGTGGCGTCGTTGGCCACCACCACTACTTCCCGACCGTGCACCCGGCCCACCCCCGTCACCACCCCCGCGGCGGGGGCCTGGCCGTCGTAGAGGTCGTGGGCCACCAGGAGGCCCACCTCCACCCACGGCTCGTCGGGATCCAGGAGCCCCCGTACCCGCTCCCGGGCGGTGAGCTTTCCCTGGCGGTGCTGGCGCTCGATGCGCTCCGGTCCACCACCGGCCCGCAGCCTCTCCCTAAGCGCCTTCAGCTCGGAGGCAAGCTCCGCCAGACGCCCGGTGGGAGCCTTCCCCGCCGCTCCTTCGCCGCCGGATTTCCGGATCAAGAGACCGCCAGCTCCGTCACGCCGCCTCCCGGTTCCGGAACCACTCTCGGATGTACTCCACGGCCTCGCCGGTGGGTGTGCCGGGACCGAAAAGCTTCCCGATGCCCTGAGCTTCCAGCGCCTTCATGTCCTCCTCGGGGATGATCCCCCCGCCGGTGAGGAGAACGTCGCCGGCGCCGGCTTCCTCCAGCAGCTCCTTCACCCGGGGAAAAAGAGTCATGTGCGCCCCGGAAAGCACCGAGAGGGCGACCACATCCACATCCTCCTGTACCGCGGCGGCCGCGATCATCTCCGGCGTCTGGTGCAGCCCCGTATAGATCACCTCGAAGCCCGCGTCGCGGAATGCGCTGGCGATGACCTTGGCTCCCCGGTCGTGGCCGTCCAGCCCCGGCTTCGCCACGAGCACTCGGATCTTACGATCGTTTTCGGACATTGGCTCCTCACAGGTTGTGTGACGGCCCTGAAAGTTAGAATGAAGGAGGGGAGAGGGGAAACGCGGAGCGCGCATCGCCCTTCACGCGACGTTGGATCTGCGCCACTTCGCATATCCAGCTCCGGATCTGCGACTTCCCCCCCGGGCGGACTCAGATTCCCGCCATCCGCAGCATTGGACCCAGCTCGGCCAGAGAGGCCACAGTGGGTGCGCGCCCGTCGTGGAGTCCCAGCGAATCCAGGAGCACGGCCTGCAGGCCGGCGCCGGTGGCGCCCAGGTAGTCCACCGGGTAGAGATCCCCCACGTAGAGGCACGCGCCCGGCGGGAGCCCCATGCGGCGGCACCCCTCCTGGAAGATCCGGCGGTCCGGCTTTTCCACGCCCAGCACCTCCGAATCCACCACGAAGTCGAAGTAGCCCCGCAGACCCACGTCCTCCAGCAACGTCTCCACCCGTCCGTCGGCGTTGGAGATGACCCCCAGGGGATATCCCGCATCCCGCAGCGCCTGGAGTGCATCCGCGGTTCCCGGCGCCACGTAGGTCCACAGGTGACGGCGGGCGTGGGCGGCCTTCATGCGGTCGCCCACGGCCTCGAGGAGCTCGTCGGGCACCCCGCTGCCCCGGAAGAGGCGCAGGAAATACTCCCGCCATACCTCGGGCTCGGTCCCCGTGCCGCCCCACCGGATCGCATCGTGGAGGACCCGCCGCGCCTTGCGTTCGGCCCGGACCACGTCTTCGGGCGTGGCCTCCACCCCCTCGGTGCCGAGAATCTCCGCCATGCGCGCGGGATCCACGTACACGAGGGTATTGCCCGCGTCGAAGAGGACGGCGCCCACCTCCTCCGCTCCCGAGGGGGCGCCGTGAGGGGAAGCGGAGCGCGCCGGCGCCGGAGGTGATCCCTCGCCCATCAGAAGAAGACGGGTTCCTTGTAGGACCCGAAAACCTCCTCCATGGCGTGGCGAATCTCGAAGAGGGTGCAGTAGGCCCGGGCACAGTCCAGGATCCTGGGAACCAGGTTCTCCTCGGTGCGGCAAGCCTCGGTCAATGCGGCCAGGGTTCGCTTCACCTCGGCGTCGTCCCGCCTCCGGCGAAGCTCGGCCATGCGGCGGCGCTGCTTTTCCTCCACCGACTTGTCGATGCGCAGGAGCTCGATCTCCACCTTCTCCGAACCTTCGGTGAAGTGGTTGACGCCCACCACCACCCGCTCTCCGGCTTCCATCTCCCGCTGCTGGCGCATGGCGGAAGCCGCGATCTGCTGCTGGAACCACCCCTCCTCGATGCCCGGCACCACCCCGCCCAGGGCGTCGATCTCCTCGAAGAGGGCCAGGGCGTCCCGCTCCAGTTCGTCGGTGAGGGTCTCCACGTAGTAGGAGCCCGCCAGGGGATCGATGGTGTTGGGAACCCCCGACTCGTAGGCCAGGATCTGCTGGGTCCTGAGAGCGATGCGCACCGCCTTCTCCGTGGGAAGCGCCAGTGTCTCGTCCATGGAGTTTGTGTGCAGGGACTGGGTCCCGCCCAGGACGGCGGCCATGGCCTGATAGGCCACCCGCACGATGTTGTTCTCGGGCTGCTGCGCCGTGAGGCTCACCCCAGCCGTCTGGGCGTGGGTGCGGAGGCGCCATGACTCGGGGTTCCTGGCGCCGTATTTCTCCTTCATCCCCCGGGCCCAGATGCGGCGGGCGGCGCGGAACTTGGCGATCTCCTCGAAGAAGTCGTTGTGGACATCGAAGAAGAAGGAGAGGCGGGGGGCGAAGCGGTCCACATCCAGCCCGCGGGCAATCCCCCGCTCCACGTACTCGAAGCCGTTGCGCAGGGTGAAGGCCAGCTCCTGGGCCGCCGTCGCTCCCGCTTCCCGGATGTGGTAGCCCGAGATGGAGATGGGGTTGTACTTGGGCGTGTGCTCGCTGGCCCACTCGAACATATCCACGATGAGACGCAGCGCCGGCTCCGGGGGATAGATCCAGGCGTGCTGCGCCTGATATTCCTTGAGGATGTCGTTCTGGACCGTGCCCCGCAGCACCTCCGGCGCCACCCCCTGCTTCTCCGCCGCGGCCACATAGAAAGCGAAGAGGATGACCGCCGGTCCGTTGATGGTCATGGAGACGGAAACCTGATCCAGGGGGATTCCGTCGAAGAGGGTCTCCATGTCCGCCAGGCTGGAGATGGCCACCCCGCACACGCCCACCTCGCCCAGGGAACGGGGGTGGTCCGAGTCATAACCCATGAGGGTGGGGAAATCGAAGGCGACGCTGAGTCCCGTCTGGCCGTTGGCCAGGAGGTATTTGTAGCGCTGGTTGGTTTCCTCGGCTGTGGCGAACCCGGCGAACTGGCGCATGGTCCACAGCCGGGTCCGGTACATGGTGGCGTAGGGGCCCCGGGTGAAGGGGAAGTCGCCGGGGAAGCCGATGGCATCCTCGTAGGGCGGAGCGTCGGCACGGTCCAGCGGCGTGTAGAGGGGGTTGATCTCCCGCCCGGAGATGGTGGTGAAGAGGGCGTCGCGTTGCGGGGTGGACTCAAAGGTGGCCTCCCAATCCTGCAGACGCCTCTTCAGCTCGGCGAGCTCTTCCTCACGGCGGCGGATGACGGCGGCGAGCTCGCCCGGATCCGTGAGGTCTTTTTCCATGGTGGACATGCGTCTCTCCTCGAGATGGGGCCGGTATTGCACCTACCCCGTTTCCTGGAAGATGTCCCCACCCGCCGAGGGGGGTCAACGCATGGCGGGCGGTACGGCCAGAACGGCCTCCAGGATCCTTCCGGCCACCGAGTACGGCGTTTCCTCCCCTCGCTGGATCTCGTCCAGCCCCTCCTCCAGGAGATCCTGCACCCGGGAGGAACGCCACGCCACGCGGCGCAGCTCCCGGTCCACCACGTCCTGAACGCGGATCCGCGCCCGGGCCCTTCTGCGCCGCTCCATTTCTCCACTTTCCAGGAGCCAGGCGCGGTGCCGGTCCACGGCGTCGAGGAGTTCTTCCAGGCCTTCCCCTGTCTGGGCCGTGGTCTTGAGGACGGGAATCTCCCACCCGCCGGCTTCCACGGCCGCGTCCGTCTCCCTCTCCCGGCGCACGAGGCGGCTCAGGTCCACGCCGTGGTGGGCCGGGATGTCGGAGAGGGCGTCGCCCGCGCGCAGGTGAACGGCCTGGCGGATCTCCCGCAGGAGCCGGTCGGCTCCCGGACGGTCGGCCTTGTTCACCACGAAGATATCGGCGATTTCCATGAGCCCCGCCTTCATGGCCTGGATGGCGTCTCCCGACTCGGGAACGAGCACCACCGCCACCGTGTCGGCGGCGGCGGTGACCTCAAGCTCGGTCTGCCCTACCCCCACCGTTTCGATGAGGATGTGATCGAAGCCGAAGGCGTCCATGAGGTCCACCACCTCCTTGCTGGTGGTGGCCAGGCCGCCTACAGAGCCCCGTGTGGCCATGGAGCGGATGAAGATCCCGGGATCGGTGGCTAGATCGTTCATGCGGATCCGGTCCCCCAGGAGCGCACCCCCCGAGAAGGGACTGGTGGGATCCACGGCCACCACGCCCACCTCGCAACCCCGGCCGCGGTACGCCGCCGCCATCCCGGCCACCAGACTGGACTTCCCCGCACCGGGAGGGCCGGTGAAGCCGACGCGCGCCGCCCGGGGGGGAGGCTTCAGCAGCGCGTGGAGAAGTCCCTGAAACCCCGGGCGTTCGTCCTCCACCATGGAGATGGCACGGGCCAGGGCCGCCGGCTTCCCCTCATGAAAGAGACGGATGAGCCTCTGTGTGGTGTTCTCGCCTTCAGGCACCTCGGTGCTCCCCGTCAATGCCACTCGTCCGGCCGGATGCCGCGGGCGTGGCGCAGTGGATTCTCAAGCAGATGCGTGGGAATGAACAGCACGACCACGAACATAATCAGCGCCGCCCCGAGGCCCAGCCCCAGAAGCCACCAGTTGCCCAGGGCGAGGAAGAGGATGGAGGTGATGACCGCCGTGGCGGTGGCGAAGATGCTGAGAAGGAGGCGGCGGGCCTGGAGGTGAAGAAAGCGCTCCTGAGCCTGCATGTCCCGGGGGTGCACCCGCACGCGCAGCTCCTCCCGCTCCGCCCTCCCCACCAGATCCCGCACCGAGCGGAGGACGGTCTGGGCCTCGTCCACGATCCCCTTGGCGAGCTGGGCCGGCTGGCGCCCGGTAGAGCGGAGCAGCTCGGCCTGGTGGGCGCGGATCACGCCGCGAATGAAGGTCAGCCCGTCGAAGTTCTCGTCGTAGTGGAAGGCCAGCCCCTCGATGAGGGCCGCGGTGCGGAAGAAGTACACGAGCTCCTGGGGAAGCATGAGGGGCCAGGTGTAGAAGGTATCCAGCACCTCGGTGAGAACCGTCTCCACGATGCGACGCCGGTTGGTGGTCCGGGCCCGCTCCACGATGCGCAGGATCTCCGTGGCGGCTTCGCGGATTTCGCCCCGGGAGACCTCGGGGCTGATCATCCCCAGGTGGTACATCCCGTTGATGACGCCGTCCAGGTCCTCCCGCCCCACGGCGAGAGCGATGCTCAGGATGGACTCCCGCGTCCACTTGGGCACCTCGAGGACGGCGCCCCAGTCCAGGATCACGAGGGTGCCGTCGTCCTGCACCAGGAGGTTCCCCGGATGGGGGTCGGCGTGCATGAAGCCGTCCACCATCATCATGCGCAGGTACACCCCGGTGAGGCTCTCCATAACCCTGCGGAAGGAAAGGCGGCCTGCGGCGAACCGCTCATGGAGGGCATCGATCTTGGTGCCGGCGCAGTGCTCCATGACCAGAACCCGCCGGCGAGTGTATTCGGGGAGCACCACCGGAGCCCGCACCCGGGGGTCGCCCCGGAAGGTGCGCCGGAAACGGTCGATGTTGGCGGCCTCCTCGCGGAAATCCATCTCGGCGCGCACCCGCACACTGAACTCCCGCACCACGTTGGTCACGGCTCGCACGTGGTGGTTGGGAAAGAGGATGTTGAGCCAGAAGAGGAGGCGGAAGGAGATGTCCAGGTCCAGGGCAATGGCCTGCTCCACCCCGGGTCGCAGCACCTTGACCACGACATCGCGCCCGCCCGCCCGGGCGCGGTGCACCTGGCCCAGGCTGGCCGCCGCTTCCGGCCCCCGCTGAAAGTCCTGGAAGACCTCTTCGGCGGGCCGCCCCAGTTCGGCGCGGATCACGCTCAGAATGTCCTCCACCGGGTCGGGAGGGACCTGGTCCTGCAGCTTTCCCACGGCGGAAAGGTACGGCTCGGGAAGGATGTCGGCCCGGGTGCTGAAGAGTTGGGCCAGTTTGATGAAGGTGGGCCCCAGCCGGGCCAGCCGCCGGGTGAGACGCTCGGCCCGGCGCCGATGCTCCTCCAGGGAGCGGGTGCTGGGACGCCCGAAGAGGATCCATCGGCGCCGATCCCTGAGGAACGCCACCACGAACGGGCTCAGGCCCACAATGACGGCGAAGGAGCGGGAAAAGCGTCGCATGGCGCCTCAGGCCAGGAACTTACTGGCCATCCCCAGGAGAAGAAGGAATCCGCACAGATCGGTCAGGGTGGTGACGAAGACCGAGGAGGCCACGGCGGGATCCACGCCCACCCGGTCGAGGAGCGCTGGAATCACCGAGCCGGCAAAGCCCGCCACAAGCATATTGCCCCACATGCTGAACATGACCACGCCCCCCAGGACCGGGTTGCCTCCCGGCACCATGGCCGCCACCAGCGCCGTGACGCCTCCAACGACCAGACCGTTCACCAGGCCCACCATCACCTCTTTGCGCACCATGGACCAGTGCTCCGGATCCATGTGGTTCACGGCCAGGCGCCGCACCGTTACGGCCAGGGCCTGTGTGGCCGTGTTGCCGCCCATGCCGGCGATGACGGGCATGAAGGAGGCCAGGATCACGGCGTTCTGAATGGTGGCCCCGAAGAGGTAAGGGACCAGCCCCGCCAGAAAGGCCGTTACCAGATTGAGGAAGAGCCACGGCAGGCGCTGGCGCACCGACTCGGTCCAGGAAGCCCGCAGCTCCTCGTCGTCGCTGACGCCGGCAAGGCGCAGAATGTCCTCGGTCTGCTCGGCTTCGATAACGTCGATGACGTCGTCGAAGGTGATGCGGCCCAGGAGCACGCCATCCTCGTCCACCACCGGGATGGCGGCCAGGTTGTAGCGGGCGATGAGGTGGCCCACCTCCTCCTGATCCACGTCGGGAAGCACGGTGGCGGGCGCCGGCTCCACCAGGTTCTCCACCGGCTCGTCCGGATCGGCGGTGACCAGGTCGTCGAGTCCTACCGTCCCCAGAAGCCGCCGCTGGGGATCCACGACGAAGACGGTGTAGAAGTCCTCCACTTCCCGGCCTTGATGCCGGACTTCCTCCAGCGCCTCCCGGGCCGTGAGCGTCGCCTCCACCGCTACCAGTTCGGTGGTCATGAGGCCGCCGGCCGTTTCCTCTCCGTACCCGAGGAGGTCTCTCAGATCCCCGGCGTCCTCGGCGGGAAGCGATTCCAGAACCCGCTGGCGCTCCTCGGGCTCCAGTTCGCCGATGATGTCCGCCGCGTCGTCGTCGGGCATCTCCTGGAGGAGCTCGGCGCTCTTGGCCGGGGACAGGGCCGCCACCAGCTCGGCCCGCTCCTCCCCCTCCTCCATCTCGGCAAGGGTATCCGAGGCCAGCTCCGGCCGCAGCGCCGTGAGGAGGGCCACCTGCTGCTCGTCGGGGAGGTCCTCCACCAGGTCCGCCAGGTCCGAGGCGTGGACCTGGGCGACGAGGCCGACCGCGCGCTCCACCTGCCCCGCGTCGAGGAGGGACTTCAGCTCCTCGCGGAGCTCCGTGATCTCCGGGTTCATCTGGCTCACATCCCGACTCATCCTTCCGCCGTCCGGGCCGGGGCGTCATCCAGGATCTCCCGGACCAGAGCCTCCTGGCGCCGGAACATCTCACTCTCCACGCGTTCCCCTCCCTCGGGATGGTCCCACCCCAGTACGTGGAGGGTCCCGTGAACGGCCAGGCGCACCAGCTCTTCTTCCAGGAGCACGCCCGCTTCGTCCGCCTGGCGCCGGGCCTGCTCCATGCCCACATAGACGTCTCCCAGAGGCGCCTCCGGCTCCCCCAGGGAGAAGGCGATGACGTCGGTGGGGCGATCCCGCTCCAGGTAACGGCGATTCAGCTCCCGGATGGCGTCGTCGTCCACCAGGGTGAGGGAGAATTCCGCCTCCTCCACGCCTTCCGCATCCAGGACGTGGAGGAGGGCGTTCCTCAGCACCTCGGCGGAAACGTCGCCGAAGGCGCCGGGATTCACGTGCACACGGAGGGCGTCGTCTTCCCTCACGGCGACCCCTTTCCCCGGTCGGGGGTTCGGTCCTCCACCGGCGCCCTGCCGGGGGCCCCGGCGTCCCCGGACGGATCTTCCGCGCCGCCCTCGGATGCGCCGCCTTCGCCGGTCTTCCCCTCGTCCTCCTCCGCGTCGGTGATGTGCTTCGTCTCGGGATAGTCGATGCGCCGGTGATGCATCCCTGAGAGGATCTTCACGAACTGGTCCTTGATGATGGAGAGCTCCTTCAGGGTGAGGGGCGCTTCATCGAGCTGGCCCGAGGCGATCTTCCCGTTCACCACCGTGTCGATGAGCTCCCGCACCCGCTCGGGCGTGGGATCCTGCATGGCGCGGGTGGCCGACTCGCACGAATCGGCCAGCATGACGATGGCCGTCTCCTTCGACTGGGGTTTGGGCCCCGGGTAGGAGAAGAGGGCTTCGTCCACCTCTCCTTCAGACTCCTCCAGCGCCTTCTGATAGAAGAAGCCGATGCGCTGGGTGCCGTGATGCTCGGAGATGAAGCGGACGATCACCTCAGGCACACCGGCCTCGCGGGCGAGACGGATGCCTTCGGTGATGTGCTCCCGCACGATGGCCGCCGAGGTCTCGGGCTTGAGTTTGTCGTGGGGATTGCGGCCGTCGGGCTGATTCTCCACGAAGTAGTGGGGCTTGAGCACCTTTCCCACGTCGTGGTAGTACACCCCTACCCGGCAGAGAAGACTGTTGGCGCCGATGGCGGCCGCCGCCGCCTCCGCCAGGTTGGCCACGTTGATGGTGTGGGCGTAGGTCCCCGGCGCCTCCAGGGAGAGGCGTTTCAGGAGTGGGCGCGTGGGATCGGCCCACTCCAGGAGGGTCTGATCCGTGGTAATCCCCGTGAAGAGCTCGAAGATCCAGAGGGATCCCATGGCCAGGAGGCTCGCCACCGTGGCGTTGCCCGCCGCCACCAGGGTGTTGTGGGCGACGCCGGCGAGGGATGCCGAGACGGCCAACCCGTGGGCCAGGAGCGCAAGGGCCATGGAGGCCGTGATGAGGGCGATGGAAACCCACGTCTCCGACCGCCTGCGTACGGCCCGGATGCTCAGCGCCGCCGCCGAGCCTCCCACCATGACGGCGAGCACCACGCCGTAGTCGGAAAAGGGCGGCAGGCTGCCCGTGACGGCGGCGAGGACGAGGACGAGGACGAGGGACATGCGCGCGTCCCACAGCGCCCCCACGGGAAGCGCCACGAAGGCGATGGGCAGCCAGACCCCCGACAACCCGTTGGCGGCGATGAGGGCCGCGGCACCGAAATACACCGCCGGCAGGAGGGTGATGAGGATGAGCCAGCGCAGGTTGGCGTAAACCTCGGGTCGGAAGAAGTAGACCAGGAGCCCGAAGATGAGGAGGAGGAGGACGTTGAGGAGCGTGGTGCCCAGGAGGGGCACGGCCTGGAGCCCAGGACTCTCCAGCAGGCCCCGGTCCCTCAGCGCCGCCTCATAGGCCGAGAGGCGCTCCAGTTCCTCGGGCCCGATGGGGTCGGCGCGCCGCACGATGGCCTGCCCCCGGAGGACGTCGTATTTGGTCGCCGGGACCGACCGCGCCGCGGCATCCCGGTCCCGCTCGGTGGCCACCACGTCCAGGACGTAGGTGTATTCGATGTTGCGGATGAGGATGATGCGCAGGAGGTCGGCCACATCCGGCGGCGTGCCGGGAGGCAGGAGCCCCTGGGCCGCGTCCAGAAAATCCCGCGACGTGACGATCTCCCCGGCGGGAACCGACCGCTCCCGGTCGCCGTCCCGCACCGTAACGGAGCCGGTGGAAACATCCAGGGCCTGGGCTGCATCCACCACCCCTCGGCTCAGGATCTCCCGGGTGGCGGTGAGGGCGGTGGTGCGCAGAAGGCGGCGCACCTCGGGGTCCATGAGGCGATCCACCTGGGAGGGCGTGGCCACCAGGGAAGTGCTCCGCAGGATTCCCTCCACCGCATTGCGGTCCCCCGACGCCCCTGCCGAATCGAGGCTGTCGAAAAACCGCTCCAGATGGGCCGCCATGGAGTCGGCGGCCTGGGGGATGAAATCGTAGGTGGGCGGGACCGAAGCCATGGCCAGACGTTTTTCCGTATCCAGCTCTTCCCGGCTCTTGGGCACGGAAAAGGGCACCCGGGCGATGATGTCTTCCGGCGAGACCATCCCCTCGGAGTAGCGGGCCATCCCCACCCGATCCGAGGGTGGGAAGAGAACCGCCACCCACACGGCGAGGGCGACGAGGAGGAGGACCCTCAAGCCGTGATACGCGAGCCGGCGACCTAGGAGGCTGTCCGGGCGGCTCACGCCTCTTCCCCTTCTCCGGCGCGCTCGTAGGCGCGGATGATGTCCTTCACCAGGCGATGGCGGATGACGTCCTTGGCGTCCAGGTACACGATGCCGATCCCCTCGATACCGGCCAGGATCCGCTCCACCTCCAGGAGTCCCGAGTCCTCACGCCGGGGAAGGTCGATCTGGGTCTTGTCCCCTGTGATGACCACGCGGGAGTTCAGGCCCAGGCGGGTGAGGAACATCTTCATCTGGGCCGTGGTGGCGTTCTGGGCCTCGTCCAGAATCACGAAAGCGTCGGAGAGCGTCCGGCCCCGCATGTATGCCAGAGGAGCGATCTCAATGGTGGTGTCCTCCAGAGCCCGCTGCACTCGCTCGTGGGGCATCATGTCCTCCAGCGCGTCGTAGAGGGGACGGAGGTAAGGATCCACCTTTTCCTGGAGGTCACCGGGGAGGAAGCCCAGGTTTTCCCCCGCTTCCACGGCGGGACGCGCCAGAATGATGCGGCGCACCCGTTTCTTGTAGAGGGCGTCCACGGCGCAGGCCACGGCCAGGTAGGTCTTTCCCGTTCCCGCCGGTCCGATGCCGATCACCACGTCGTTGTTTTCGATGGAGCGTACGTACTGGCGCTGTCCCTCCGACTTCGGAGAGATGACCCGCCGCGACCCGGGCAGGGCGATGCGCACCTCATCGTCGGGATGGACGATCCCCGACGCCCCCAGGGCCGCGGCGCCTTCGGCGAAACGGGCGATGTCCGGGGTATCGAAAGGCACACGCAGCCGCGCCAGCTCGATGAGGTGCTGAACCACGGGAACGGCGCGCTCCACCGCCTCCAGGGGGCCCGAAAGGACGACCTCGTCTCTTCTCAGGACGGTGCGCACCCCGAAAAGGCGGTTCAACTCCTGGAAGTTGCGGTCGTTGACCCCGGCGAGCATGAGCTGGTCGGCGCCTTCGGCGTCGAGGCGGTGCTCAACCACGGTATCCCCATTGGCCATTGCTTCTCCCTGTAGTCGGAGTCCCGTCCCCGGGCGCTTCTTCCCGGCTCCGGCGCCCGAAGGCTCAAGTATCCTCTTCGCCCGCGGCCCCCCCGGTGTCTCCTGGACCCCCTTGTACCCCTTTTCCCTCGGAACGACGCGCCAGTCCCAGCTCCGCCAGCACCGCGTCGTCCAAGGGCGTGGGCGCCCCTTCGAAGAGGGCCCGCGCCGCCGTGGTCTTGGGAAAGGCGATCACGTCCCGGATGCTTCCGGCGCCCACGAAACGCTGGACGATGCGGTCCATCCCCAGGGCGATCCCTCCGTGGGGCGGCGCCCCGGCAGCCAGCGCCTCGAGGAGGAAGCCGAACTTTCTGTCGATCTCCTCTTCGGTGAGTCCCAGCAGACGGAATATCTTACGCTGGAGAGGGGGTTCATGGATACGGATGCTGCCCGAACCGAATTCGGTGCCGTTGTATACCAGGTCGTACGCCTGCCCCCGGGCCCGCGCCGGATCGCTGTCCAGGAGGTCCATGTCATCGGGGTGCGGCATGACGAAGGGATGGTGTCCCGGCGTGAGAACCCCCTCGTCCTCCTCGAAGACGGGAAAGTCGGTCACCCACGCCCAGGCGTGCTCCGTTTCGGGCGCCAGATCCATGGCCCTCACCGCGGCCACGCGGGCGGCGTCCAGTGCCGGACTCGTCAGCGAATCGGGACCCACCGCCAGGAGCACCAGGTCGCTCACCCCTAAGCTCATAGCGTCCATATGCCTGTCTTCCAGGAACTTACCGATGGTACCTGAAGTTGTTTCTTGCGTCCGCTTGGCCCAGAGCAGCCCCGGTGCGCCGGTTTCCTTGGCGGCGGCTTCAATCCCTTCGATCTCCCTACGGGAGAGGCGGGCGCCGCCCGGCACCCGGATTCCCCGGGCCCTGCCACCACCCTGCAGGGCGCCCTGAAGGATTCGGAAATCCACGTCGGAGAGGGACTCGGTCCAGTCCCGGATCTCCAGCCCGAAGCGCAGGTCCGGACGGTCCGATCCGTAGCGCTCCATGGCCTCGGCCCAGGTCAGACGGGGAAAGGGCTGGGGGGTGGGCATACCTGCCATGTCCGCCAGCGCCACCATGAGCCCCTCCATCCACCCCAGAATGTCGTCGGGTGTGACGAAGGAGGCCTCCACGTCGATCTGGGTGAATTCGGGCTGGCGATCGGCGCGAAGATCCTCGTCCCGGAAGCAGCGGGCGATCTGGAAGTACCGATCAAAACCCGCCACCATCAGGACCTGCTTGTAGATCTGCGGACTCTGGGGCAGGGCGAAGAACTCCCCCTGGTGTACCCGGCTGGGCACAACGTAGTCCCGTGCGCCTTCCGGCGTGGGCTTGGTGAGGATGGGGGTCTCCACCTCCACGAATCCCCTGGAATTCAGGTAATTCCGGGCCGCCAGCACCAGGCGGTGCCGCAGTTCCAGCGCGGACTGGAGCTCCGGCCGGCGCAGGTCCAGCACCCGGTGCCGCAGGCGCAGCTCCTCGGAGGGAAGCTCCTCCTCCGGAGCGCGGTATACCGGAATGGCCGGAGTGCGCGCCCTGGACAGGCGCTCGATGGAGGTGGCTCGAAGCTCCACCGCCCCCGTCGGGAGGTCCGGATTGGCCTCGGGGCGGAACTCCACCGATCCCTCCACGGCGATGACGTCCTCGGCGCCCAGTCCCCGCACCACCTCCAACGCCTCGGCGGACGTCCAGTCCGGGCCGAAAGAGACCTGGAGGAGACCGCTGCGGTCGCGCAGGTCCACGAAGTAGAGGCCGCCCAGATCCCTGCGGCGGTGCACCCACCCCATGAGGCGCAGGCGCGATCCCACGTCCTCCTCCGTCACGGTCCCCACCATGCGGTCGCGCAGGGACGTCGCTTCTATTTCGCGCTGCTGCATTCGATTCATACTCCGGGAATTCACGCTTCCGGAAAAGGTCCGGCGCCGGTGAAGCTACCCCACCCCGCCCTCCGAAGGAAGGCAATCGTCAGGCCGTATCCCAGGATCAGCCCCACCGCGTCGGCCCCCAGATCGCCCAGAGAGGGATCCCGGCCCGGCACGAAGGCCTGGTGGATTTCGTCACCGGCGGCATAAAGGATACCCAGCCCCAGGAGGACGATGCTCCCGGGGCGTCCCCGGTTTCGCAGCCGACCCCAGGCAAGGGTGCCGCCCCAGATCAGGTACAGGACGACGTGAATCAGCTTGTCGTTGACCCGCAGGGAGGGCAGCCCCGTGTCGGGGATGGCGCTCAAGAAAAAAAGGACCGCCGCCCATGCGGCGGCGGGTCCCCACGCTGTCAGTCGGTGGATCACCGGCTCCCCGGTTCGAATCGCCTTCTATGGCATCGAGTTCGCGGCTAAGTTAAGCCCGCCCCGAAAGCGATTCAAGCAAGGTTTTGCCGCGACCCCATGACTCCCGACCCCCGTCCCGATCTCCTCTCCCTGGAGCCCGACCCGCTGCGCGAGGTCCTGGCTCGCCACTTCCGGGAGCGGAACCAGCCCGCCTACCGAACGGAGCAGGTGGCGCGCTGGATCCATGAGGGACTCGCTGCTTCGCCCGCAGAGATGACGGATCTGCCCTCGGCGGAGCGCGAGGCTCTTGCCGCGGATTTCGTCCTGGAGGAGCCCTCCCCGGAACGCATCGTTCGCAGCGCCGACGGGACGGTGAAGCACCTGTGGCGGCTCCGAGACGGGCACCTGGTGGAATCGGTCCTCATCCCCACACGCTCGCGCCTGACGCTGTGCATCTCCTCCCAGGCCGGGTGCGCCATGGGATGCACCTTCTGCGCCACAGGGTGGGGGGGCTTCGACCGCCAGCTCTCCGCCGGCGAAATCGTAAGCCAGTACAGGGCCTCAGTGCGCTGGGCCCGGACCCACGACTACGGAGCCATTACCAACATCGTCTACATGGGGATGGGCGAGCCGCTGGCCAACCGCAGAGCGCTTGGCCCCTCCCTCACTCTCCTGAACAAGGGATACGGAGTGGGCGCGCGCCGTATCACCGTCTCTACGGTGGGCGTGGTGCCGGGGATCGACGCCCTGGCCGCCCGCCCGGAGCAGTTCGGCCTCGCCCTCTCCCTGCATGCCCCCACCAGTGAGCTGCGGGCGGAGCTCATCCCCCTGGAGCGTCGCCACCCCCTACCTGAAGTCATGGAAGCGCTGGAGCGCTTCAACGCCGCCGGAGGAAGGCGCCTTACCTTCGAGTACACCATGATCCGGGACGTGAACGATGATGTTGCCCTGGCTACGGGGGTCGGCGAGCTGGCCCGCCGGGTGGGCGCCTTCGTCAACCTCATCCCCTTCAACCCCATCCCCTACCGGCCCTGGAAGCCATCCCCCCGGGGGAAAATCCAGGCCTTCGCCCGCGTCCTGGAGGAGGGCGGCGTGCCGGTGGCGGTGCGGGAAAGCCGGGGCCGGGACATCGACGCCGCCTGTGGCCAGCTCCGGGCCCACGCCCTGAAGGAAGAGGGCGGCCCTTAAAGGAAGAAAGCCCCGGAATCGAAGCGCGGCCCCGAGTCGAAGGGCGGCCCCGAGTCGAAGGGCGCCCGGGAGGCGAAACGCCGTCCCCGGATGAGCGGCGGCCCGGAGACGGAATCGCGGCCTCGGGAGACGAGCGACACTCGATGCAAGAGCTGCGGAGCGGAGCCGTGGACCGCAGCCGGGCCGGACAGGCTCCCAGGGGATCCCCCGCCGGCTTCACCTCCCGGGGCGGGGGCCTTACCGGATGCGCTGGCCGATGCGATCCCAGCGGACCTCACGGATCCATGGGAAGGGCCGGTACGACGCCTTGTTGTAGGAGAAATAGATGAAGACGGCCCGCCCCTCCAGCCTCCACCCTTCGAGGAGCCCCCAGTAGCGGGAATCGAAGCTCCTTTCCCGGTTGTCTCCCAACATGAAATAGCGGTCCGCGGGGAGCACCAGCGGCCCCCAGTTGTCCCGGGTGGGCGCGTAGCTCATCGCATCCACGTCGGAGCGGAGATACGCGCGCTGCCACTCCATCCAGGGATGATTCTCGTCGGGGACGTCGCTGTGCTTCACATAGGGCTCGTCCATGGCCTTGCCGTTTACGTAAAGGACCCGGTTTCGCATCTCCAGCGTGTCCCCCGGCATCCCCACCAGGCGCTTCACCAGCTTCAGCGTCTCCTCATGGGGCGGGTCGAAGACCAGGACATCGAGACGGCGGGGCGTGGAGTATCCGGGAATGCGTATCCCTGTGCCGGGGATGCGGGAGCCGATGGCGGCCCGGTTCACCACCAGCATATCGCCCACCAGGAGCGTGTCCTCCATGGACCCCGAGGTGATGACGAAGGTCTGAAGGAGGAAGGTACGGATCAGGAGAAAGAGAACCGCCGCGATGAGCAGGGATTTCGCCCACTCCCACGCAGCGTTCTGGGAGGCGCCTCGGCTGCCTCCGCCCTTCCGCTCTCCCCCCGCGCGCCGGCGCGTAGGCCTTCCCTTCCCTTTCTCTGACATCCCACCTCTTCATGGAAACGCACGTGCCGCCCCCGCGCGGCGGTGGCACGTGCAGGTCTATCCCGGCTCATCCGATGCGGCCGATCCCTCATGCAAGGCGCCGCCGGCCGCCGCCGAACCCGCCCCGACTATCGGCGCGGAAGGAACCTGCGAAGATCCCACCAGGGCCGACGCGGTACATCCCCCTCCTCAGCCCGGGCCATCCGCTCCGGGTCCCAATCGGTACCCAGCCATACGGATACGTCCAGGTAGAGATTCGAGTCGGGCACGCTCCGGACGTTATGGATTCCGAGGGCGTCCGCAACCGCCCGCGCGTCTTCCACACCCTCCACACGGTCCAGAACCACGGAAGAATCCCGGCCAAACGTGGGAGCATTGCCGAAGAGGACCACGTCAAAGCCCCGGCTCCGGAGGAGGTCGGTGGCGGCCCGGGCGGCTCCCCTCACCCCGCCGGCATTCAGGACCTCCACCCGCACCCTGCGCCCCGGAGGCGGACGCCCGGTAGAGGGGCCGCCTCCCAGGCGGCCCCAGCTCCACTGGGAAAGGGCCGACCCGAGAAGAGCCCCGGCCAGAAGCACGACGCCCACCACCAGTACCGTCCTGATCCACCCTCCCATCAGCGGTCTTCCACAAGGGAATTCCAGAACGCCACCGTTTCAGGTCGGATGGGCGAACCCACTTCCAGCAGATGGGCCACGCGTGCCCCCAGAAGCTCCCGCACCACCGCCCACTCATCGGCAGGCATGCGGGCGCGCAGCTCTTCCCGCCACGCGTTGAGGAGGTCCCGGCCCGGCTCGAGGAAGTCGGCGGCATAGAGCGCCCGCCCCATGCGGTCGAGACGGGGATCCCCCAACGTATGGGCGGCCACCGCGCGCAGGAATGCGCCATCTTCCACCCCGTCGACGCGCAGCCTCTCCGCCGCCGCCGGCCCGTGGAGAATGGGATCGGGGAGGTCACGGAGAGGGGGGGGTACCCGCCGGCGCAGGGTCTCCGGGTCGGCGTCTCGCAGGGCGTCGTGGAGGAATCCCAGAGCCCGCCAGCGAAGGCGGTCCTCCTCCTCCAGGTCCAGCTCCTCGGCCCAGCGCGTCATGAGATCCGCCACCCGTTCCATGTGGGCCCACCGCCGGGGGCGGATCCGGGCCCAGGGCGGAAGCTCCCCCCCGGCTGCGCGCTGCACGATGGGATGAAGGGACACGGCGTCAGGCGAGTTCCACGTTGTCGATGAGGCGGGTGGTCCCGCAGAACACCGCCGCCGCGATGACGGCCCCTTCCGGCACGGGGTCCACCGGATCAAGGGTGTCGGGATCCACCACCTCCACATACTGAATCTCCAGGAGAGGATACAGCGCCAGCTCCCGTCTCACGACCTCGAGGAGGATCCCGGCCCTGCGTTCCCCGGCCTGGAAACGATTGTAGGCCTCCCGGAGCGCGCGATAGAGCCCCGACGCCTGCGCCCTCTCCTCCGGGCTCAGGTAGGCGTTGCGGGAGCTCATGGCCAGGCCGTCGGCCTCCCGAACGATGGGGACGGTGCGCACCCGCACGCCCTGATCCAGGTCCACCGACATGCGGCGGATGAGGACAGCCTGCTGAAAGTCCTTGCGGCCAAAGACGGCCACGTCAGGACGCACCAACCCGAAGAGCTTGGCCACCACCGTGAGAACCCCCGCAAAGTGCCCGGGCCGAAACGCGCCGCACAGCCTGCGGCCCATGGCGCCGGGGGACACGGTGATCCGCGGCGGCCCGTCCGGATACATTTCCTCGTCGTCAGGCAGGAAGACAACATCCACGCCCCGGGCCTTCAGGCGCCCCAGGTCCCCTTCCTCATCGCGAGGGTAGCGATCCAGATCCTCATCCGGACCGAACTGGAGGGGGTTCACGAAAATGGACACCACGGTGGCGTCGGCGGCTTCCGACGCTTCGTCCACCAGCGCCAGGTGCCCTTCATGCAGATAGCCCATGGTGGGTACCAGCGCCAACGTCTTACCCTCCCGGCGCAGTCGGCCCAGTGTCTCCTTCAGGCCTACACGGGTGCGGGCGACGATCACGCGTCGCCTCCGGAGCCGAAGGAGTGTTCCGGACCGGGGTAGCTCCCCTCCCGCACCTCCCTGGCATACCGGGAGATTCCCTCCAGAGCGGCTCCGTGAAGGTCGGCGAAGCGTTTGAGGAAGCGAGGCGCAAAGCCCGGATTCAGCCCCAGGGCGTCGTAGAGGACCAGCACCTGGCCGTCGCACCCGGCGCCGGCGCCGATGCCGATGGTGGGGATGGTCAGCGAATCGGAGACCTCTTCGGCCAGGGAGGCGGGAACCAGCTCCAGGACCAGGGCGAAGGCCCCGGCTTTTTCCAGGGCCAGCGCCGCTTCCTTGAGGCGCGTCGCCTCCTCCTCCTTGCGACCCTGCACCCGGTAGCCCCCCAGGGCATGCACCGACTGGGGTGTGAGGCCCAGGTGCCCCATCACCGGAATCCCTGCCGTAACCAGGGCATTCACCGTCTCACAGGTGCGCGGATCCCCGCCCTCCAGCTTCACCGCCTCCACGCCCGCCTCCTTCATGGCTTGACCCGCGCTGCGCAGGGCGTCTTGCGGGCCCACCTGGTAGGACATGAAGGGAAGGTCCAGCACCACGAAGGTCTCGGGCGCCCCCCGGCGCACCGCCCGGGCGTGGTGGATCATTTCGTCCAGGGTAACGGGCAGCGTCGAGTCGTATCCCAGAACCACCTGACCCAGGGAATCGCCCACCAGGATCAGGTCCACCCCCGCCTCCTCCACCACGCGGGCGAAGAGAACATCGTACGCGGTGATGGCTACGATCCGCTCCCCGCGCCGCTTCATCTCCAGGAAATCAAGGATGGAGGCCCGACCTCTTCGCTCGTGCTCGCCGGTAGACATGATCGATAGGACTCGAATTCGAAGGAAAAGGTGTCGTGCGGCCCAGACAAACATGCGCCCGGCCCATCCCGTCGGGAAGCCCCAAGGGGCACGGGCGGGTTTCCCTTACCCGCCGGGCCCAAGCCATTACCTTGCATCCATGACTTTGCGCTGGGATGCCCCCCTGGTCCGCGGGGTGGCGGAAGAACTCGACGCCCTCCTTCGCGGCGAAAGCCTGCGCGGCATCCGCTTGGACGGAAAGAGCCGCGAAGCGGTCCTCCTCTTCCGCCGCCACACGGTGCGGTGGCGGCTGCACCCCGCCCACGGAAGCGTCGCCCTCCTTCCTCCGGCCGCCCCGGGAGCGGGGGGACTGGGAATGGACACCCTCCGGACCCGCGGACGGGTACGCCGGATCCACGCCCCCGCCGACGAACGGTTGATCCGCATGGAGCTCCTCCCCCACGGGGGCGCGAGTTCGGCCTTCGACGTGATCGTGGAGCTACTGGGAAACCAGTGGAACATCGTGGTCACCGAGGCGCCGGAGGGACGGATCCGCCACGTACTCGTGCGCCGCACCGGGTCCCGCCCCCTCCAGGTGGGAGGCCTCTACACGCCGCCCCCGCCCTCCCACCGCCTGGGCGCCGACGGCAAGCTCACCCGCGAGGAGTGGAACCGCCTCCTGGAGGCCGTTCCCCCCGCCGACCCGAAAGGTTTTCTCATCCGCTCCGTAGCCTGGACCTCGCCCCTTAACACCCAAGCCCTCCTGGACGAGGAGGCCGGGGGGTGGGAGCTCTGGCGCTTGCTGGCCGCACCCGGAATCCAGGCCGGCCCCGTCCTCCTGGATCCCGGGGGCGCGCGGCAGCCCTATCCGGTGGCGCTTCCCGGCGCACCGTGGAAGCCGGTCCCTTCCCTCCTCCATGCCTTCACCCTGGAGGCCGAAGCCGAACCCGGGAAGGAGGAGGAAGGCGCGGTCCTCTTTCCTGAGGACCTCCTGCGCCGGGCCGAAGCCCGGCTGGACAGGGCCCGACGCCGACATACGGCGCTCCAGGCTCGCCTCGAGGCGACCGAATCCCCCGACGAGCTCCAGGCCCTGGGCGACCTTATCCTGGCCCACTTCACCCGCATCCCCGCCGGCGCCGAAGAGGTGACGCTGCCCGGATTCTCGGGAGGAGAGGTGAAGGTTTCCCTCGACCCCGCGCTCCCGCCCCACAAGAACGCCGAACACTACTACCGCCGCTCCGCCCGCGCTCGGCGGGCGCGGGAACGCCTCCCCGGCATGATCGCCGCGGCGGGGGCGGAGGTGGAGCGGTGGGAAGAACGGGTCCGGGGGGCCCGGGAGGGAAAACTCGCGCCGGAGGAGCTCCAGGCGGCGCTGCCGCCGGAAAGGAAGGTCCCGCCCGGGGGGTCCGCCGGGGCAGGAAGGGAGCGGAAGTCGCTCCCCTACCGCAGCTACCACACCTCAGGGGGACTGGAAATCCGCGTGGGCAAAGGGGCTCGCATGAATGACCAACTCACCTTCGCCCACGCCCGGCCCGACGACGTCTGGCTCCACGCCCAGCAGGCCTCGGGGGCCCACGTGATCCTGCGTTGGGGGCGCAAAGAGACTCCTCCGTCTCGGGACCTGGAGGAGGCCGCGACTCTGGCGGCCCTTCACTCGGGTGCACGCCACGCTCGTACGGTGCCCGTGCTGTGGACCTTCCGCAAGTTCGTCCGCAAGGCCAGAAGATCTGCGCCCGGCGCCGTCATCCCCGAGCGTGCGCGCACCCTCTTCGTCACCCCCGATCCGGAGGTCCTGGCGCGGTGCAGCGGAAACCGGCAGGCCGCCGACGCGCCGGATCCCGACCGGCCCGACGACGAGGAATAGCTTCGCTACCGGTCCAGAGCCCGTCGGAGAGAGGCCACGAAGTCCGCCGCCCGGGCCGTGCCTCCTTCGTCCAGCGCCTGGATGACGGCGCTTCCCACCACGACGCCCTCGGCGATGCCGCCCACCTCCGCGGCCTGCTCCGGAGACGAGATGCCGAACCCCACCGCCACCGGGAGGTCTACCCGCTCCCGTACTGCGGCGACCTCCGCCGCCAGCTCCTCACGGAGGGACGTTCTCGCTCCGGTGACCCCCGTCCTGGAAATGTAGTAGAGGAAGCCGGATCCTTCGCGGGCCACCGCCGGAATCCGCGCCGCGTCGGTGGTGGGAGCGAGAAGGCGGATCAGGTCCAGACCCGACGCCCGGATGGCGTCTTCCAGCCGGGGATCGGCGCCCGTGGGAAGGTCGGTGAGGAGGAGCCCCTGGGCCCCGGCCTCCACTGCATCCCGCAGGAAATCCTCGACCCCGTAGCGCAGAATGGGATTCAGATAGGAAAAGAGGACCACCGGCGTCGCCTCGGTCTCCCGGAATCGCCGCAGATCCTCGAGGATGCCTCGAACCGTCATCCCCCCCTGAAGCGCCGCGAAAGAGGAACGCTGGATGGTGGGGCCGTCGGCGAGAGGATCGGAGAAGGGAATCCCGAGCTCCAGGATATCCGCACCCGCCTTCGCCAGCGCCTTCATGACCGGAAGGGTCTCCTTCCGACCCGGGTAACCCGCCGTGACGTACGGGATGAGGGTGACCTGCCCCTTCGCGTTTCTCTCGGCGAAGGTACGCGCAATGGAGGGAGGCGTCACGTCAGGTAGTCGCTCACCCGGATCCCGTACTTCTGCGGATCCGTCGTCTTGATGATGGACCGGACGGGGCCACCCGTCGCCGGGTCATTCCGGGCGAGATCCAGCGTCACCGGCGTAGCGAGGGGGGCACCCATGGCGTCGGAGATGACCTTGACCCTGGGACGGTGCAGAAGGTCCGGATTCTTGTTGACCTCGGACACCACCGCCAGTTCGTGCGTGTCCAGAATGACAAGCGTGCCGATGGGATACACACCGGTGGCCGTGATGAGCGCCTTCACCAATAGGGGATCGAACCCGCGCTTGGGATTGTCCCGCATCTCCTTGAGGACGGCGTCAGGCGGCCAGGGATTGTACTGATAGCTCCGTACCGACGTCCCTGCGTCGAAGGCGTCGGCCACCGCCACGATGCGGGAAAAGAGGGTGGGCTCCCGGGGCCGCTTGTTGGTGGGGTATCCCGTGAGATCAATCTTCATGTGATGCTCGTACGCCATGAGCATCTGCCGGTACGGTACGTCGGCGAAACCCAGCATCTTGAAGAGGAGAAGGAGCCCCTCCGTGGTGTGCTCCTTGAGCCGCGCCCACTCCTCGTCGGTGAGCCCTCCGGGCTTGTTGATGATGTCGTAGTCAATGCGCTGCTTGCCGATGTCGTGGAAGAGGGCGCCCAGCCCCAGTTCGTAGAGCTGCAGCTTGTCCAGACCCAGGCGCTGGCCGATCACCACGCTGAAGATGCTCACGTTCACGCAGTGGGTGAACGTGTACTCGTCGAAGTCCCGTAGCGTGGTCATGGTGATCATGGACGTTTCGTTGGAAAGCACCTGGTCCACGATGCCCTGCACCGCCCGCTTGACCTTGCGGACGTTGACCGCCTTGCCCAGGCGCACGTCGCCCAGAACGTCCCGCGCCACCTGAACCGACTGGGCATAGGTGCGCTTCGCGGCCGTGAGCGCTTCTTCGTCCTCCTCCGGCTCCTCCACCTCCTTTTCCGGGCGTAGCTCGAGGTGCTCGACGGGTGCCCCTTCGAAACGCTCCATGAAGGCCGCGAAAGGGTCATCCCCTCCCGCTTTGCGCAGAAGCATGGCGATGAAGGGAGCCCACTCGCTCCGCTCGATGCCGGGGAGGATCTCCACCGCCCCGATGCCATGATCCTGCAGGGCGCGTGAAAACGCGCCGAAGGTGGCGAAGTTGGCCAGGTCGAGGCGCAGCCGGGTTTCGTTCAGGAAGAAGAAGTCCCCCACGACGCGCACCTCCGCCCCGCCGTCAATCTCTACGATGCGGGCCACCATGTTGTGGAGTTCGGTGAGGGCTTGCTGCACCGCCTCGTTCTCCAGCGGATAAAGACGCATGGCGCTCAGGGCCCCGTAGAACGCCGTGAGGAGCTTCTTGCCCTCCTCCTGGTAGTTGAGCTCGGCCATGCCTCTACCCCTCGCTCCGGAGGGCGCGGTTCACGGCGCTCCGCACGACGGCATCCTCCACGCCCGACGCCTTCTGCAGGGCGGCGGTCGCCGGCGGCGAACCCACCTTTCCCAGCCCCAGCGCCGCCGCCGCCCGGATCTCAGATGGCTCCCTCTTGCCAAGGAAGCCCTTGGAGTTGAGCAGCTTGTCCAGGAGGGGGACGGCGTCGTCACCGGCGACCGACCCCAGCGCCTCGAAGAAGGCCACCTTCTCGGTGATGTCGGCGTTGCGAATCTCCTTGCTGGTAACGGCGTCCTCCAACGTCCCTGCCGCCGGCCGGTAGCGGAGCTCGGCAAGGGCTCGGGCCGCGGCGATGCGGACCTCCCGGTCCGGATCGTTGAGGGTGTATTCCAGGGCGCCCGCCGCCGTCGAAGCCTTCAACGCCACGGTGGCCTCCACCGCCGCCAGGCGAACCCCGGCGTCGGGATGCGCCAGAAGATCGGCGAGGGCCGGACCGGCCTCGGAGATCTGCATCTCCCCCGCCAGGCGGGCGGCCCCCGACGCCACAACCGGATCCTCCTCGGAAAGGAGCCGGACCACCGCCCCCCGGTTCCGCTCTGCGATCCCCTTGGTAGCCTGCCGCAGCACCGCCTGCAGCTCCTTGTGGTCCACCGTTTCCGACGCAGTGAGGAGGGGAGCCAGCGCCCCGGCGCGCAGGAACTGAAGGAAACCGGCCAGTTGCTGCGGAGAAGCACGAATGGTCCCGTCGTAGAGTGCCTGGATGAGCTCGGTGATGAACTCGGGCCGGCTCACCTCATCAAGGATCTTCCGGGACCGGGCCAGATGCTCTTCGGCAAAGACGCCCGGGGTGCCTTCGAGGCGCCGCAGTTCGTGGAGAACGTGGGTGGCGGGGACAATGGCGCCCCGGCTGAGGAAATTGGGGAGAAGGGTGAGAAGAATGTCCAGGATCTCCAACTGGCGGTCGGGGTTCTTCGGCTCCTCCAGCCGGTCGAAGAGCGCCGACAGCACATCCATGCGCAGGTCGCGCTCCAGCTCCTTCCTCAACTCGTCGCGAAGGGTCTGGAGTTCGCGGGGATCCAGGGAGTAAAGGGTGGGATTGAAGTCGTCCTTGTTGACCGTCTGGGGACCTTCCTGGGCCGCCGCCTGCTCACCGGGGGCCGCCTCCTCCTCGGCAGCGGCCTCCTCGTCCACTTCCGCCTGCAGAACCTTCTTCAGCTCGGCTTCCGTATTCCCGGCCCCGGGTTCGGGAAGGGCGACGCCCTCGGCGAGGAAATCCACGTACTGGTACTTGAAGTTCTGGAGGTCCGCCTCCCACAGGACCGTGAGGAGGTCATCGCCCTCGGGCACGAGCTTGCGCGCCCTCTGAAGCACGTCGAGGAAGCGCTCCAGCTCCTCCCCTTCGATTCCCGGAAGGAAGGTGATCTCCCGCACGCCGTCCTTGTAGAAAAGGAAGGCCAGGGAGTCGGCCCGCTTCTCGGAGCGGTAGACCTCTTCCCCGGAGAGGAGGATGCGGTCTTCCTCCACGGCCAGGGTGAGGCGATCCACTTCCTCCCACAGGCCGGTCAGGGCCTGACCGAGCGCTGCCACGAAACGGTGACGGACCGGGTTGTTTTCGTCGTAGAGCTGGTAGGCGCGCAGCGCCTTGGCCAAGGCTACGAAGAGTTCCCTGACTCCGGCCACGGGGAGTGTGGATTGATCCCAACCCGCCTCATCCTGAGGTGTGACTCCTCCGCTGGCCACGTCTTCGGTCACGCCGGACTCTCCCCCTGCGCACGTCCTTCGACACGCGCCACATGAGTCACATCCTTGTCGCCCCGTCCCGAAAGATTGATAAGCACCGGCCCCCTTCCCGTAAAGGACTTCCCCTCCCGCAGCACGAAGGCGACGGCGTGCGCCGATTCGAGCGCAGGAATGATCCCCTCCAGTCTGGCCAGCAGGTGAAAGGCCTGGAGTGCCTCCTCATCGGTCACCGAGGTATAGCGGGCCCGCCCCGAGTCCTTGAGATAGGCGTGTTCCGGCCCCACACCCGGATAGTCCAGGCCGGCCGAAACCGAATGCGCCGGCGCGACCTGGCCGTCGGCGTCCTGCAAAAGATAGCTCAGCGAACCATGCAGCACACCCGGGACCCCCGCGGCCAGAGACGCGGCATGGTGCCCCGTTTCGATCCCTTCCCCCGCCGCTTCCACTCCGATGAGCTCAACCTCGGCGTCGGGCACGAAGGCATGAAAGATGCCCATGGCGTTGGACCCGCCCCCCACGCATGCCACCACCGCCGCCGGAAGGCGTCCCGACTCCTCCAGCATCTGAGCCCGGGCCTCTTCCCCGATCACCGCCTGGAAATCCCTCACCATGCGAGGGAAAGGCGCCGGACCTACCACCGACCCGATGATGTAATGGGTGTCCCCAACGTTGGTGACCCAGTCCCGGATCGCCTCATTGGTGGCGTCCTTGAGGGTGCGCGTTCCCGAAGCCACAGGCCGGACCTGGGCACCGAGGAGCTCCATGCGATAGACGTTGAGCGCCTGGCGGCGGACGTCCTCCTCCCCCATGTAGACCACGCACTCCATGTCGAAGAGAGCGCACGCAGTGGCGGTGGCCACCCCGTGCTGGCCGGCGCCGGTTTCGGCGATGATCCGCTTCTTGCCCATGCGTCGGGCCAGAAGCGCCTGCCCAAGGGTGTTGTTGATCTTGTGGGCGCCGGTGTGGTTCAGGTCTTCGCGCTTGAGGAAGACGGCGGGATGCCCCACCGCCTCTTCCAGGCGCCGGGCCCGGTAGAGGGGCGTCGGGCGGCCCACATAGCTCCCGAGGAGGCGCCGGAACTCGGCCTGAAAGTCGGGGTCCTGACGCGCCTCCTCGTACGCCTCCTCCAAGGCGTCCAGGGCGGCGATGAGGGTCTCGGGAACGTATCTCCCCCCGAACGCCCCGAAGCGCTCCGTATCCTGCGTCGCCGACCCCCGTGTCGTCACCTGTCAGTCTCCTTCAATTTCCGGGAGCCGGCGATGCGGCTCCGCCCCCTTCTTGGCCTCCCGGAGGAAGGCCCGGATGAGGCCGTGATCCTTCTTCCCCAGTTCAGCCTCCACCCCCGAGCTCACGTCCACCACCTCCGGCCGGACCCGCGCCACGGCTCCGGCCACCGAGTCGGGAGTGAGCCCACCGGCGAGAATGAGGATGCAATGATCGGGCATCCAGGCGCGAATTTCCATAGCGTGCCCGGGATCGACGCCCACACCCCCGCCGCCCGTCACCCCTTCGCGGTACCCCTCCAGAAGGATTCCATCCACAACGGGGGCGTAGCGCGCCACCGTCCCCTTCGCCTCCTCCAGGGCGCGGGAGGGCCCGCCGCCGCCCACCCTCACCGCCTTCCAGATCCGCCAGGAGCCGCGCCTGCGAATCTCCTCCACAACCTCCGTCGGCTCATGGCCGTGGAGCTGGATCACGCCCGCGCTCATGACCTCCGCTTTGCGGGCCGCCTCCGCCGGGTCTTCGTCCACCAGGACCGCCACCCGCACCGCGCCCACCCCTTCGAAGATGCGGGCCGCGGCTTCCGGGGAGATGCTGCGCCCAAATCCCGAGGAGACCACGGCGCCCACATAATCGGCGCCCGCCTCATCGGCCGCCAGCGCGTCGCTCCTGCGCCGAAGACCGCAGATCTTGACGGCGACGCCTCCAGACGAGGGGAACGCCATGGCGCCCGTATCCCCGGGCCCACCCCCCACCCTTCTCATGTTCTCGCCGCCCCTCCCGACCCACGAAGCCGTGACGCCACGCCCGCGAGCTCTGCGGCGGCCGCCGCCGGGTCCTCGGCCCTGAGGAGCGTTTCTCCCACCAGAATGGCGTCCACGCCTGCGGCTCCCAGCGCCTCCACGTCGGCCCGGGTGCGGATCCCGCTCTCCGACACCACCACCGCGTCCCGGGGAACCCCCTCCAGAAGCCTTGCCGTGGTCTCCAGGTCGGTGGTGAAGGTGGCCAGGTCGCGATTGTTGATGCCGATGATGCGCGCCCCGACATCCACGGCCCGGGCGACCTCGCCCCCGTCGTGGGTCTCCACCAGGACAGCCATCCCCAAGTCCTCCGCAAGGGCGGCCAGGGCCCGCAGCTCCGCGTCGGAGAGGAGGCGCACGATGAGGAGCACGGCATCGGCGCCCATGCCCCGGGCCTCGAGCACCTGCAGGGGATCCAGCACGAAGTCCTTGCGAAGGACGGGAAGTCCGGCACGCTCCCGAGCCTCTCCGAGGTCCTCCTCCCTTCCCCCGAAGTAGACCTCGTCAGTGAGCACGCTCAGGGCCGCCGCACCCGCCGCAGCGTACCCGGCAACGAGCTCGCCCGGGTCCAGATCCGGGCGAATTTCACCCGCACCGGGCGAACGGCGTTTGCACTCGGCTATGAGGGACACGGTGCCCGGGCGGGCCAGGGCGCCGGGGAAGTCCAGGGGCGGAGGGGCTGAAGCGGCCTTCCTTTCCACCTCCACGCGACGCTCCCTCAGGCGAAGGATCTCCTCCCTCTTGGTGGCGACGATGCGGGACAGGATTCCGGGCAGGGGCACAGATCCTTGCATTTCGGGCAACGTTCGGGTATCCTTTTTTCGGGACTTCTTCGGTTTCCTGCCTCCGGAGGTGCGGCGTATGCCCCTCACCAAACGCCAGAAACAGATCCTGGATTACATCGAGCGCTTCATCGGCGACCACGGCTACGCGCCCAGCTTCGAGGAGATCGCGGCGGAGTTCGGGTTCTCCTCCCTGGCCACAGTCCACGAGCACCTGGGCAATCTGGAGCGCAAGGGCTACATCCGGAAGTCCTACAATGAGAGCCGGTCCATCGAGCTGGTCCAGGAAGGTCAGGGAGCCCCCTCCGTGGAACTCCCTCTCCTGGGCGCGGTGGCCGCGGGTCTGCCTATCGAAGCGATCCGGGACAGCGAGACCCTCGCCGTGCCTCCGGACATGGTGCGCCGGAACAGGGAGAATTACGTCCTCCGGGTGGAAGGCAACTCCATGATCGAGGAGCAGATCCGGGACGGCGACTACATCGTGGTCCAGGCCCAGAACACGGCCGAGGACGGAGAAATGGTCGTGGCGCTGGTGGGTCGCGACGCGGCTACCGTAAAGAAGCTCTACCGGGAGCCCGGCGGCAAGATCCGTCTCCAGCCGGCCAACCCTACCATGGATCCCATCCTCGTGGACGCCGCCGACGTTCGCATCCAGGGCGTGGTGGTGGGCGTGATCCGGAAGTACTGACGCGCATGACCGACTGAGGCGCCAAACCGCAGGAATGGCTTGGCGGCCCGACCTGCCCGGCACGGCGCGGGGCCGCCGCGCTCTTCGGTACGGTCCGGCGGGATTCTACCCGCCGGGATCTTCCCCGGCGCCGATGCGCGTGGAGGCCTCCCGGAGGCGCTCAAGGACCCGGGCCGCCGCCCCCGACTCCAGCGTCGCAGCCGCCATCTCCGCGGCGTCACGAAGAGTGGGAGCCGCGCCGCCCACATAGATGGCGGCAGCCGCGTTCAGGATCGTGGCGTTGCGCGGTGCTCCCTTCGCTCCCTCGAGCACGTCGAGGATGATGCGGGCGTTGTCCTCCGGCTCCCCACCCCGCAGCCCTTCCAGGAAGGTGTCGTCGGCACCCAGATCCCGGGGGCGGATGTCGTATTCCCGGATCCCTTCTTCGGAGAGCTCCGCCACGCGGGTATGTCCCATGGGGCTGATCTCGTCCAGCCCGGGAGCGCCATGAACCACCAGGGCGCGCAGGTGACCCAGCTCGGCCAGGGCCCGCACCACCAGCCCCACAAAGGCGGGATCGGCCACCCCCACGACCTGACGCCGGGCGCCGGCGGGGTTGGTGAGGGGACCCAGGAGATTCATGACCGTGGTAACGCCCAGTTCCCGCCGCACCGGCGCCACGTGCCGCATGGCGGGGTGGAGGAGCGGCGCGAACATGAATACGATGCCCACCTCTTCCAGAACCTGCGCCATTCCCTCAGGAGTGAGATCGATGCGCACGCCCAGTGCCTCCAGGACATCGGCGCTCCCGCTGCGGGAGGTGAAGGATCGGTTTCCGTGTTTGGCGATGCGGACGCCGGCGCCGGCGGCCACCAGGGCGGCGGCGGTGGAGATATTGAAGGTGGCGATGCGCCCTCCCCCGGTTCCGGCCGTGTCTACCAGGGAGGCGGGATCCGACACATGCACCGGAACCATGGCCTTGCGCAGCGCCCGCACGCCCCCTGCCACCTCGGAAGGCTGAATCCCCTTGGCCCGCATCCCCACGAGAAAGCCGGCCATCTGGGCCGGCGCCGCCGTTCCGCCCATGAAGTGATCGAATACGGTCTCGGCCTCCTGGGCGCTCAGGTGGCGGCCCGACGCAACCCGGTCCAGAAGGCGGGTCAGAGAAGCGTCGGGCGTCATGGCGGGTGCGCTCACGTCTGCGGAGGTGGAAGAGAAGGGTGGGGAAATCCTAATCTCTGTGCGGCTTTTCGGTCAATCCTCCGGAATCAGATCCGCTTGACATCCCCCGGCCCCACTCTACCTTTCCGCCGTGGAAACCCCTGACACCTTTCGCCTCCGCCTTCTTCTCCACTACGACGGGTCCGGGTTCCATGGATGGCAGTTTCAACCGGACCAGCGGACCGTCCAGGGAGAACTCCAATCTGCCCTCGAAAAGCTGGCAGGAGGCTCGCGCACGGTGGTAGGGTCCGGGCGCACCGACACCGGCGTTCACGCCACCGGCCAGGTGGCCGCCGTGGACATGCCCGTACGCTGGACCGCTGAGGAGCTGCATCGCGCCCTCAACGCTGTCCTTCCCCGGGACATCTGGGTGGCTTCCGTGGAAGCGGCCGCACCCGATTTCCATCCCCGCTACGACGCCCTTGCCCGGAGCTACGAATATCGTGTGGGGACGGATCCTGAGGCTCGATCCCCCTTTCACCGCGGGTGGTGCTGGCCCCTGGTGCGGCCCGTGGACGCCGATCTCCTGGACGCCGCCGCGCGGCTCCTCCCCGGCGAGCACTCCTTCAAGGCCTTCGCCAAATCGGGCCAGCCCGAACGGGGATACCGCTGTCGGGTCCGGGAAGCCGCATGGGAGCCATGGGCACTGGGCTGGCGCTTTCGCATCACCGCCGACCGCTACCTGCACCACATGGTCCGCTACCTTGTGGGCACCCAGGTCGAGATCGCCCGGGGCCGGCGCACCCTGGAGGACATGACGCGCCTCCTGGACGGCGACGGCGAGGTGGAGACGTCGCCCCCCGCGCCCGCGCAAGGGCTCTTCCTCACCGCTGTGGAGTACCCTCAATCGTCGGCTCCTCCCTCGAGAAGCCGAACCATCACCGAACGGAGAACCGCACCCCTGCCATGAAGATCTTTCTCGATACAGCCGATGTGGAGGAGATTCGCCGGGCCGCCGACGCCAACCTCATCGATGGCGTTACCACCAATCCGTCCCTGGTGGCCAGGGTGGCCGGGGAACGGGATCCCAAGGATCTCTACCGGGAGATCTGCGAAACGGTCGACGGCCCCGTGAGCGCCGAGGTCATCGCCCTGGACCGGAACACCATGGTGGAGGAGGGCCGCAAGCTGGCTGCCCTCCACGACAACATCGTGGTGAAGCTCCCCCTCACCGAAGACGGCCTCAAGGCGTGCCGCACCCTGGAGCAGGAAGGAACCCGGACCAACGTGACCCTCTGCTTCTCCGTCTCCCAGGCCCTCCTGGCGGCCAAGGCGGGCGCGACGTTCATCTCGCCCTTCGTGGGACGCATCGACGACATCTCGGGAGAAGGGATGCAGCTCATCCATCAGATCCGGCAGGTGTACGACAACTATGGCTTCGATACCGAGATCCTGGTCGCGTCCATCCGCCACCCCATGCACGTGGTGGAGGCCATGCTCATCGGTGCCGACTGTGCCACCATCCCGCCCAAGGTCCTCTGGCAGTTGAGTAAGCATCCCCTCACCGACCGGGGGATCGACGCTTTTCTCGCCGACTGGAAGACCCTGGGCGCGGAGCTTTGAGGAAGAGGTCTTGAGGGATCCGACCATGGGCGCCGGAGCACAGCGGGATCCCCGTCCCGGGAAGAGCCGGCACGGGGAACGCCGCCGCGGGCGACGCAGCCGTGGACGGTGTGGCCTCCGGAGCAGAAGGCACGGCCTCCTCTTCGGGTTGGGGACCGGCCTCCTCGTGGCGCTCCTCCTCCAGGCCGGATGCTCGGGCGGAGAGGCGGGTGCTCCCCGCGAACCCGGGACGGAAGAGGGTTCCGCCGGTGCTCCGGGTTCTCTCCTGAGCCTCCGCTCCATGGGCGCCGCCCAGGCTCTGGGCGCCGATCCGGCCTCTGGCGTCGATGAGGCCGCCGGACTCCTTCCCGGGAACCGGGAGGCCGATCCGGTGACCCCCGCGGACCCGGCGGCAGCCTCTCCCCAAAGCCGGGAAGCCGCCACCCGGAACGTCCAGGCCACGCGGCGCACGGCCATCGTGCGGGCAGCTTCTCGTTCGGCCCCTGCGGTGGTCAACGTGAGCACCATCCGCACCGAGCGCATCCAGGCGCGCAGCCTCTGGGAGAGCTTCTTCCTTCCGCCCAACGCCCAGCGGCGCAGTGCCGGCTTCGGATCCGGCGTCATCGTCCGCGGCGACGGCATCATCCTGACCAACGACCACGTCGTGCGGGGCGCCCAGAAGATCAAGGTCACCCTTCCCGACGGACGCGACTTCGATGCCGAGCTGGTGGGCACGGACGGCGTGGCCGACATCGCCGTCCTGCGCATCGAGGGCGAGGACCTTCCCGTGGCGCCCGTGGGCACGGCGCAGGGCCTTCTCATCGGCGAGTGGGCCATCGCCGTGGGCAACCCCTTCGCCAACTTCTTCTCCGACGCGGTGCCCACGGTGACGGCGGGCGTCATCAGCGCCGTGGGACGCAACATCGTGCCCTCCGGGGACGGCGAGGGCATCTATCTGGGGATGATCCAGACCGACGCCTCCATCAACCCCGGCAATTCGGGCGGAGCCCTCCTCAACGCCCTTGGGCAGGTCATCGGCATCAACGCCTCCATCTTCTCCCACTCCGGCGGGAGCGAAGGGCTGGGCTTCGCCATCCCCATCGACCGGGCCCTCCGCGTCGCCGACGACCTTCTCCAGTACGGCCAGGTGCGCCGCGCCTGGATCGGCGTGGACGTGGAGCCGGTGGACGCCGACGAGTGGGGGCGGACGCGGGGCGTGCGCATCTCCCGCGTCGCACCCGGATCCCCGGGCGACAGGGCGGCGCTGGAGGCAGGAGACCGCCTCCTCTCGGCCAACGGGCGCCCCCTGGCCGCCCCCCTGGACTTCGAGGCGGTGCTCCTGGATCTGAGGGCCGGGGATCCCCTGGAGCTGCGCATCGAGGGCCAAACTCGCCCCATCCGCCTCGAGGCGGCGGATCTTCCTTCCGAGACGGCGGAGCGGGTCACGGTCCTGCAGGAGATGGAGCTCATCACGGTGACGCCCCAGATTCAGTTGGAGCGGGGGCTCGTGAGCGAGGACGGCGCCCTCATCGCGTCCATCTCGCCGCGGCTTTCCCGGCAGCTCGGGCTGCGGGAGGGCGATGTCCTGGTGCAGATCAACCGGGCGCGGGTGCACAGCGCCGAGGAGGCGGCGCGCATCTTCCAGTCCCTGCGAGGCCGCGGATCCGTTCGCATTTACTTCGAGCGCAACGGCGGATACGTCGTGCGCGACTTCTACTGGCGTTGAGAGGCATGGCGTGAGCGAGGATCTCCAGGGCTACCGGCACCCGCTGACGGGACGCTACGCTTCCCGGGAGATGCAGGAGATCTTCTCTCCGGCGAACCGCTACGGCACCTGGCGGCGCCTCTGGCTGGCACTGGCCGAGTCCCAGCGCGAGTTGGGGCTCCCCATCCCCGAAGAAGCGCTTGAGGAGATGCGCGGCCACCTCGACGACATCGACCTGGCGAGGGCCGCAGAATACGAACGCCGCTTTCGGCACGATGTCATGGCCCACGTGCATCTCTTCGGCGACGTTGCGCCCGCCGCCAGGGGCATCATCCATCTGGGCGCTACCAGCGCCTTCATCGGAGACAACACGGACCTGATCCTCCACCGGCAGGCGCTGGAGCTGGTGCGTACGCGGCTGGTGCGGGGGGTGGCCGCCCTGGCCGACTTCGCCCGCCGTCACGCGGCGCTCCCCACCCTGGGATACACCCACTTCCAGCCCGCCCAGCCCACCACGGTGGGAAAGCGGGCCACCCTCTGGATCCAGGATCTCCTCCTCGACCTGGAGGAGCTGGAGTTCCGCCTGCAGACGCTGCGCTTCCGGGGTGTGCGGGGAACCACAGGGACCCAGGCCTCCTTCCTGGAGCTCTTCCAGGGCGATCATGACAAGGTGGACGCCCTCGACGAAGCCGTCTCCCACCGCATGGGCTTCGCCGAGCGCTACCCGGTGAGCGGGCAGACGTATCCCCGCAAGGTGGACTTCGCTGTCCAGGCCACCCTCGCCGGCGTGGCGGCTTCAGCCTCGAAGCTGGGCCACGATCTGCGGCTGCTGGCCCACCTCCGCGAGGTCGAGGAGCCCTTCGAAGAAGAGCAGATCGGCTCGTCGGCCATGCCCTACAAACGCAACCCCATGCGGGCCGAGCGCATCTGCGCCCTGGCCCGTCACGTCCTCGTCCTGGCGCTGGATCCGGGGATCACCGCAGCCACCCAGTGGCTCGAGCGCACCCTGGACGACTCGGCCAACCGGCGGCTTTCCATCCCCGACGCCTTCCTGGCACTGGACGGCACCCTGGTCCTGGTGGAGAACGTGGCCCGGGGCCTGGTGGTCCACCCCGAGGTGGTTCGCCGCAACCTGGCGGAGCACCTCCCCTTCATGGCCACAGAAACCATCCTCATGCAGGCCACGGCCCGGGGAGGCGACCGCCAGGAGCTCCACGAGCGCATCCGCCGTCACGCCCTGGAGGCGTCCCGCCGCATGAAGGAGGAGGGCGCCGAGGCCGACCTCCTCGATCGCATCGCGGCCGATCCCGCCTTCGGCCTCAGCCGCGAGGAGCTGGACGCGCTGGTGGACCCCGTGCGCTTCGTGGGCCGGGCCCCGGAGCAGGTGGAGCGCATGCTGGAGGAATACGTCGCGCCGGTCCTGGAACGGTACAGCGAGGACCGTGCGGCCGTGGAGGCGGCGGATGTCCGTGTCTGAAGCGGGAAGCGCGCTCCCGGGCGGCGCCGGGGCCGCGCCTGTGCTCGAATCCCGCCTCGACCTCCCCCTCCTTCACCGGGGAAAGGTGCGGGACGTCTACGCCGTGGGCGACGACGCCCTCTTCATGGTGGCCACGGACCGGGTCAGCGCCTTCGACGTGGTCATGGCGCAGCCCATTCCCCGCAAGGGCGAAGTGCTCACCCTTCTCACGGCATGGTGGCTCTCCCTCCTGGAGGGGCGAGTACGCCACCACCTCCTGGCGGTGGATCCTGACGTCATCAGTGCGCTGCACCCCGGGCTGAACGCCTCCCGTGAAATGTGGGCGCGACGTGCCATGCTGGTACGCCGCACCACCCCCCTCCCGGTGGAGTGCGTGGTGCGCGGCTACATCGCCGGTTCGGCGTGGAAGGAGTACCGCACCCACGGCACCCTGGCCGGCGAGGCTCTTCCTCCCGGCCTCGAGGAGAGCGCGCGCCTCGACCCGCCCATCTTCTCGCCGGCCACCAAGGCCGAGCGGGGAAGTCACGACGAGAACATCCCCTTCGCCCGTATGGGCGAGATCGTGGGAAAGGACACGGCCGAAACCCTCCGTGCCCTCTCCCTCGACCTCTATGCGTTCGGGCGGGACCGGGCCGAGGACCGGGGCATCATCCTGGCCGATACCAAGTTCGAGTTCGGCCGGGATCCGACCGGAGAGCTCCTCCTCATCGACGAGGTGCTCACCCCCGATTCGTCCCGCTTCTGGCCCCGCGAACACTACGCCGTCGGCCGCGGGCAGCCCTCCCTGGACAAGCAGCCCATCCGCGACTGGCTCGAGGCGGTTCCGGGCTGGGACAAGACGCCGCCGCCGCCCGACCTTCCGCCCCCGGTGGTTGACGCGGCGTCTCGTCGGTACCAGGAGATCTTCCGGCGTCTCACCGGAACCCCTCTGGACGCATTCGCGCCACCCCTCTTCCCCACTGCGCCATGAAACTCGCTCCTGAAGGCTGGCCCTTCATTCTGGGATTCGCCGCCGTGGCCGCCCTGGCGTGGACTGGCGCCGAGACCCTTCGTCTCCGGGGAGCCTTCCTGGGCGCGGCCTGGGTCTTTACGGTGCTGACCGTCTTCAGCCTCTGGTTCTTTCGGGATCCGGCGCCGCGGGTCCCGAGCGACCCGGTCCTGGTCCTGGCCCCGGGACAGGGAAAGGTGGTGGACATCCGGGAAGTGGACGAGCCCACCTTCATGGGCGGGCCGAGCCGCCGCATCTCCATCTTCCTCAGCGTCTTCGACGTGCATGTCCAGCGTGCGCCCCTTTCGGGCACGGTCGCGTTCCGGGAATACCGCCCGGGCCGCTACGCCGTAGCGTGGCTCGAAAAAGCCTCGGAGGACAACGAGCAAGCGTCTCTGGGCCTGCGGACCGACGCCGGTCCCGTCCTGGTGCGCCAGATCGCCGGGCTGGTGGCGCGCAGAATCGTCACCGATCCCCGGGAAGGGGACGCGGTGAGGAGGGGGGAACGGATCGGCCTTATCCGCTTCGGCTCCCGCGTGGATCTCTTTCTCCCCCTTGAGTGGGAAGTGCGGGTGGAGGTCGGCGACCGTGTGCGGGTGGGACGCACCGTCGTGGCCCGCCAGGTCACGGAGGAGTCGGCATGACCCCGCCGCGCGCCTCCGGGAGGGAGACCCTGCAGCGGGGGGTGATCATCCTCCCTTCGGCGTTTACCCTGGGCAACCTCTTCTTCGGGATCTACGCCCTCATCGCCACGGCCCGGGGCGACCTCCTGTGGGCGGGATGGTTCATCATCTACGCCGGTGTCCTGGACATGCTGGACGGGCGCATCGCCCGTTTCACCCGCACCGGATCCCGCTTCGGCGCCGAACTCGACTCTCTGGTGGACGCCATCAGCTTCGGCGTGGCGCCCGCCTTCATCATCTACGCCCAGTTCTTCACCGACTCTCAGTGGAGCTGGACGCTGGCCTACGTCTATGTCACGGCGGTCGTGGTCCGTCTCGCCCGCTTCAACGTGGAACAGGCTGGAGAAGCCAAACGCTACTTCCACGGTCTCCCCTCCCCCGCCGCCGGAATGCTGTTGGCATCCTTTTATCCCTTTTCCCAGACCCCGTTCTTTCAGTTCTACCTGGGGGACTGGCCGTGGCATCGTATGATGGGCATGGGGGTCGTGCTCATCGGCATGCTCATGGTGAGTCACGTGCCCTACGCCCCGGTACCCCGCATCGGCCTGAAGACGCGCCGGGGAATCTTCAATACGATATTCATTCTGGCGTGCCTCTTTGCCGCCCTCACGATTCCCCGATATTTCTTCTTCACTTTCCTCCTCCTCTACGCGGCGTGGGGGCTCATCAAGTCGGTCCTCCTGGGCCTTCTGGACCGGCTGCCCGGGGGCGACCCCCTGCTGGACGACGAAGAGAGTGACGGCGAAGATCGAGCGGAGGTGAGGTCTCTGGATTACGCGGATCTGAGACCGGGATCCGCCGCCGAACGGAATTACCCCACGGAGGAAGAAGCTTGAGCGAGATTCGCCTGGAAGTTCGGATCAAACCCCGCCCGGGCCTGCTGAACCCGGAAGGCAAGGCCATCCATCACGCCCTCGAGTCCCTCGGATGGAGTGAAGTCAAGGAGGTGCGGGTGGGCAAGGTCATCTACATGGACATGGACGCCGCCGACGCCGCTGCCGCCGTGGCCGCCGCCGAGGCCATGTGCCGCAAGCTCCTGGCCAACCCCGTGACCGAAGACTTCGAAGTGGAAGTCGTGGAAAATGAGGAGGCGCGCACCCCATGAAGGTCGCTGTCATCACCTTCCCCGGATCCAACTGCGACTACGACCTCTACAAGGCCATCCAGCTCGCGGGCGGGGAACCCGCCTTCGTATGGCACCGGGAACGGGGGCTTAGCGAATATGATGCCGTGATGCTCCCCGGCGGCTTCTCCTACGGGGATTATCTGCGCGCCGGAGCCATCGCCCGCATGAGCCCGGTCATGGAGGACGTGATCGCCTTCGCAAAGGGGGGAGGACCCGTTCTGGGCATCTGCAACGGATTTCAGATCCTGTGCGAGGCCGGCCTCCTCCCCGGCGCCCTCATGCGCAACGATTCCCTTCGCTTCCTGAGCTTTCCGGTACGTATCAAGGTGGAGCGCGCCGACACCATCTTCACTTCGGACTATGCGCAGGGGCAGATCCTGCGCCTCCCTATCGCCCACGGGGAAGGCAACTACGAGGCCGACGCCCACACCCTGGAGCGCCTGGAGGAGGAAGGCCGGGTGGTGTTCCGCTACGTGGACGCCGGAGGGAAGCCCACCCCCGAGGCAAATCCCAACGGCTCGGCCCACAACATCGCCGGCATCATCAACGCGGGCGGAAACGTCCTGGGCATGATGCCCCATCCCGAGCGGGCCATGGAAGAGATCCTGGGCTCCACCGACGGACGCGGCATCTTCACCTCGCTGGTCAAGGCGCTCGCCGCCGTCGGGTCCTGAAGTCATGACCCCCGAGTCCCACACACCTGACGCACGCACCCTACGCACGGAAGAGAGAGCACCGCCAACGTGACCATGGCCGAATCTACCGCTCCCGGCGCGGCGGGAGCACCCGTTGCTCCCCGCCCCGGCGACCCGGAGATCACTCCCGAGCTCGTCGCCGACCACGGGCTCAGCCCCGAGGAGTACGAGCGCATCCGCAGAATCCTGGGCCGCGTCCCCACCTTTACCGAGCTGGGCGTGTTCAGCGCCATGTGGTCGGAGCACTGCGGATACAAGAACTCCAAGCGTCTCCTGAGCCTCCTCCCCACGGAAGCTCCCTGGGTCATCCAGGGGCCGGGCGAGAACGCCGGCGTCATCGACGTGGGCGACGGCTACGCCCTGGCCTTCAAGATCGAATCCCACAACCACCCCTCGGCGGTGGAGCCCTACCAGGGCGCCGCCACCGGCGTGGGCGGCATTCTCCGCGACATCTTCACCATGGGCGCACGGCCCGTGGCCGTTCTCGACTCTCTGCGTTTCGGCGACCTGGACTCGGGTCGCGTCCGCTACCTCTTCAGCGGGGTCGTGTCGGGGATCGGGGATTACGGCAACTGCATGGGCATCCCCAACATCGGCGGCGAGACGGTCTTCGACCGGGGATACGAAGGCAACCCCATCGTCAACGCCATGTGCCTGGGCCTCATGAAGCGCGAGGAACTCATCACCGCCTCGGCTTCGGGCACGGGAAACGCTCTCATGGCCGTGGGCGCCCGCACCGGGAGGGACGGCATCCACGGAGCCACCTTCGCCTCCGAAGAGCTCAGCGAGGACTCGGACGAGGCGAGCCGTCCCCAGGTTCAGGTGGGCGATCCCTTCACCGAAAAGCTCCTTCTGGAGGCCAGCCTGGAGCTCATCGCCAGCGGCGCCATCGTGGGAATCCAGGACATGGGCGCCGCCGGCATCACCTCGTCGGCTTCGGAGATGGCCGGACGCGGCGGCAGCGGCGTGGAACTGGACATGGCCAAGGTCCCGGTGCGGGAGCCGGGCATGACGCCCTACGAGATCCTCCTCTCCGAGTCTCAGGAGCGGATGCTCGTGGTGGCGAAGAAGGGACGCGAGGATGAGGTGCGGCGCATCCTGGAGAAGTGGGAGCTGGAAGCCGCCGTCATCGGTCACGTCACTGACGACGGCCGGTTCCGGGTTCTGGAGAACGGCGTGGCAGTGGCCGACATCCCCGCCCTCCCCCTCACCGAGGGATGCCCAACCTACGAACGGGAGGGCGTGGAGAGCGAGGAGATCGTCCGCCTGCGTGAGATGGATCTCTCCGCGTACCTGGAACCCCGCGGCGACCTCACCGACGCCTTCCTGGAGCTCCTGGGGTCCCCCAATGTGGCCTCCAAGGCGTGGGTGTACCACCAGTACGACACTACGGTGCGCACCTCCACCATCCTCCCCCCGGGCGGCGACGCCGGTGTGATCCGCATCCGCGGCACGCGCCGCGCCGTGGCGGCCACCACCGACTGCAACGGACGTTTCGTCTACCTGGACCCTGGAGTGGGCGCCCGGGCCGCTGTGGCCGAGGCCGCCCGCAACGTGGCGTGCGTGGGGGCGCTCCCCACCGCCATCACCAACAACCTCAACTTCGGCAATCCCCTCAAGCCCCACATCTACCATCAGTTCAGGGAGTCGGTGCTGGGTATGGCCGAAGCGTGCAGGATCTTCGAGACGCCGGTTACGGGAGGCAACGTCTCTTTCTACAACGAGACCGACGGCCGCGCCATCTACCCCACGCCCGTCATCGGCATGGTGGGCGTCCTGGAGGACGTGGACCACCTCACCGGCTCCGATTTCCGCGAGCCGGGGGACACCATCCTTCTTCTGGGGCTGAACACCGACGAACTCGGTGGTTCGGAATACCTGTATGTCACCGCCGATCTGGTGGCGGGGAGGCCGCCGCGCGTGGACCTCCTGGCCGAACGCAGTCTGCAGCAGGCGCTTCTGGACATGATCCGGGAGGGTCTCCTCCGTTCGGCCCACGACTGCGCTGAAGGGGGTCTGGCATGCACCCTGGCCCAGAGCGCGGTGGGAGACGGAGAGACGCCTCTGGGCTTCAGCGTGACGATGGACGACGACCTGCCTCCCGTCGCCGTGCTCTTCGGCGAAGCCCAGGGCCGGGTGGTGGTCTCCTGCACCCCGGAAAAGGAGGAGGCCGTTCTGGCCACGGCCGAGCGCTACGCCGTCCCGGCGCGGGTCATCGGGAAGGTAGGCGAAGCAGAAGGCACGGTGAGCATCCGCCTCCCGGAGGCCGGGGTCGAGACCACAGCCCCCGAGATGGCGCACGCGTACGCCAACGCGTTGCCGGACCGGATGGACCGCCCGCCCGAGTCAGGAGCGTGAGGAAGATGCCCGGCAAGCACCTACCCCCGGCCCCTTCGGACGCCGCCCTTCTGGACGAGCACCCCCGGGACGAGTGCGGGGTGGTGGGGGTGAGCGGGATCCCCAACGCGGCAGAGCTGGCCTTCCTCGCCCTCTACGCCCTGCAGCACCGGGGCCAGGAGGCCGCCGGCATCGTGGCGGTGGACGAGACGGGCACGGCCCGCAACCACAAGGGGGGCGGCCTCGTATCGGACGTCTTCGACGCCGCCTCCCTGGCCTGCCTCACCGGCGGAACCGCAGTGGGCCACGTGCGCTACTCCACCGCGGGCGGGACCTCGGACGACAACATCCAGCCCATCACCGCGCGCTACGCCCACGGAGAGATGGCGCTGGCCCACAACGGCAACCTCACCAACCACCTGGACCTGAGAAACCGCCTGGTCCAGGAAGGCGCCATCTTCCGCACCTCCTCCGACTCGGAGATCCTGGTGCACCTCATCGCCAAGTCGCGCCACGAAACGGTGGACGCCCAGCTCGACGACGCCCTCACCCACCTGGAAGGCGCCTTTTCCCTGGTGCTTTCCATCGGCGAGACCGTCTACGCGGCACGGGACGCCCATGGCTTCCGTCCCCTGGTGCTGGGACGCAAGAATGATGGATACATCGTGGCCAGCGAAACCTGCGCCCTGGATATCCTGGGCGCCGAATACGTGCGGGACGTGGAGCCCGGCGAGGTCCTCAAGTTCCACCGCGGGAAGATGAGGCGACTGCGCTCCCTCCCCCCGGCGGAACGCCCCGCGCCCTGCATCTTCGAGCTGGTGTATTTCGCCCGGCCCGATTCCCAACTCTGGGGCATCAGCGTGGACCGGGCCCGCCGGGCTTTCGGTCGGCGCCTGGCCCGGGAGCATCCCGTGGAAGCCGACGCGGTGATCTCGGTGCCGGACAGCGCAAACTCGGCGGCCCTCGGCTATTCCGAAGAGAGCGGGATCCCCTTCGAACTGGGCCTCCTGCGCAACCACTACGTGGGGCGGACCTTCATCCAGCCCAACCAGAAGGACCGGGATTTCGGCGCGCGCATGAAGTACAATCCGGTGCGGGACGTCCTGGCCGGCAAACGGGTGGTGGTGGTGGACGACTCCCTGGTGCGGGGAACCACGAGCCGGAGCCTGGTGCGCATGCTGCGCCAGGCCGGCGCCGGAGAGGTCCACTTCCGCATCGCCAGTCCCCCGGTGAGGTTTCCCTGCTTCTACGGCATCGACATGCCCACCCGCGGTGAGCTCATCGGGGCCCACAAGGACGTGGACGCCATCGCCAAGACGCTGGGCGTGGACTCTCTGGGATACATATCGATGGAAGGAATGGTGGATTCGGTGAAGGAGAACGCCCCCTACTGCACGGCGTGTTTTTCCGGCGACTACCCCGCCCCCCTGGTGGACGTGGACCGGGGCCTGGCCTCGCGGGAAGGACCCGCCGCATGCTGACGCCCTCCGACGACTTCCTGAGAAGGCTCCCCAAGGCCGAGCTCCACGTTCATCTCGACGGAAGCCTGCGCCCGGCGACCCTGGCCGAGCTGGCCAGGGAACGCGGCGCGCCCCTTCCCGTCTATGACGAGATGGCGCTGCGGACCCACATGCTCGTCTCCGACGCGTCCAACCTGGAGGAGTACCTTGACCGCTTCGCCCTCACCCTCTCGGTGATGCAGGATGCCGAAGCGCTGGAGCGGATCTCCTACGAGCTGGCCCTGGACCACGCCGAGGAAAACGTCCGCTACGTTGAGGTGCGCTTCTGTCCGGCTCTCTGCACCCGGGACGGGCTCACCTCCGAGGAGGTGCTCGACGCCGCTCTGTCAGGACTGCGGCAGGCGGAAGAGGAGACGGGGATCCGCACCGGCGTCATCGTCTGCGCCCTCCGGACCCTGGACCCCACCGTGTCCATGGAGATGGCCGAAGCGGCCGTGGCCTACAAGGACCGGGGCGTCTGTGCTTTCGACCTGGCCGGCGCCGAGGCCGGCTTTCCGGTGGAAGACCACGTGGCGGCCTTCGACTACGCGCGAGAGCACGGGCTTTGCATTACCGTGCACGCTGGCGAAGGATACGGTCCAGCCTCCATCGAGCAGGCGGTGGAGCTGGCCCGCACGAACCGCATCGGCCACGGCACTCGCCTGGAAGAGGCCCCGGACCTCCTGGAGTGCGTCCGGGACCGGGGGATCGCCCTGGAGATCTGCATGACCTCCAATGTCCAGACCCGGGTGGCCGCCGACTACGAATCCCACCCCCTGCGCCGGTATTTCGAGCAGGGGCTCAGGGTCAGCCTCTGCACCGACAACCGCCTCATGTCCGGCGTGACCCTCACCGACGAGTACCGCCACGCCCGGGACGCCCAGGGGTTCACCCGGGAAGAACTCATCCGGGTGGCCCGTATGGGCTTCGAGAGCGCTTTCACGGATGAAGCTGCCCGCGCCGACCTCCTG
>JBHHWB010000016.1:0-50296 GCA_046756305.1 Gemmatimonadota bacterium
ACCGGCGACCCCCTGCTCCCAAAGCAGGTGCGCTACCGGACTGCGCCACGCCCCGTTGTGGCGAAGAAGGTAAGGAGATTATATGTGAGGGGGTAGATCCGGTGGGGAACGGCCCCACGCGGGTCGCGGACCTTCTCCGACAGAGCTGGGTGCGGGGAATCCACACATTGTCTCCGGGGAGGGGTTCTCTTCGTCATGGAGGTGAGCCGGATGAGACGCATGTACCTGGGGGTTCTATCGTTTGCGGCCGGTCTCCTGGTCGCACCTGTGCTTCCGGCGCGGGCCGCGCCGGTTCCCGCCGCCGAGGGACCGGCCGTCTATCTTTCTCTGGTTGAGGGCGCCACCCTGCCCTTCGCCGACGTGGTGAGCAACCTCGAGCAGGCTCTGGCGGATCACGGATGGACCGTGGTGGGTTCGGTGGAGTCGGGCGTGGACCGTTCCACCTGTGACTACCGCGCCCACGTCGTCATTGCCTATACCCCCGAGTTGGCGAACCGCCTCATGGCGTACGGGGCCAAGGCCGCCTTCGCCGTGCCCATCCGTTTTGCGGTGTACGAGGATGAGCGGGGCGTAAACATCGGCGCCACCAACCCCATGAATCTCTTCCGTACCATCGTGGACGAGAGTTCAAGCCCCGAGGATTGGGCCGACGTGGCCCGCGACATTCGCGCCGTTACCGAGGACGCCTTCCCCGATTTCGCCGCTCAGGGGGAGTACGGCCAGCAGCGCTCCAAGGCCCGCATCGGCCGCACCATGGGAATCATGGCCGGTGGAAAGTTTGAGGGGAAGATGGAAAACGCCTTCAACTTTACCGCGCCGGGGGTCGAGCCGGGCGCCATCGCACGGGCTGTGGCCCAGCGCCTCGGAAGTGTGCCGGGAGAGTGGGACTGGGACCTTCATCCCGTCTACACCATCGACCTGCCCGAACACGGCGTCGCCATCGTGGGCGTGACCAGCGAGTCCATGGAGGCCCGGGCGTTCCGCATCGTCGGTGCGGGTGGAAACGACGCCCGCAAATCCTACAAGTGCCCGGGCATCGACCACGCGGCGGCCTTTCCCATCGAAGTCGTGGTGGCGCGCACCGACGACGGGCTCGAGATTTTCGTAGTGGACGAGATGTATCGGATGAAGATGTTCTTTGAGGACGCGGGTAAGATCGCCTTCGCCAAGAACATGAGCATGCCCGGGTCCATCGAGAACGAGCTCAAGAAGAAGATCGAGGCGGTGTTCGGCGGCAATTAGCCCGACGCCCCCAAAGTCTCAGGCGAGGAGAGGGAGGTAGGGCCTCAGGCCTCGTCTCCCCTTTTCGCTGCGCCCTCCATCTCGTCGGCGAAACGCCGGAGGAGACGGAAGGAATAGATTCCCGAGTCATGCCCGTCGCTCCAGATGAACTGGAGGGCGTACCGGCCGACGTAATGAATGGCCGTCGGATAAACGGTGGGCGGGATGCTCTCGGGGTCCAGGGTGCGAATGCCGGTCATCTCGTCCACGCAGCCGGCGCACGGACACCGCTGGCGAAGGAAGCGGGGTGCGAACTCGGAGCGGGTTCCGTCCTCCCACTCGATGGCCAGGCGGGCTCCGTCCGGGGTGGGTTCGATGGTGCGCGGCGTGATGGCGGGGTCGGCCATATGGGTTACTCCTCCTTCCTCTTGCGCCGCAGAAGAGCCGCCAGAGCGCGAAAGGCCTCGCCGCGGTGGCTGCGCTCATTTTTCTCTTCGGCGGTGAGCTCGGCAAAGGTCTTTCCCGTCTCCGCATCCAGGAAGTGAGGATCATATCCGAAGCCTCCCCGGCCGCGGGGCGTATCCACGATGACACCCTCCGCCTCTCCGCGCAGAGTGTGGACGGCGCCGCCTTCATCCACGAGGGCCGCCACACATACGTAGCGCGCCGTGCGCTGCTCCGGGGGGACGCTGGCGAGCTGCCGGATCAGGTAGGCGTTGTTGGCGTCGTCTCGCGCCTGGCCTTCCAGTCCCTCTCCGGGGGCGAAGCGTTTGGACCGCACTCCCGGCGCCCCATCCAGGGCGTCCACCTCCAGTCCCGAATCGTCGGCCACGGTGGGAAGCCCCGACCGGCGGTGGAAATACCGGGCCTTGGAGATGGCGTTGGCTTCGAAGGTTGCGTGGGGCTCCAGATCCTCCTCTGCCGGGTCGTACGGGATCCCCACCTCCTCCGGCCCCACCACCTCCACCTCTTCCAGGGGAGCCAGGATGCGGCGGATCTCCCGGATCTTGTGGGGGCTCCGGGTCGCCACGAGGAGACGCATCACGCAGACGCGACGGCCCTGCGCTGGGCCGCGGCCAGCTCTTCGATTCCCGACAGCGCCAGGTCGAGCATCTCATCCAGGGCCTCCCGGGAGAAAGGATGCCCTTCCGCCGTTCCCTGAACCTCCACCAGGCGACCTTCTCCGGTGGCCACCACGTTCATGTCCACCTGGGCCGTGGAATCTTCCCGGTAATCCAGGTCCAGGCGGACTTCTCCCTCCACGACGCCCACGCTCACCGCCGCCACCTGATCGCGCACCGGATTGCGGTCCGTCCACCCTTCCCCCGTCATCCACTCCCCCGCCAGGTGCAGGGCCACCCAGGCTCCGGTGATGGCGGCGGTGCGCGTACCTCCGTCGGCCTGCAGCACATCACAGTCCACCGTGACGGTACTGGGACCCATCCCTTTCAGGTCGGTGACGGAGCGAAGGGAGCGGCCGATGAGCCTCTGGATCTCCTGGGTGCGTCCTTTGACGCCGTCCCGTTCCCTGCGCGTGCGGGTGTGGGTGGCCCTGGGCAGCATGGCGTATTCGGCCGTGACCCACCCTGCCCCGCTGGCCTCCCTCCACCGGGGAACGCCCGCGGCCACCGAGGCGGTGCACAGTACCCGGGTATTCCCGGCGCTGATCAGGCAGGATCCCTCCGCGTAGGGAGCTACCCCCACCTGGAGGGTAAGCGGGCGAAGGCGGTCGGCGTCGCGGCCGTCGGCGCGTGGGGTCACGGTAGATTCTCCTGAATGCGTCGGATGAGGGCGGTGGTGGAATACCCCTCAAGGAAGGGGAGGATCGCGACGCGCCCTCCGGCTGCCTCCACCTCGTCGGCCCCCACCATTTCCTCTCGTGCGTAATCCCCACCTTTCACCAGGACGTGGGGACGGAGCGCCCGGATGAGTTCCAGGGGCGTGTCTTCATCGAAGATGCAGACGGCGTCCACGCACTCCAGGGACGCCAGGAGGAGCGCCCGGTCTTCGGCGGGGTTCACCGGCCGGCCCGTTCCTTTGGCCAGCCTGCGGGCGGAGGCGTCGCTGTTCACACCCACCACCAAGGTGTCTCCCAGCGCCCGCGCCCGAACCAGGTAGTCCACGTGTCCCGGGTGAAGGAGATCGAAGACTCCGTTGGTGAAGACCACGGAGTCTGCCGCCTCCCGGGCGAAGCGGCGGAGTAGTTCGGGCCTTTCCAGGATCTTCTCCTGGGGATTCCGGGACGGTGACGCAGATGCGGACATGAGCTGCTGGCCTCCCGCGCCCCCCTTCTCCTCAGGGGCGCAGATAGAAGATGACGTAGGCCGCCAGGAGCACTGTCACCCAGAGCACCATGCTTCCCGTGGGCCAGGTGCGCGCCAGCACGCCCTGGGGTCCGTGTCCCCGGGACGCCAGCCCCAGGAGTCCGCGAACGCCTCCTATAACGACGCCGCGCACCGCCCGGTCGGCGGCGGACACCGTTCGGCCTACCCACCGCACCAGGCGGGGTCCGAGCCACCGGTAGACCCATTCCGCGTCGATGTTCACCGAACGCAGCTCCGCCGGATAGATTCCTGTCTTCTGCAGCCCGACGAAGGCCATGGCGCCGAAGAAGAGGAGCTGGGTCTGGGTCAGGACGTGGGTGGCATCGTAGGGGTGATAGGCCGCGTCGAAGGGAAGAAGCCGGTAGAGCGTTTGCTCGGGGAAGGTTCCGATGACCACGCAGAGGATGGCGGACACGAACATGGCGGCCAGCATGTTCTTGGGCGGTTCCGTGGTGCGGATGCCCGAATCGTGGGCGAAGAATGCGAAGAACGGGATCTTGATCCCCGCGTGGTGGAAGACGCCGGCCGAGGCGAAGAGGAGCACCGGCCACACCCAGATGTGTCCCGTCTCCAGGGTTGCCGCCATGACCATGGACTTGGAAACGAAGCCGCTGAAGAGGGGGAAGGCCGAGATGGAGGACGCCCCCACGATGGAGAGCCCGGCGGTGATGGGCATGGACTTGTACAGTCCGCCCACGTCCGAGCCGTTGATGCGGCCCGTCTGGTGGAGGACGGCGCCCATGGTCATGAAGAGGAGCCCCTTGAAGATCACATCGTTGAAGGCGTGGGCCACGGCTCCGTTCACGGCCAGGGCCGTGCCGATGCCGATCCCCGTGACCATGAACCCGATCTGGTTGATCATGCTGTAGCCCAGCACACGCCTCAGATCGTTTTCGATGACGGCGTAGAAGATGGGGAAGGCCGTCATGACGGCACCGATGTAGATGAGGGCTTCCGTTCCCGCAAAGCCGCGCGCCAGGGCGTAGACGGCCACCTTGGTGGTGAAGGCGCTGAGGAAGACGGTCCCCGTCACCGTTCCCTCGGGATAGGCGTCGGTGAGCCAGTTGTGAAGGAGGGGAAACGCCGCCTTGATGCCGAAGGCCAGAAAGATGAGCCAGGCGGCCAGCGACCCGTCCAGGCCGATGTGGGTGAAGGCGAGGGATCCCGTGTCCCACGCGCGCACGAGAACGCCTGCCAGAAGGATGACGCCGGAGACGACGTGGATGACCAGATACCGGAAGCCCGCCCCGTAGGATTTCCGCGTGCCCCGGGCCCAGATGAGAAAGACGGAGGTGAGGGCCAGGAGCTCCCAGAAGACGAAAAGGGTGATCATGTCGCCGGCGAAGACCGCGCCCACGGCGCTGCCCGCGTAGAGCATGGCGGCGGTGTGCTGGACGGTGGCCCGCTCGTTCCGGTCCAGATGGAGGGCGTACAGGTTCCCCACGAAGGCCGCCAGGTGGAACAGATAGCCGAAGAGAAGGCTCATCCGGTCCACTTTCACCGGCATGATGGTGTAGCCCAGGAAGCTCCATTCGACGGTGAATCCGTCGTGCAGGCCCAGGAGGTTCAGGGCCCCCAGGACGGGCACCAACAGGAGGAGCGCCTGGCGCACCCTGCCCCGGGTGACCGTGGCGAGGAGCGCGCCCAGGAAGAGGGGCGCAAAGGGCGGAAGGCTACTCCACATCGTAGTAGTCCTCCGGCCTCATGAGCACCTTTCGCATCTGTTTGGCGATTACGACCAGGCTCCAACAGGCGATGAAGCCGTACCAGGCGTAGAACCCGAAAATGTGTTCCCACGGGTGGACCATGTGACGGTGGATCACCAGGTCCAGCAGGACGAGGATGGCCGACAGGGCGTAGAAGACGTTGAGGAGCCGGTTCACGTTCTCCTTCTTGTCCCACATTCCCGGCGGCTCGTCGGGGTCCTTCATCCAGGCCCGGGGGCTGAGGGGCGGCGGCTTGGGGTCCCCTCCCTTGAGGAGGGGCGGATGTCCGTAGTCGTGGCTCATGGCGACACCACCATGGTCATGAGGTCGTACGCGAGGCCCGGAAAGAGAAAGAGGGTCATGGTCCCGATGGCGGTGATGACCAGTGCCAGGACCGACGGCCAGGGGGCCTCGTGGAAGCCCTGCGCATGAGCGGCGTCTTCCGGGGGTTCGCTGAAAAAGGCTTTCACCGGTACCTCCAGGAGGTACACCAGACTCAGGAGGGAACTCAGCATGAGGACGGCGAGGAGTCCGATCTGGTGGGCCTCCAGCGTCCCGAGTCCCAGGAACCACTTGGACCACGAACCTCCCGCCGGAGGGACGCCGATGATGCTCAACGAACCGACGAAGAAGGCGCCGAAGGTGATGGGCATGGAGCGTCCCAGCCCCTTCATCCGGCTGATGTCGGTCTCGTGGGCGGCCACCAGGACGGCGCCGGCGGCGAAGAAGAGCGTGATCTTGCCGAAGGCGTGCATGGCGATGTGCATCCCGCCGCCCACGATGCCGTAGGCGTTGGCCAGAAGCGCGCCCAGGACGATGTAGGAGAGCTGGCTGATGGTGGAGTAGGCGAGACGGGCCTTCAAGTTGTCCTTGGTGAACGCCACCAGGGATCCCAGGATAATGGTGGCGGCCGCAGCCCATGCCAGCCACGGCGTGACGGCCAAACTCGCGACCAGATCGAGGCCGAAAACATAGATCACCACCTTGAGGATGGTGAAGACGCCGGCCTTCACCACCGCGACCGCGTGGAGGAGGGCGGAGACGGGGGTGGGCGCCACCATGGCCGCCGGGAGCCACCGATGGAAGGGCATGACGGCCGCCTTCCCCACCCCGAAGATGTACAGCGCCAGGAGGATGCTCAGCACCATGGGTGACGCCGTGCCCGCCAGGAAGCCTCCCGGCCGGAATTCAAGCGTGCCGGCGAGCTGCCAACTCCAGATGATGGCCAGGAGCTGAAAGCAGATGGAGGTGAAGAGGAGAATTCCCAGGTACACCCTGCCCGCACGACGCGCCGCATCGGTCTGGTGGTGGGTCACCAGGGGGAAGGTCGCCAGGGTCAATGCTTCGTAGAAGGCGAAAATGGTGAAGAGGTTCGCCGAAAACGCCACCCCCATGGCTGCGGCGATGGAGATGGCGAAGAAGGCGTAGAAGCGGGTCTGATTCTTTTCGTGGTGCCCCCGCATGTACCCGATGGAGTACACGGTGGTGACGATCCACAGGAAGGAGGCCACCAGAGCGAAGAGGAGACCCAGGGGCTCCACGTTGAGCGCGAGGCGCACTCCGGGCATCACCTCCCACAGGGTGATGTCGATCACCCCGCCCGCCCGTACCGGGCCCACCAGGGAATACACCGTTGCGAAGAGAGCGCCCGCGGTAAGGAGGCTCGCGCCTTCGCGCAGGTTGGGCCACCGGCCCAGAGCGAGCACCAGTCCCGCCCCCGCAAAGGGGAGGAGGACGGCGAGGACGGCGGCGGTCTGGGGGCTCACGGGGCCACCCCCAGGAGGATCTCGGCGGCACGGGTGGCCACGCGGCTCGTGAGCTGGGCGTTGACGCCGAAGTAGAGGTTGGCCAGCACCATGGTCCACAGCGGCACCAAAAGGCCCAGGGGCGCCTCCGTCACCTGGACCTCATCGGAGGGCGGTCGGAGATAGGCCGTTTCCACCACCTTCCAGATGTACACCACCGCCATGACCGAGCCTACCAGCACCACGGCGGCGACCCACCACATCCCCTTGGCCAGCGCGGCCTGCACCAGGTACCATTTGCTGATGAAGCCCACGGTGAGCGGAACGCCGATGAGGCTCAACCCTCCCGCCACGAACGCGGCCATGGTCCACGGCATCTGCTTGCCCAGCCCCGCCATGTCGGCAATGCGCACCGAGCCCACGCGGTACATGACGGCGCCCATGGCCATGAAGAGCGTTCCCTTCATGAGGGCGTGGTTGAAGAGGTGGATGATCCCCGCCGTGAGACCCACCACCGAGGCCAGGCTGATTCCCAGGACGATGTAGCCGATCTGGGCCACGCTGGAGTAGGCCAGGAGGCGCTTCCCGTTGTCCTGATAGATCGCCACCAGGGACATGGAGAGGATGGCGATGACGGCCAGGGGGAGGAAGCTCCACGAGAGCCGCATGACGTCGAAGGCGAAGGTGGCGCCGAAGACGGTGAAGAAGAAGCGCAGCATCATGTACACGGCCACCTTGGTGGCGGTGGAGGCGATGAAGGCGCTCACCGAAGACGGAGCGTAGGTGTAGGCGTTGGGCAGCCAGAGGTGGAGCGGAAAGAGGGCCAGCTTCAGGCTGAAGCCTACGGTGAGGAAGGCGAAGGCCACCGGGATGGTGCGCGTGTCCATGACGGCGGGAAGGCGCTCGGCCAGGTCGAGCATGTTGAGGGTGCCCGTCATGACGTACATGAGCCCGATGCCGATGACGATGAACGTAGCGCCCACCGAGCCCATGATGAGGTACTGGTACGACGCCGTCAGGGCTCTGCGGTCCGACCCCATGGCGATGAGGGCGTAAGCCGACAGCGAGGAGATCTCGAGAAACACGAAGACGTTGAAGACGTCGCCGGTGACGGCGATGCCCAGCATCCCGGTAAGGCAGAGGATGAAGGCCGTGTAGAACAGGGGGATCCGGTCGCGGGTGATCTCCCGCTCCACGCTCCTGAGGGCGTAGGGCGCCACGACGGCGCCGATGGCCGAGACGATGACCAGAACGAAGCCGTTGACGGCGTCCACCCGGTATTCGATGCCCCAGGGGGCGACCCATCCCCCCAGGGCGTAGCTGATGGTCCCGGTGTCCAGCACCCGTCGCAGCAGGCTGATGGATGCGTACAGCGCCCACCAGCTCGCTGCCGTGGCAACGCCCCAGGAGAGGCGGGGACGGCGGACCAGGGCCGCCAGGGGTGCCGCCAGGAGGGGCACCACCACGAGGAGGACGGGCAGGTGAAGGCTCACAGGGCTTCCAACTCCTGGTGAATCTCTTCCTCTTCGATGGTTCCGTAGGCTTCCTTGATCCGCACCACGAGGGAGAGGCCCAGAGCGGTGGTGGCCACGCCTACCACGATGGCGGTCAGGATGAGGACGTGGGGGAGCGGATTGGAGTAGAGTACCCCCTGGGCGGCTCCTCCCGCTTCGTGGGGATCCCCCACGAGGATGGGCGCCGTGCCCCCCAGGATCTTCCCCATGCTGATGTAGAGGATGAAGACGGAGGTCTGGAAGATGTTCAGCCCCACCAGCTTTTTCACCAGGTTGCCCCGGCTGATCAGGGTGTAGAACCCGATCATCATAAGGACGATGACGACCCAGTAGTTGAAGTGGCCGAGAATCCTCATCCGTCGATCCTCCGTCGCCCGGCGAACGCGTAGAAAATGGCCACCATCACCCCGAACACGGTGATGAGCACGCCCAGCTCTACCAGCATGATCCCCCTCTCCTGCCCGTGTTCGGGAGTATGGGCCAGCACGTTGTAGTCCAGGAAGGCTCCCCCCTTGAGGAGCGTCACCACGCCCACCCCCGCGTAGATCAAGACTCCCAGGGCGGAACAGAGGTAGACGGCCTTGGGAGGAAGCACCTTGAGGGAGCTGCCCAGTCCGTAGATGAGGGCATAGAGCACGAAGCCCGCAGCGAAGATGACGCCCGCCTGGAACCCGCCTCCCGGGCCGTAGTCGCCGTGAAACTGAACGTAGAGGGCGAACATGAGGATGAAGGGGATGAGGATCTTTGCGCCCACACGGAGGATCACGCGGTCATCCATGGCCCGATCCCCCTTCCTCGTCCTCCGGGTCCTCCATCCAGCGGGTGACCCACTCGCTTCCGTTCCACACCCTGCGGGGCCGGGGGCCCCGGGCCAGGAGGAGGAGGACGCCCACCACCGCGGTGAAGATCACCGTGGTCTCTCCCATGGTGTCGTATCCGCGGTAGGAAGCCAGGACGGAGGTGACGATGTTGGGGATTCCGATCTCGTGTCCCGAGTCCTCGATGTAGCGGGGCGCCACATGGTGGTGGACGGGATTGTCCGGATCTCCGAAGGGCGGCATGTCCAGGGTGCCGTAGATGAGCGTCGCCCCGGTGATGAGCACCACCAACATGGGCAGGATGGGACGGTGAGCCGGCCGTTTCTCCTCATGACCCACCAGGGCCAGCGTGCACAGAAAGAGGACCGTGGAGATTCCGGCGCCCACGGCGGCTTCGGTAAACGCCACGTCCACGGCGTCCAGCGTCGTGAGGAGGCCCGCCGAGAGGAGGCTGTAGATCCCCGCCATCATCACCGCGGCGAAGAGATTCCGCATGCGGAGGATGGCCACGGCCGTCACGGCCAGCAGGCTGAGAAGGGTGATGTCGATGACGACGTCCACGTCTCAGTCTCCCGGGAAGGGTGCCCGATACGGCTCCACGCCGCCCGAGAGCGCGGCGCGCGCCAGGGCGTGGGTTCCGATGGGGCTGGTGAAGAGCAGGAAGGCGTAGATGAGGACGAGGCGCACCGTGACCAGGGTCCATCCCGCCTGGAAGGCCAGGCCCAGGAGGACGAATCCGGCCCCCATGGTGTCGGTCATGCCCGCGGCGTGGAGACGGCAGAAGATGTCGGGCATGCGCAGGACCCCGATGGCGCCCACCACGATGAAATAGAGACCCGCCACGATGGCGATCCAGCTCAGAACGTCGAGGAAGTGCTCCATCATGGGCCTGATTCTTCCTCGGCGCGGCGGGTGCGCCCCAGGTCTCCGAACTCGAAAAACTTCAGGACGGCGATGGTCCCGATGAAGTTGATGAGGGCGTAGACCAGGGAGAGGTCAAGGAAGTCGGGACGTCCCCCCAGGAAGCCCACTACGGCGATGAGAAGCACGGTCTTGGTCCCGATGGTGTTCACGGCCAGGACCCGATCGTAGACGGTAGGTCCCAGGAGCGCGCGCACCATGACGAGCACCATGGCCACCAGGATGCCAGCCGCCGCCGCCGCGAACATCATCGGCCCTGCTCCACCCAGGTGACGCGGCGGTCCATCTCATCCTCCTCTCGTCCGTCCACGTCGATCCACGTCAGGGAGTGAACCTCCAACTCACTCCCGCGGACGCCGGTGGTGATGGTGCCGGGCGTGAGGGTGATGGAGTTGGCGTAGATGGCGCGTCCCAGATCGGTCTTCTGACTGGACCGGTAGTGGACGATGATGGGGCTGATGGGCAGGCTGGGCGTGAGGATGATCTTCGCCACGTGAAGGTTCGCGATGAAGATCTCCTTCATCAGCCAGGGCAGGTAGGCCCAGAAGCGACCCCCCAGGTGAAGGGGAAGGCCTTCAGAATCCACCACGTCCATGCGGTGGGCCAGGTAGACGACCAACGCAGCCGAGCCCACACCCAGGGAGAGGAGGAGCGGCGTGTAGTGTCCGGATATGGAAATCCAGAAGGAAAAGAGTATTGCGCCCAGTCCGAAGGCTCGGAGCAACGGTACTCCCGGTCTCGAGTTTCCATGGGGATCGGCCGCACCGTGGGCGTTCCGATCAAAACGGCTGGAGAATCTACCAGTTCGACTGGGCTCCGTCCACAATCTTCTGAACGAGAAGTTCGATGGCCTCGGCGCGCCCCACCTCTTCGCTCTCGCTCGCTTCCTGGAACTGGCCCTGGGCCATGACGTTGCGGTCTTCCCACAGGATCACGTCTTCTACCAGGTCCACGATCTCCACCTCGACGGCGATGGTGACCTCGCGCTGGAGTACCTGGGCGGGTTCTCCAGGCTGACCGGCCCGGTAGTTGGGCGTCACCACGTCGTAGCGCTTGATGGTGCCCCGTACCACGGCGTCGGCCACGTCGGCGCCGGCGGTGCGGATGCCCAGGGCGCGGGGGAGGTTGCGCAGGAGCTGGTCGTGGAGCTCTCCCCCGATGTCGAACCGGTCCGTTTCGTTCTCGAAGGGCTCGATGGCGATGGTCTTGATGTGGGGCGGAGGGAAGCTACCGGCCTTGAAGGAGTAGACGCATCCCGCGGTAAGGAGCGCCGCGCCGAGGGCAGTCACCGTCAGGACGCCGCGTCGAGTGGGGAAGATCCGGGACGCTCCGCGCTTCATTACCGCACTCCTCCTGAAGGCTCCCAGATGTCCGGGGGAAAGGATTCCACGCGCTCTACGCTCTCCCGGGAGAGGCGCAGCTCCCGGAACGCCGAGAGATTCCGATACCGCGCTTCCACCGGGTAAGGGTCGTCCCGTTTCACGGTGAGCTCGACACGCTCGGTGACGTGTCCGTCGTGGACCCGCTCCACGCGGCTGACGCGGCCGTCGGTCACGGTGAACCGGAGTTGGCTGCCGTCGGGATACCTGTAGCGCAGGCGCCGGCCGCCGTCGGGGAGCAACTGGGCGCCCAGGTTTTCCATACCGAATTCGGGTCGGAAGACACCCAGGACGCCCCACATGAGGTCGGCGGGAGGGAGGATGTCCCGGGGAGCGCCGGGCGGGAGACGCAGCTCACCGTCTACCAGGGCGGCACGAACCACCGTCTCCCCGTTGCCCAGAAAGAGGTCGAGGCGCGCACGGTACGGAGGTTCGATGCGGGCCACCCCCCTGCCCCGCACCCGCATCCCCGCCTCATTGAGGTTCCAGGCGAAAACGATGCGCACGGGCTCCCGCAGTCGAGACCGATCTTCCAGGGCCAGGGCCAACTGCTCGCCGTCGACGCGGGGCAGCACGGGCTCCGGGGTCCGGTGGACACAGCCCGCCAGGACCAGAGTCCAGGGCAGGACCACGAGAACGGAACGCGCCGGACGTGCCCCGCGAAGGGTGCTCCCCGTCGCGGCGGGGGCTGCACCGCCCCGGGTCGCGCCGGCGCATAGCCAAGATGTGAAGAATGTGGGCGTCATGAGGTCAAGCTAGTGGGCGTCGCGGGGATAACCTACCCCCCACCCTCGGCGGAAGTTCGACGGATGCGGCCGCGGCGCGGCGGAGGGGTGCGCCATGGATTCCTGCACTCGCTGGGTCTACCTTCCGGTCCCTATGTCGCAGAAACCTGTCTGGATCGCTTCCGATATGCACCTGGGCGCCGCACCGCCGGAGCGGGAGGAGGCGTTCTATTCCTGGCTCGAGGCCGCTGGCGATTCGGTGTCCCACCTCATTTTGAACGGGGACGTCTTCGACTTCTGGTTCGAGTATGCCCGCGGCCGCATCCCCTCCGGGTATGACCGCGTTCTCTCCATCCTCAAGGTGCTCACCCGCAGGGGGCTGCCCGTCACCCTTATGGGCGGGAACCATGACTGGTGGGGCGGGCGGTATCTACGGGAAGAAATCGGGGTGGAATTCCTCCAGGATCCCGTGGTACGGGAGCTGGCTGGGTACCGCGCCTTTCTGGCCCATGGGGATGGCCTTGGGCGGGGAGACATAGGGTACAGGATCCTTCGCCTCATTCTGCGCGGCCGACTGACTCGGTGGGCCTTCGCCCAGCTCGGTCCCACGCTGGGCGGCGCGGCGGCGCGCTTCGTATCCAACACCACCGACCGGTGGGAGTCGCCGGGGCCCAAGGAACGGGAGCGTGCCGGGGCCATGGAGGCGTGGGCCCGGGACTTCATGGCCCGACGCGCTGACGTGGACCTGGTGGTTCTCGGGCACACCCACATCCCGCTCCTTCGCCGGGTGGCGCCGGGCCGGTGGTACGTGAACACCGGCGACTGGGTGTGGAATCAGAGCTACCTGGAGCTTGCGAGAGGCCGCCCGCCCCGCCTGCTCCATTGGCCGGAGTGAGGCGCCTCGAGCTCCGGTATCAGGGCACGCTCAGGGCCAGGGAGAACTCCATGCGGCCGCCCGTACCGGGCTCCACGTTGACGTTCAGGGGCGCGGGAAAATTCTTGAGGTGGGCCGACACGTAGGCGTCCGCTCCGCTCAGGAAGAGGGCGAAGAGGCCGAAGGCGATCCAGTCTTCCTGCTGCTGAGCCCGCGACTCCTCCAGCGCCCGGGCGTCCTCGACCCTGGGATCCCCGTCCAGCGCGTCCTGCACCTCCATCGGGTCGGTGACCCCTGAAGCCACCAGCTCCCTGCGCACCACGCTTTCCGTGAAGGAAAGGCGGCGGCGGGCCTCCAGGAGACGCAGTCGGGTCTGGACGAGGGCGAAAGCCGTGGCGCCCTCCACCACAAAGTAGAACCCGCCCCGGGTGTAGGATCCTATGGAGGCGTGTCCCCAGCCCGGAAGGGCCAGGGCGCGGAGGAAAGCGCCTCGGGGGGACGTCCTCACGGCGGAGTCCGCGGCGGACGCCCCGGGGGAAACCGCTGCCTGGGGAGCCCGGGGCGGAACCCGCTCTCCGGCCGCCGCGGCTGAATCGGGGCGGGTGGGGATTTCCTGGCCGCTCAGCCCTCCGAAAAGTGGGGGGACGGCGGGAGCGAGCCCGTGAAGCAGCAGGATGAGGAGCAGTCGGCGCGTTGAGAACATGGTGGGCGAAGGATACCCCATGGGGCTCACGCCTTCAACCGCGGATCTCCGCAGGTGGCGGGAGTGTGTGGGAATCGAACCCACCCACCCGGGTTTTAACCGGGCTGCACGGTTTTGAAGACCGCCGGAGCCACCAGGCCCCCTCCACTCCCCCGTCCTGCGCCTGCCCTGGGCCTGGAAGCTCCCCCGGCGTGGGTCAGCGGTCAAGTGGAGTCGGCGTGATCAGGATCCCGCCGGTCGGAAATACAGTCCCACCGTGTACTGGGGCCCTGCGGGAAAGTTCTTGCCCCGCAAGGGGATGCGCATGCCGATCTCCAGTGTGGTCGTAGGGGTGGCCGCCCAGGTGAGGACGGGCTGGAGGTAAACGATTTCCCGCTCGTCGCCGCTTACCCGAACGCCCTGGATGGACCCGTTGGTGCCCAGGATCCCGTCGAGAACGACTTTCCCTCCCAACGGCCCGGCGAAGGCGCCGCCCACCTCGGCGAGGAACATGCGCTCGTCGCCGGGATCGCGTGTGGTTTTCTCGTTGCGGGCCCGCCACCGGTATCCCAGCCAGACCACGCTGTAGAGGGGGAGCGGCCACAGGGACCATCCCGCCTCGAGCCACGCTTCGTAGTCCCACTGCCCTTCCCCGACGGGGATGACTTCCGCGTCGATGGGGAAGTCTACGACGGGGATCTTGACCGTGCCCCGCACCGAGATGGGGATGCTGCCGCCCCGGAACCGGAAAAGGTTGTAACGGGCGGAAACCCGGATGTCGCCGACGCCGGCGCTGTGGCGCCGGTCGGCGGCGTCATCGAAGTTGAGATTGAAGTAGGGGACCTGCACCCACACGTCCACACGATCCGTGACGCCGTAGAGGGCGTCGAGGAAGAGGGCCTGGGACCGGCTTTCGGCGTCGGTGTTGAGAAATGCCCTCTTCACCCCGTCGGAGCGGTATTGGTCCCGGGTCTGGTGGTGGAACGCCGAGAGCTTGGCCCAGTACTTTCCCCTTCCCGCCGCCCACTGGGCGTGCACTTCGGCGGGCAGCGCCGGCATCAGAACGAGGGCTGCCGCCGCCGCCCAAACGGTGCGGGCCGCAGGGCGCGCACGGCTCACGAGGAGAAGGTCTCCCCCCGGGGGACGAAATGCCGCCAGGCGAACCAGAAGGCCACGTAGCTGTCGACTCGCTGGGTGAGGCGCTCCCCGGCCAGAGGTCCGGACACGGCCAGGCCGTCGAGCCTCCAGGTGCTTCCCGTCTCCTGGTCGCGATATCCGTCGCCGGCCTGGGGGAGAGGGGTGAAGGTGAGGGTCTGGCCTGCGACACGTCGGTCGAACGCGAGGGCATTGCCGCCCTCGATGGCTTCATAGAACACCACGGTGGGAATTCCCTCCACCTCTTCGTTCACGGCCGCGTTGGTGCCCAGGGCGCCCAGCTCCCCGAAGGGGTACCCCCTTCCCGTCTCCTCCCCCGTACGGATGACGAGGACCCGCTCCTTGATGGGCCGGGTGCGATCCACGGGCATGGGAAAGAGGAGCTCATCGTTTCCGAGCTGATCGTACGCGCCGTAGGGGTACTGACGGTAGGAGCGCGGAAAGCCCGTGTTCTCCGAAACCACCCGCGTGTCCGGGTGAAAAGATTTCCACCTTCCCCAGCTCATCTCCTGGACCGGCACGGCTCCCAGCCGCACCGAGCGGAAGGTGCCGCACTTGCCGGCCGTGGCCAGTTGAGGTCCGAAAACCCCACCGCTCTCCCGGTCGAACATGACCAGGTTGTTGGCGAAGAGGAGTCCCGACACCCCCAGGTTGAGCCGCCGCCCTTCCACCACCGGATCGAAGGCGAGTCCGGAACCCGTGAGGGGACACAGGGTCACCGTGACCCAGGTGCCGTCGATCTCATCGTTGATGATCTCATGCCACCAGAGGATGTTGTGGGGGTAGGCGCGGGCCTCGCCGTTCACCACCATGCCGAGCACGCGATCATTTTCGAAGAGGTAGGCCGCCTCTTCCGAGTCTGCCGCAACCATGTCGGGGCGCGTGAGCGCCGGAATGGCGTCGGGTGGAAGGCTCGCCCACAGGAGATCCGTGTCCAGGTCGCACAGGTCTTCCGAAACATTGACGTTGGAGATGACCGGGTCGCCTCCGCACGCACCCGATGCGACGCCTGTGGCGAGGAGGAGCGCAGCCCAGGATAGGGCCGGACGGCGGCGGCGGGGCGCCTCATGGTGGACTCCTGAGGTCACGGGGTGCTCCTTCGCTGGAATCGGGTTCCGGGTTCGGCCGGGTGCAGGCGGCGAACGGTTCCCCATTCTAATGCCTCAACGCCGCCTGAGGTTTCACCGGGCTCGGTCAGGACGCTTTCTGCAGCGTGGCGCAGGCGGAGTCCGAGCCGCGACCAGTACCTGAAACCCTCTTCGGCCGGGCTCGGGAATCGGCGCCATGAGGCCCGCCGGTTGGACCCCGTTTCCGGGTGCGACTACCTTTCAGAGCCGAAAACACGACGTGAGGAAGCATGGAAACGAGAGAAAAGACCGCCGTGTCGCGTGCGGGCCCCGGGCCGGGAACCGCGGCCCCCCCCCTTCTCGCCGACCTACGTGAGGGAGTGCGGAATCCCGGAATGCCTCTGCAGATGGACTGGGTGCGGGAGGTTCGGGTCAACCGGAGTGCCGTGGAACGGCGCGCCGCTACCATGGGCACGCGCAGAACGGTGAAGAAGGCCTGGCAGGCCGCCTGGCTCCTGCGGGCGGTCACACTCATGGACCTGACGACCCTGTCCGGCGACGATACGCCGGGGCGCGTGCGGAGACTCTGCGCCAAGGCGCGGCATCCCATACGCGGAGATATCCTCAAGGCGCTTGGGATGCCCCTGGACCGGATGCGCGTCGCCGCGGTATGCGTCTACCACGGCATGATCCCCACGGCCGTGGAGGCCCTGCACGGTTCCGGCATTCCGGTGGCGGCCGTGGCCGCCGGGTTTCCCCACGGCCTTTCCCCCCTGGCGCAGCGCATTGACGAGGTCCGCGCCTCGGTGGCGGCCGGCGCTCGCGAGATCGATATCGTCATCACGCGGGCTCATGTGCTGACGGGCGACTGGCAGGCCCTCTACGACGAAGTGCGCGCCTTCCGGGAAGCCGCCGGCGAGGCGCACCTGAAGACCATCCTGGCCACCGGTGAGTTGGCGACGCTGCGCAACGTGGCCCGGGCGAGCCTGGTGAGCATGATGGCCGGTGCCGATTTCGTGAAGACCTCCACCGGCAAGGAGAAGGTGAACGCCACCCTGCCCGTGGGGATCACCATGGCCCGGGCGGTGCGCAGGTACGCCGAGCGTACCGGGTACGCGGTGGGCTTCAAGCCCGCCGGCGGAATACGTACGGCCAAGGAAGCCCTGACCTGGCTCATTATGATGAAGGAGGAGCTGGGCACCGGGTGGCTTACACCGGAGCTTTTCCGCTTCGGAGCGTCCTCCCTGCTCGCCGACATCGAGCGCCAGCTCGAACACCACGCAACCGGCCGCTACTCGGCCTTCCACCGGCATCCCCTGGCATGAGCAAGATCGTCGAAGTCTTCGAGACCCTGGAATACGGCCCCGCTCCCGAAAGCGCTGCCTTTGCGGAGCAGTGGCTCGAAGCGCATGGGCGCCGCTTCGGACACTTCATCGGGGGAGGTTTCACCGATCCTGAGGGGAGTGAGCGCTTCGAGACCCTGAATCCAGCCACCGCCGAACCCCTCGCCGAGGTCGTGCAGGGAAGCGCCGAGGACGTGGACGCGGCGGTGCGCGTCGCCCGCAAGGCGCAGAAAGGATGGTGGAAGGCGGGACCTCACGCCCGGGCCCGTTACCTCTACGCCCTGGCTCGGGGCATCCAGAAGCACGCGCGGCTCTTCGCGGTGCTGGAGACCATGGACAACGGGAAGCCGATCCGGGAATCCCGGGATCTGGACATCCCGCTGGTGGCCCGCCACTTCTATCATCACGCGGGGTGGGCTCAGCTCATGCCCGATGAGCTGCCGGGCTATGAGCCGGTGGGGGTGGCGGGGCAGATCATCCCGTGGAACTTCCCCATGCTCATGCTAGCCTGGAAGGTGGCGCCGGCTCTGGCCATGGGGAACACGGTGGTCCTCAAGCCCGCCGAGTTCACGCCCCTCACCGCGCTCCTCTTTGCCGAACTCTGCCAGGAAGTAGGTTTTCCTCCCGGGGTCGTGAACATCGTCACGGGGGACGGACGCACCGGGGCGGCACTGGTGGCGCACCCCGACGTGGACAAGATCGCGTTCACCGGCTCCACCGAGGTGGGTCGCATCATCCGCGAGGCCACGGCGGGCTCGGGAAAGCGCCTGACCCTGGAGCTGGGCGGGAAGAGTCCCTACATCGTTTTCGACGACGCGGACCTGGATTCGGCCGTGGAAGGCGTGGTCGACGCCATCTGGTTCAATCAGGGGCAGGTGTGCTGCGCCGGCTCCAGGATCCTGGTTCAGGAGAACATCGCCGACGAGCTGGAGCGCAAGCTCCGGGCCCGCATGGAGACGCTGCGCATGGGCAACCCGCTGGACAAGGCGGTGGACATGGGGGCCATCGTGGCGCCGGTCCAGCTCGAGCGCATCGAGCGCATGGTGGAAGAGGGGCGGGCCGAAGGCGCCGAGGTCTGGCAGCCCTCCTGGAGCGCGCCCCGGGAAGGGTGGTTCTATCCTCCGACGCTGTGCACCTGCCTCTCACCCAGCGATACTCTGGCCCGGGAGGAGATTTTCGGGCCGGTGGTGGTCATGATGACCTTCCGCACCCCCCAGGAGGCCGTGGCCCTGGCCAATGACACCCGCTACGGTCTGGCGGCGTCGGTGTGGTCGGAAAGCGTGAATCTGGCCCTGGACGTGGCGCCCAAGATCAAGGCGGGCACGGTGTGGATCAACTGCACCAATCTCTTTGATGCTGCGTCCGGTTTCGGCGGATACCGGGAGAGCGGCTACGGGCGGGAAGGCGGAAAGGAGGGCCTCTGGGAATATGTGTGGCCCTCCTGGGAGCCCCGTGGCGTGGCTGACGAGGAGGCTCCCCCGCCCCCGCCGCCCGGCGATCCCTTCCAACCCGAGGGAGCGGAACCGAGTGGGAATGGCTCCCGGGAGGGGGCGCCGGACGTGGACCGCACAGCCAAGCTCTACATCGGGGGGAGGCAGGTTCGTCCCGACGGCAACTACAGCCTTCCCGTGGTGGACCACCACGGCAACCTGGTGGGCGAAGTGGGCCGCGGGAACCGCAAGGACATCCGCAACGCGGTGGAGGCGGCCCGAAAGGCCCAGGAGGGCTGGGCCGCCCGTTCGGCCCACAACCGGGCGCAGATTCTCTTCTATCTGGCGGAAAACCTCCAGATCCGGTCCGAGGAATTCACCCGTCGGCTGGCGGCGTTCGGCGGGAAGAAGCGTGCCGCCGCCAGAGAGTTCGACACGGCGGTGGAGCGCCTCTTTCACTACGCGAGCTGGGCCGACAAGTGGGATGGTCGGGTGCATCACACCCCCTTCCGCAACGTCACCCTCGCCATGCCCGAGGCCGTAGGCGTCATGGGGCTGGTCACGGCGGACGAAGCGCCCCTCCTGGGTCTGGTGTCCACGCTGGGGCCCCTCCTGGCCCTGGGGAACGCCGTCGTGGTGATTCCGTCCCGCACGGCTCCTCTGTTGGCCACCGACTTCTATCAGGTTCTGGAGACCTCGGATGTGCCCCCAGGCGTGGTGAATATCGTCACCGGGGTGGAAGACGAGCTTCTTCCCACCCTGGCCGAGCACGACGACGTGGACGGGATGTGGTATTTCGGGACGGCGCGGGGAAGTGCGTTGGTGGAGCGGGCCTCCATCGGAAACATGAAGCGCACCTGGGTAAACCACGGCCACCCGAGGAATTGGCTTGATCGCCTGCAGGGTGCGAATGAGGAATTCCTTCGCGAGGCCTGTCAGATCAAGAACATCTGGGTGCCCTACGGAGAATAGCACGGCGCATGGAGACCGGTGGCGCAGGCGCTTCTTCCCCTGGGGGCGGGGCACTGCGGCCCGGCGCCGTTGTTATGGGGCCCTACCGTGTCCCTCAGCGCCGCCGCACCAACGCGTTGTTGGGGTTGTCTCCGATGTAGATATCGAGGCGGTCTCCCGGGGCCGCGTTGACGCGATTGGTCTCGTAGGAGCGGCCGGCGAGGAACTCCAGGCGAAAACGGATCTCGTCGAGCTGCTTCCACTCCATGCGGAAATTGCGGTTGGAGCGCCCCCCTACCTGGCCCAGCACCTGGGGTCCCCGGGTGGTGAGGGCGTAGACGCGGACGTCGTTGAAGTTCTGATTGTCCACGTAGATGCTGAGCGTGTTGGAGCCCGACTTTCCTGCGAAGGGGTTGGGAAAGGTCCCGGCGCACCCCGACGCTCCCGCCAGGAGGCCTGTGGCGAGGAGGAGCGTCAGGGCGCGCCGTAGTCCAATGCTTGAATTCGCTGTCATGGGACCTTTCGGGCCGTGCCGGGTCAGGTGATGAGCCGCTCCGTGTCGATGGGATCCAGACCCAGCTTGCGGAGCAGTTCGTTGAGGCGGGCCACATCCTGCTGGATAATGAGGTTCATCTGCTGAATCTCCCCGTCCAGGCGGGTGGAGAGAACCTCAAAGACTTCATACGACTGGTCCGTGGGCCGGCTTTCCGATCCCTCCACCAGGTTGAGAAGCGCCGCCAGTTTGTTGTTGAGCTTGATGGGGTAGTTCAGGGGATCCTGGTTGGAGCGGTTCCTGACCTGATAGATCTCCGATTCGACGGACCCCAGACGCTCCTCCACGGTGGTTCCCAGGGAGCGAAGCTGGGCGTCGTCCTTTTTCGCCAGGCGGTCTTCGATCTGCTCCCTGATGGCGCGGATGCGGATGACCGCCTCGTTGGCTTCCGAGACCTTGTCGCGGATCTTCACCGCCAGGTCGTGGCGGGCCCGGAGGTCGGCCAGAGTGACTCCTGCGGCGGCCGCCCGCGGGTTCATCTTGATCTCGAAATCGCGGGTCTGGGTCTTCCCGTCCACGGTGATGCGCACCTGGTACCATCCCGGAAGGACGGCGGGTCCCACAGGCCGCGCGGCCCAGAAGATGCGCCCTTCGAAATCCGTCCAGCCCGGCTCACGCATGTCCCACCGGAAACGGCTGGACCCCTTCATGCGCGCCGGGTGGGTGGAGCCGGCGGGACCGAAGCGGGAGGGGCGCGCCGCGGCGCCTTCCTCCTCCTTCTCGTCGGACCTGGATTCGAAGCTGCGCACCAGATTGCCGTTGGCGTCCAGGAACTCCAGCGTCACCTTCTTGGCGTCGTCGGCCAGGTAGTAGTAGACGTCGGCTGTGCGGTCGAACACACGCACCGCCGGTCGGGGCTGGAAGAGCCAGAAATCGGATTCGGCGACCTTGGGCTTCATCTGACGAAGGACGTCGATGTTGCGCATCACCCAGAAGGAGCGCCCGTGGGTCCCGATAACCAGGTCATGGTCCTCCACCACCAGGTCGCTCACCTGGACGTCGGGGAGGTTCATGGTGAGGGGCTGCCAGTGGCCTCCGTCGTCCCACGACACGTGCACCGTGTGCTCCGAGGCGGCGTAGAGGAGTCCCGGGCGCACCGGATCTTCCCGCACGGCTCGCACGAAGTCCCCTGCGGGGATGTCCCCGTCGATCCGGGTCCAGCTCTGACCGTAGTCCTCTGTCTTCCAGATGTAGGGATTGCGGTCGTTGTCCACCAGGTAGCGGATTCCGGCCACGTACGCCTTCCCCGGAGTGTGGGGGGAGGCTTCGATGGTGTTGATGCGCACGAAATCGGGCGCGTCGGGCGGGGTGACGTTCACCCACTCGGGCGACTCGGCACGGGCGTTGCGGGTGATCCACACGTAGCCGTCATCGGAGCCGGCCCAGATCACTTCGGGGCTCTGGTAGGAAGGGGCGATGGCAAAGACGGTGGCGTAGGTCTCCACCCCCGTCTGGTCCTTGGTGATGGGCCCGCCCGAGGGCCCGATGGTCCCGGGATCCGCCCGGGTGAGATCGGGGCTGATGGCGGTCCAGCTCTGCCCCTCGTTGGTGGTCTTCCAGACCTTCTGAGTGCCCGTGTAGAGGATGCCCGCGTCATGCCGGTCGAAGACGATGGGGAAGGTCCACTGGACCCGCTCCCGCAGGTCTTCCGAAGACTGCCCCATGGGATTCTCGGGCCAGACGTTCACCGCCCGGGTGAGGCCCGTGGCGTGGTCGTAGCGGGTGAGAGAGCCGCCGTAGCACCCGGCGTAGAAGATGTTGGGGTTCTCCGGGTTGGGCGCGATGTAGCCGCTCTCGCATCCCCCGACGCTGTAGAAGTATCCCGGTCGCGCGGAGAGGTGGTTCCACCCGCCCGAGGGAACGCAGGCGGTGGAGTTGTCCTGCTGGGCGCCGCAGATGTGGTACGGCTCGTGTTCCGTGGTGATGACCCGGTAGAACTGCGCCGTGGGATAGTCCTGATCCGTCCAGGTCTTGCCGCCGTTCACGGAGACGTTTCCTCCTCCGTCGTTGGCGTTGATCATCCGTTGGGGATCGTTGGAGGCGATCCACAGGTCGTGGTTGTCCCCGTGGGGCACCCGGAACTGGGTGGGAAAGGTTTTGCCCCCGTCAGTGGACTTATAGAAGCCGGTATTGAGTGCGTAGACCACATCCTCGTTCTGGGGGTCGGCGTAGATACGGGTGTAGTAGAAGGCCCGCTGCCTGAGCTTGCGCTCGTCGTTCATGAGCTCCCAGGTCTCGCCCCCGTCGTCGGACCGGTAGACACCCCCTTCGGGCTCATGCTCCACCAGGGCGTAGACCCGGTTGGAGTTCGCTCCCGATACAGACACACCGATCTTGCCGATGGGCGTGGCCGGCTCCAGCTCCAGGTTGCCGGTGATGTCCGTCCACGTCTCTCCGCCATCGGTGGACTTCCACAGGCCCGAATCTTCTCCGCCCGACGACATTCCCCAGCTCTTCCTCCATGCCTCCCAGATGGCGGCGTACATCACATCGGGGTCGTTGGGGTCCAGGGCCAGGTCGATGGCGCCCGCCCTGTCGCTCTTGAAAAGCGTGCGGGTCCAGCTCTGCCCCCCGTCGGTGGTCTTGAAGATCCCCCGTTCGGGATTCGGGGCGGAGTGCACGCCCAAAGCCGCCACCCACGCTACGTCGCAGTTTTCCGGATGAATGCGGATCTTGCCGATGTTCTGCGTCGCCTCCAGACCCAGATGCTTCCACGTCTTGCCTCCGTCGTCGGAGCGGTAGACGCCGTCGCCCTGCTGGATGTTGCCGCGGATCTCGGTTTCCCCGGTGCCGATGTAGACCACGTCGGGATCCGCAGGGCACACGGCCACGGCGCCCACCGACGCACTGGTGATCTTTCCGTCGGTCACGGGCCGCCACGTCTGCCCCCCGTCGGTGGTCTTCCACAGGCCTCCGCCCGTGGCTCCGAAGTAGTACTCGTTGGGTCGGGCGTCGCTCCCTGCCACGGCCGTAGAGCGTCCTCCCCGGGCCGGACCCATGTTGGTCCAGTTCAGGGCATCGAAGATGGCGGCGTCGAATTCCTGGGCCGCGGCGGGAGGGGAACTGACGAAAAGGAGTGTCGCCGCGGAAAAGGCGACCTGCCTGAAGAAGCGGAAGAGCGTGCTCATGATGCGCGTTCCTGCGTTCGGGGGTACAACCTGAAAGCGCCAGAGTACGCCTGCCCCCGGATGCGCGCAAGCGGCCCGGCAGGGGTCCGGGAGGGCTCGCTACCGCCCCGCGAGGCGGAGGATTCCGGAGAGAATCGCGCCGGCAATGACCGAGCCCACCGGTCCACCCCCGTCTCCCGGATCGCTTCCCTGCTGGTCGCCCCCCAGGCCCAGGGCCGCCATGGCCAGGACGGTGGTTCCCGCGGCGAGGGTCACGCCCAGCGCCACGCTGCGTCCCTTGGAGAAGGTGCGCTGTTCCAGGGACGCGACGCGCGAGCGGGCGATGCGCACCGTGTCCTGGCGGGTCACCTCACGAAAAGCCCCGTATTCCTGTCGGCTCACGACTTCCAGCGCCAGCGTGTCACCTGCGGACACGATCCGGCCCTCCACTGCCGTGGTCTCCTGAGCTCGGTTCGGGTTCACGATGCCGCTGCTGACTTCGACGCGCACGCGCACCGGCACTCCCGGAGCAGGACGCTCCACGGGCACGTACGTATAGCAGCCTCCCAGAAGGAAGGCGCCCAGGACCATGCCCGCCCCGCGGGCGGAGCGGGCGAATCGACGAAGGGCGAGCCGCATCAGGTCACGACCTCGATGTTGGAAGTTACGGGACGATTGAAGACGTAGACATAGAGCCACGGGTCATCGGAGAAGATCTTCCCCGAGTCGTCGAGGAGTCCACGCCCGTCCACCTGCACCTTTACCTTAACCGAGATCTCCTCCTGATCCAGGGGACGGACCTGGATGAAGATCTGCTTTCTCTCCGCCACGTCCACCACCTGTTCCACCGGAAGGTTCGTCATAAGGGTATCCGACGAGAAGACCTGAACCTGGGTCACCCCGTTCTGGTCAATGCCGGCGATGAATTCCGTGGCGATGATGACCTCCACCGCCGTGCCCGCGTCTCCCGTCATGCGGAAGAAGATCTCTCGGGGCGTCAGGTCCTGGAGGATCTCACACGCAGTGAGCGTCGCCACCAGGAGGCCGAGGAGGACGAGCTTCCCGGATCGTGCAAGCTTTCTCATGGTGATCAACATAGGAAAGACCGAGGTAAAGAGGGAGGCGCACCCGCACATGTCTGTACGGATGCGCCTCCACGGCCTTACCCTCCATCAGAAGGGAGAATCAGCCGCCGCAGCCTCTGCCGTTAAGGTGGCAGTTGGCGCGGATCTCGATGATCGTGATCGGCAGCATCATGCCCGGCGATTTGACGGCGTCGGACTGCGGCGACCACTTGGGCTCCTGGATGCCCCACCGGTACATGTCGGCGAGGCGGAGACCCATGATCAGGGTGTTCACACGACGCGTGTGCTGCAGCATCTCCATGTTGGAAATCTGCCCGGCGAACGGCGTCAGTCCATCCATAGCACGAATGTGGTTGATGTGCGTCGTGAAGCCTGCATTGTCACCTGAGGCCAGGGCGTTCTCGGCCAGGATCAGGTGCATGAGGCGGGTCGAGGAAATGGTGAGCGGGGAATAGGGCCCCGGATTGTCCGTAACCGCACCCTGAGTCCAGTGCTGGATCCTCTTGGTGGTCGCCGGATCGGTGATCCCGTCAATGGGATCCTTCATGGAGATGCCGGTACGGTTGTGGCTCGCATCCTCGGTGACCAGGGAGAGATCGAAGGCGTTCTCCTTCCGGTCGTTGATCCAGGCGGCCATCCCGTTGCCCTGGGACGCCGCCGAATAGGTGAGGTCGTAGCTCCAGTCGACGGTAACGCCGCCCGCGGCGGTGATCACGTCGAGGGCGTCGGCGGAGGCCGATGAGGCGTTGACCAGCCCGTTCCCCGAGGGGCTCGGGTTGATCACATCCCAGATGGCCCGCGACTGCTTGGCCCGGGCGCGCACGGCTTTGGCCCGCATGACCCGGTCCGCCTCACCCAGCGCCTGGAACCCGGAAACCGCTTTGTCCAGGTAGGCAATGGCCTGATCCAGAACCTGAGACATGTTGGACGGTCCGACGGGCGGCCCATCCTCCGTCTTGTCGGAGAAGGCGAAGTCTTCCATGACCTCGCCGATGACCATGTAGATCATTCCCCCGAACAGGTAGGCACGGGCCTGGTCGAATGCCAGGTCCGAATCGCCGGGATTGTCGGCGACGTGCTGGTCCAGGATCTCGATGGCTTCGTCCGCCATCCAGCGCGCCTGTCCCACGCTGGGGAAGGCGCCGTCGGTGAACTCGTTCTCCGGGTTCCCGACAAAGCCCTGGTCCAGCGCGAGCCACGCGTCCCGGGAGCCGATCCAATACAGCTCGTCGGTGGGCTCGAGGTAGGGCTGCCAGATGTTGGACACCGCCGTCGAAACGAGCGACAGTGATCCGTTCACGACGGCCGAAGCCGCCGCCTTCTGCCGGATGGAGCTCTCGACGAGGTTGTTCGGGTTGTCCACGTCGAGGAGTCCGCATCCGGACAGGGTCGTTCCCGCCACGAAGATCAGGGCGAGGTTCTTGACTCGGCTTTTCATTAGTCTCGAGCCTCCCGTCAGAATGTGATTCGAGTGGACAACGTGAACCGCCGTGGAATCGGAATGGACCACGCCTCCGTGGACTGGAGGAAGTTGCAGTTCAGGCCTCCGTTGCAGCGGCCGAACGCATTGGTCTCAGGATCCATCCCCGGGTAGTCTCCCGGCAGGAAGAGGTACAGGTTCCGCGCCCCCAGGTTGATGGTCGCGGTATTGATTCCCCATCCCGAAACGATGTCCGCGGGGACCTTGTAGGTCAGAGACAGCTCCCGCCACCGGACGTAGCTCGCATCGAAGATGGCGTTCATGCCGCTCATGGGAGCGAGGGTTTCCACTTCGCGTGCCCACGTGATAGCGGCGTCCAGGCGATCCTCGGCCGACGTGGCCGGGTTGAGCATCTTGGCCCACAGCTCAGCCGACTTGGGCGTGTTCCGGCCAATGAAGGAGTTGGCGCGACGGAACTGGCCCGACAGGTCCTGCACGTCGATGCCGATCTTGTACTCGAAGAGATTCGAGATCTCGAAGTTGTCGCCCAGGCCGATGTTGAAGCCGAAGGAGCCCTGCCAGTCGGGCGTGGGTTTGCCCAGGTAGGTCTCCAGGAGGCCGTCGCCGCAGTTGTGGGAGGCGAACTGGCCGTTGGGCGTGCCGAAGTCCGAGTTCCCGATGGCCAGCGGCTTGAAGGAGCTGGGATCCACCGGGCCCGCGAAGTAGGCCAGCGCCTGCTCGCGGCTCGGCACCGTGCAGGTGCCGTCCAGGTTCAGCGGAATGTCCGCGTCGGCCACCTTGGCACCGAAGAAGGCGCCGGGGCTGTACCCTTCCAGGAGGAAGTTGCGATAGCGCGGATACGAGCCACCCGTCTTGAGCGGCGGGGCGCCGCCCATGTCGGTGATCTTTTCGCGCAGATAGGCGGCGTTGGCGAAGAAGTTCAGCGAAAAGCCTTCCTTCTGAATCACGGAGCCGCGGAGGTTGAACTCCAGGCCCCACGCCTTCATCTCACCGATGTTGTCGAGCTGCTCGGAGATGAATCCGCCCGTCACCGGGAACTGCCGCGCCACCAGGGCGTCGCTCACGGTCCGGTTCCAGTAGGTGGCGTCGAAGGACCACCGGTCGTTGAAGAGGCCCATTTCCGTGCCCACTTCCCACTCGGTGGAGACCTCGGGTTTGAGGGCCTCGTTCCCCAGGTTGCTGGGACGGATCCCGGGACCTTCCTCGGAAGGCTGGGGGGAGTAGGTCGTGAACTTGTCGAAAGCGCCCGGCTGCAGTCCGGACTTACCGATGGCCGCCCGGAAGCGAACCGTAGAGAGCGTTTCGTTGGTCCAGTCCATGCCCTGGCTCGGCACCACCGAAATGGACGCCTTGGGATAGAACGCCGTGTTGAACTGCTCACCAAAGGCGGAGTTGGCGTCCCACCGTCCGCCCACCGTGACGAACACCCAGTCATTGTAGCCCACCTGATCCTGCAGGTAGCCACCGATCTGGGTCACCCGCGTCCACGACTCGAAGGAGCCCTGGTTGGCCAGCGCCGAAAGGGTTTCCAGGCCCGGTCCGGGGAAGTCCCGGCCGCTGCCGCCCGCCGACTGCCGCTGACGGAGGAAGCCCTGTCCCCCGAAGAGGAAGGTGTTCTCGATGGCGTCGCCGAGGTTGCGGATATACGAGCCCTTCACATCGGCGGTGACTTCCCGCGTGCGCACCTCGGCCACCGAACGGTTGCCGTCGGGGGTGGAGCCGGAGAAGCCGTCCACATTCCAGCCGTAGGGGCGGAACTGAACCGCGTCATCGGAGGTGAAGTCCACCCCGAAGGTTCCGTCGAGGCGGAAGTTCTCCACCGGCGTGAAGCCGAGCTGCAGCGAGCTGGCGAAGTGGCTGGAGTTCACGAAGTTCTGCTGATACGTGTTCTCCCGCGTCGTCGCGAAAGCGGGAGCGCCCCACAGGTTCTGCTGCGTGGCCTTGTGGAGCTGCGCCATGAGGGCCGAGCTGAACACACCGTAGATGTTGTTGGCGTTGTCCGGCGTGTGGTGCTCCATATCGGAATAGAGCGTGCTCAGGCCGATACGAACCTTGGAGCTGGGGTTGATGGAGAAGTTGGAGGTGATGGAGACACGCCGGTTCGTGTCTTTCTCAGGCGTGAGGCCATCCACCGGCTCGAACTCCGGTGCCGGCTGGTACGGACCGTCTTCCGCGTTGACCCGTCCCGAGACGAAGTACTGGAAGACGTTGGACCCGCCGGACGCCGACGCCGAATAGATCTGACCGAAGCCGGTCCCCAGGAGCCTGGGAATCAGGTCTTCCTGGAAGGTCTGATAGAGCGGAAGATTCTGCCCCCACCGCTCGGCGATGCGCTGCTGCTCCGTGGAGTTACGCGCGAATCCGGCAATGGGCAGAATGCGGTTGGTGGGCACCTTGATGCCCGTCCACTCGGCCTGCGCCGTGAACCGGGGAGCGCCGGCGCGGCCCCGCTTCGTGAAGATCTGGATCACGCCGTTGGACGCCTCCGTGCCGTACAGGGTGGCGGCGGCGGCGCCCTTCAGGATCTCGATGCGCTCGATGGACTCGGGCGGAATGTCGTCGAGACGCGACGGGTTGGACTGGGGGTTATACCCGGCCAGCGAGGGACCCGCCGAAGAGCGGTCGACCCGGATCCCGTCCACGTAGACGATGGGCTCGTTGCTCTGCGAGAGGCTGGCGGATCCGCGAATCCGGATCTGAGCGCCCTCTCCCGTATACCCGGAGGACGGCAGCGCAACCACGCCCGGCTCACGCCCGGCGATCATCTGACTGAAGTCGGAGATGGGCGCGTTCTCGAGGCGAGAGGCATCGAGGGTGGCGATGGAGTTTCCGAGCTTGCGCTTTTCGGTAGCGATCCCGGTGCCCGTGACCACGATCTCGTTCAGGGTGATGGCGGTCTGCTCCATGGTAAGGTTGACCACCGTGGATTCCCCGGCCACGACCGTGACGGTCTGGGACGCGGGGCGGTATCCCACCAGTTCGGCGACGAGGGTCGCCTCCCCGGCCGGGACGTTGAGTAACAGGAAGCGGCCGGCCGAGTTGGTGAGGGCGCCGATGCCCGTACCACCGATGTAGACCTGGACCGCTTCCAACGGACGCTGCGAGGCAGCGTCGCGGACCGTTCCCACCAGGGTGCCCGTTGCCTGGGCCGAGGCGGGAGCGGGCGCCCACCCCAGGGCCGCGGCGAGGGCGAGCGTGACGCTCCCCCTCAGCAGCCCGGCGGTGAAGCCTGCTGACGTTGGACGCTTCATTATCCGTCCTCCCATTTGGAGATGGATTCTACGAACCACCCTCTATATGCACCGGAGCGCGTCCCGCCCCGGACCAGGGTGCATGATGATGATGCACCAATGGGGGCTCTCCCCGGTCTCTCCTGCGGAGAGAGGGGAGGCCTTTCGCCATGTATGAATCAAGTGGGAGGCTTCCTGTGAAGACCTACCCTCCCTTTGCCAAGTCCAGCGGGGCCATGATACGGTTCCCGGCGCCGGTCCGCAACATTTTGGTCACGAAACGGTCCGGGGTGCCCGGCGGCCGATACGGGAAGGGACCCGGCCGCAGGCCCTCAGCCGGCCAGACGCGCCACACATTCGATTTCCACGTCCACGAATTTGGGAAGGGCCGACGCCGCCACTGCGGCCCGGGCGGGCCGGTGCTCGCCGAAATGGCGTGCATAAACTTCGTTCATGGCTGCAAAATCATTCATGTCCCTGAGGAAGACGGTGGTCTTGACCACGGTGTCCATGGAAGCTCCGGCCGCTTCCAGGACGTTGCGAAGGTTGGTGAGGACCACGTCGGTCTGGGTGGAGATGTCGCCTTCCACCAGCTCCATGGTCTCGGGATCCAGGGGGATCTGCCCCGAACAGAACACCCAGCCGTCACTGACCACGGCCTGGGAATAGGGACCGATGGCGGCGGGAGCCTTGTCAGTGTGTACGCAGTTCAGGTCGGGCATGCTGCTGTCCTCCGGGTTCAGGTTGTTTGTGCCGGCCCATCATCTCGCGACGGAGCGGGAGTCCACGGACCCCTGCCCCGCGCCTCGAGGGCCAGGGAGCGGTGCATGAGCCCGCGAAAGCGCACGCCGGGCAGCGACGCGGCGGCAAGCTGCAGCGCGGCGATCTCACGGGATTTGTGGGTCTTGATGTGGGGCCGCCACGTCAGGCCGTGGCGGCCAGCATACGCGGCCACTCGCCGCGCATTGGCCTCGGCCACTGACAAATCGACCAGCCCCGGAGGCGTCTCCCCCGCTTCAGGAATGGGCGTCATCCCGCCTCCCGGAATCACTGGAGCACGTCCTCCAGGGCGGTGAGGAACTCCTCGTCGTTCTCGCTGACTGGGCCGTAGCGCATCCAGCGCAGGATTCCCTCCCGGTCGATGAGAAAGCTCGCCGGGAGACCCAGCACCCGAAACGTGTCCATCCCCACCATGCGCCGGTCGTGGAGGATGGGATAGGTGACCCCGAACTCCTGGATGAACTCGCGGACGGCCTCCGCCTGGTCGGCGGTGTCCATGGAGACGCCGACAATGACGAATCCCTGGTCACGGTGCTGTTCGTAGAGGGACTGGAGAAAGGGTGTCTCATGGCGGCACGGCGCGCACCACGTGGCCCAGAGGTTGAGGAGGACGGGCCGGCCCCGAAAGGAGGCCAGGGCCACCGAATCTCCATCCAACGTGGTGGCGGCGTAGGCGGGCAGAGGAGCGCCCGGCCGGGGGCCCTCCTGGGGGCGTTCTCCTCCGCAGGCCCCCATTCCCGCCGCAACGAGGCAGGAAAGGAGGAGCGATCGCCCCGGCAGGCCCTCGGCGGAGGTAATCATGAGGGAACCTCCACGATGGCCCCGTGGATGCGAGGTGCCGAGGGGTCGGACACGTCGGTCCAGGCGATGAGCACTCCGCCTCCGGGGAGGGGAACCATGCGCGGGAAGCCGGCGGATCGGCTGGCCGAGGTGGAGGTGACGGTGCCGGCACCGCGGAACGCACCCTGTGAATCGAGACGCGCCACTCGGAGATACGCGCCCTCCTCCCCCACGCGCTCCATCCACGAGACGAGGAGATGGCCGTCGGCCATGCGGACGAGATCCACGCGTCCCGCGGGCGCGCCGCCGTCCACCCGCACCGGCGGTGCGAAGGTGTCTCCCGCATCTCCCGACACGGCCACCTGAACCCGGGGTTGGTTGTCGGGTGCGCTGAACCAGGCTACAGCCACCGAGTCTCCCCAGGCCGTCACCGCCGGACCGTTGACCGGACACCCTCCGATGACCCACCCGTCCTCGAAGACGGGATGGCCCTCGGTCCACGTCCCGTCCTCGAAGCGGGAAAGATAGATGTCACGAACCTCGTCTTCCGTCCGATCCCGGTAGACGACGACCGGTCCCGAGGGAGTCAGAGCCGCGTCGGTCTGGCAGCAGTCGCAGGTGCGGGCGTCCACCACCATCTCCGTGCCCCGATTCTGTGGGGTGAAGAATCGGGCGCGCAGCGTCATCTCCCGGGCCGGGGGCGTGCCATCCTCCGCGGGTGCGTACTTGCGGCCGTCGAGCCAGAGCGCCGCCATGCGGGCCGGCGCGCTGGAGCTTTCGCCCCCCTCTGACACGGCGCTCGGCGGAACCGGAAGGAGGGTCACGAAGCCGTGCTCGGTGGGGCTTTCGTCCTCATGCGGCGTCCACGGTTCGCTCCACGATCGGCCGTCGTCATCCGAATGGGAAATGCGAATTCCGTAGTCCATACCCCCGGCGGCGCCGCGCTGCAGCCAGTGGGCCCACAACCGCCCTCCGGCACTGCCGCGTACCGAGGGGAAGTCGGCCCAGTTGACAAAGAAGTCGTCCCCGTAGGCCACGTGGCGCGGCTCGCTCCACGCCCCGCCGTTCCCCAGGGAAACCCACAGGTCGTGGCCGCCCTCGGGCGCCGCCTGCAGCCAGGAGAGGATCACCCGCTCGCCGTGGCGCGCCAGATTGGGTTCGCCGCTTCCCTCCCCCGCCGGCATCTCCAGCGGGGTGATGCGGAGGGTGAGTTCCCTGCCGCCCGACTCGCCGGTGCAGCCCGTGGCGAGGAAGCTCGACAGGGTAAGGAGGGCGGCGGGGGGGAGGAGTCGCGAAATTGATGGAAGGGTCATAGCGTACGATGTTGTGCCAGGATGCGATTGCAGGCGGCCCGTGACCGGTCAGGGGTCGCCATACGGGCGCCGGGAATCTCAGGCCCGAGTGCGGCAGGCGCAATGAGAGGGAGGAACGGATGAGGGGGAGACGGGGTTTGAAGAGCGAGGGTGTCCCGGTGGGGGTGCCCGTGGTCCAGAGCGCAGAGAAAACGATCATGACCCATGCGAAGGCAGTGCTCCGCCGCACCGCGGCGGTACTTCCCGTGGCGGTGGCGTTGGCCTTTTCGCCTCTTCCCGGAGCGGCCCAGTACTTCGGACGCAACAAGGTGCAGTACGACCGCTTCGAATTCCGCGTCCTCCCCACCGAACACTTCCGGATCTACTATTACCCCGAGGAGGCGAAGGCCGTCGAAGACGCGGCGCGCATGGGGGAACGCTGGTATGAGCGATTCGCTCGAGCGTTCCAGCATGAGTTCGAAGCGCCTAAACCCCTCATCCTCTACGCCGACCACCCCGATTTCCAGCAGACCAACGCGCTGAGGGGGTTCATCGGGGAGGGGACCGGAGGCGTCACCGAGTCCCTCAAGAACCGGGTGATCATGCCCCTGGCCAGTTCCTACCGGGATACGGACCACGTGCTGGGCCACGAGTTGGTGCACGCCTTTCAGTACAACATCGCCCAGTCGCGGCGCGGTGGCGGACTGCAGGGGCTGTACGGACTTCCCCTCTGGATGATCGAGGGAATGGCGGAGTACATGTCCGTAGGGCGTGACGACCCGCTGACCGCCATGTGGATCCGGGATGCCATCCGGCGGGACGACCTGCCTACCATCAAGCAGATGACCCGGGAATCGCGCTACTTTCCGTACCGCTTCGGACAGGCGCTCTGGGCTTACGTGGGAGGGACGTATGGCGACGATGCCATCATTCAGATCTATCGCCGCGCGCTGCGCGTCGGCTTCGAGCCCGCCATCCGCCAGGTTCTGGGGATGGATTCCGATACGCTGTCGGCGCGTTGGAAGGAGGAGGTAGCCCGGGAGTACCTACCCGTAATGGAAGGACGAGAACTCCCCGATGAGCAGGGTACGCTGCTTCTGGCGCCCAGCACGGGGGCGGGGCGGCAGAACGTATCCCCCTCGGTGAGTCCCAACGGGCGGTACGTCGCCTTCCTCTCGGAGAAGGATCTCTTCTCCGTGGATCTCTACCTGGCCGACACGCGCACCGGAAAGGTGGTGCGCAAGCTCTCCAGCGCCAACTCCACCCCCCATGTGGAAGCGCTCCGCTACATCGACTCGTCGGGGACCTGGTCGCCCGACGGGGAGCACTTCGCCTTCGTGGTGACCGCCGACGGCGACAACGAGATCATCATCGTCCGCACCCGCGACGGCAAAAACGAGCGGCGGCTGGCCTTCGACGGCATCGGTGCCATGGCCAACCCGGCGTGGTCGCCCGACGGCCGTTACCTGGCCTTTTCCGGCTCGGTGGGCGGCATCAACGACCTCTATCTCTACGACCTGGAGTCGGGGGAGTTGGAGCAGCTCACCGACGACAGGTACGCTGACCTGCAACCGGCGTGGTCGCCCGACGGCCGCACATTGGCCTTCATCTCGGACCGGGGACCCGAAACCGACTTCGACCGCTTGACCTTCTCCCGCTTCCAGTTGGCCTTCATGGATCTGGCGTCGGGGCAGATTTCCGTCGTCCCCGTCTTCGGGAACGTCAAGCACATGAATCCTCAGTTCGCCCCCGACGGGCGCAGCCTCTATTTCATCTCGGATCAGGACGGGTTCAGCGACATTTACCGTCTGGGCCTGAGGGATGGACGCGTGGAGCGCATCACGCGCCTGACCACGGCTGTCAGCGGCATCACCTATCTCTCTCCGGCCATGTCGGTGGCGGCCAACACCGGGGAGTTGGTCTACAGCGTCTTCGACGAGATGGAGTTCCACATCTTCCGCCGTGAGCCGGAAGGCGGAATTCCGGTGACCGTGGCGGATCGGGCGGATCTCAACCCCGCCCGGAAGCTTCCGCCCGCCCGCCCCACCCGGTTCAGCCGGGTGGCCACGTATCAGGCGGACGCCACCACAGGCCTGGTGCCGCCGGGAACCTATTCCGACGCCGACGCCGAACCTTACCGTTCCTCTCTCAGCCTGGACTTTATCGGCCAACCCACCATCGGCGTCGGGACCGACAACTTCGGCAACTACATCGGGGGGGGAGCTTCGGCCTTCTTCTCCGACATGCTGGGCGACCGCATTCTGGGTGTCGCCGCCCAGGCCCAGGGAACCTTCAAAGACATCGGGGGGCAGGTCTTCTACGGAGACTTCTCCCGGAGGTGGAACTGGGCGGTGAGCGCCGGCCGCATTCCCTACCAGTTGGGATTTTTCGGACTGGGGACCGACGATCGGGGCGACTACCTCGGCCAGACCCGCTTCCGGGTCTTCATCTCCTCTCTGGGCGGGCAGGTGGCCTATCCCCTCTCCCAGACGCAGAGGGTGGAGTTCAGCGCCGGCCTGACCCGATACAGCTACGACGTGGAGATCGACAAGTTCTACGTGGATCCCTTCGGGCGCATCGTGGACTTCGAGCGGGAGCAGCGCAACGACCTGGAACCCGACCCGCTGAACCTGGCGCAGACCTCGGTGGCGCTGGTGGGAGACAACTCCTTCCTCGGCTTCGTGGGTCCCATCCGGGGAGGCCGGTACCGCCTGGAGGTGGAGCAGACCACGGGCACGGTGGACTTCACCACGGTCATCGCCGACTGGCGCCGCTACTACTCCCCCCTCACCGAGCTGACCGTGGCGGCGCGGGGTCTACACTACGGTAGATACGGCCTGTCGGCGCAGGAGAATCAATCCGACGGTTTCGGGCTTCTGCGGCCCCTCTTCCTGGGATTCGAGACCCTCATCCGCGGCTATGCCTTCGAAAGCTTCCTCAACCGCGAATGCGCCATCTCGGCACAGGAGACGGGGGCCACCGAGGGGTGTCCCACCTTCGATCGCCTTTTCGGGCAGCAGATCGCAGTGGCCAACTTCGAGTTCAGGGTCCCGCTGCTGGGTGTGGAGCGCTTCGGGCTGGTGAACTTCCCCTACATTCCCACCGAGCTCGTCCTCTTTGCCGATGCCGGCCTGGCGTGGGACGCGGATCACCCCGCCACGCTGAAGTGGAGCCGTTCCTCAGGGGAGCGCGTTCCTGTCGTGGCCACGGGCGTCTCGGCCCGCTTCAACATTCTGGGCTTCATGGTCTTCGAGGCGTATTACGCTTACCCGTGGCAGCGTCCTGATCGGGGATGGCACTGGGGGTTCCAGATCGCCCCGGCCTGGTAGAACCTTCCCGTCTGGACCTGGAGAGGCGGGGCCGCGCTCCGGGCGCCGGCCCCGCCTTCTTCCTCTTCAGCCACCCCCGCGGCGGGGGGGCCGTGGGGCCCCCCGCGGGCCCCCCGGGCCTTGCGGCCCGTCGCTGCGCCCCGGGAGCGGGTGCCGCTGCCCGAAGGTGCGGCCGAGGCCGGTCGGCTTGACCTGGACGGCCGGGCGCTGGGCGTGGCGCCTCCCGACGAAGGCGCTCCCCCTCTCCGGTAGCCGCGGCCGCGAATCACCCGGCCGTGTCCCGCGGATTCCACGTTCCGGCGGTCCACGATGATCACCGGCGGCCGATAGCCGTAGCTGTAGCCGCCCCAGGTGTAGGGGAAATATCCATAGCTGAAGGGGGAATACAGGAACGTCCTCAGTCCCCACCCGTAGTACCCGTCAAAGAAGGGGTCCCATCCGAGGGGAACGTATCCCCCACGCCACCCCAAGCGGCCTCCGTATCCGGCGCCCACCGGCGGGCGGGCGCCCCGCTTCACGGCTTCGGCCCCCCCAGAGGTGTTGAGGGCGAAGCGGCGCGGATAGGTAACGGCGACCATCACGTCGATGACATCGGGATCGAGGCCGGCATCGGCGAGGCGAAGCAGCGTTTCACCGTTCAGCGCGAAGGGGGCACCCCGTTCGGCGATCCAGGCCTTGAGTCCCTCCTCGGGCAGGTAGACGGCAGCCTCCAGGACGTCGGCGACATTGGGCGGCGCGGCTGCGGCGGTGCGGGCCATGCGGATGGCAAAGTCACTCTGCGCGCTTCGCTCCAACCCCACACGAGCCTCCAGGGAGGAGGGAGCGGGCACCATCCTTTGGACCCACACCCCCGTTTCACCACCCAGCTCCATGGTGCGGATCTGCAGCCACTCGTTCGGCGCGGAGAAGGTCAGAAGGGCCGTGGTGCGACGCACCGACCCGTCTTCGCAGCGGTGTTCGGCACGCACGTAGACCCTCAGGCCGTCGTCCGAAAGCGAGCCCTCTTCCCAGCCCGAGCATTCGTCACGAACCGTTTCGTGGCGTTCCCCGTCGGCCCATAACATCTCCCGGGCCAGAACCTGTGTTCCTTCCAGGTGGAGGATTTCCGCCCTCCCCGCCTCCAGCGGACGGAAGCACAACGCCGTCTCATTACCCGCGTCCTCCTCCGGGACCCAGCAGCCCGTCCACGGCAGAAGGCCCAGCGTGCCCGAGCCCGCCTCGCTCTCCGGCGAAGAAACCCCCGTCTGAGCGGCCACGCCTTGCACCCCCATCCCCAGGGCGAGGGCGGTGGTGAGGATCCACGTTGCGGCTCTCTGGAATCGTGGCATGGTTCCCTCCGGGTGCCTTAGAATCTCACCGAAGCCCCGGCCGAGAGCCGGAACCCGGAAAGGTCCAGGGAATCGAAATCTACAAAATCCCGCCCGGGATCGCCCCGGGCCCAGGAAAAACGCCCCTCGAAGGAGAGAGCGAGGTAAGGCGTCAGATTGTATTCCACGCCACCCAGCGCCTGAACGAGGGGGGCGGAGCCTTCGGCCAGGAAGCGATCCCGGAAGATGTCGAGAGTCTCGAAATCCACGAAATCGCCCGCCTGTTCGAAGCTGTACGAGGTCCGCCCGGCGGCCACGCCTACATAGCCGGTCCACCGGCGCGGTACCCAGGCAAGCCGGCTGACGCGTCGCCCCCGCTCTGTGAGGTAGTATCGCAGAGAGAGGGTGACGGGTGTCCGCCGGAAGGTGGTGGTCTGTTCGATGGGAAGGCCATCCAGGTCCACCCAATCGCGGAACTCGGAAAGGCTCTCGGAGCGGCTGGTTCCCACATCCACGCCCAGGTCCAGGCGCTCGCTCACCCGGACCGCCAGAGAGAAGTCCACGGAAGGGGCGGCGAAGTCGCGCCGGTCCAGCGTCAACTCGGAGCGCACGAAATCGAAGACCTGGGAGCGGGCGCGGGGCACGTCGTATCCCGCACGTACCGAGAGAGTCACCCGCGGCGATCGGAAAAGGAAGCCCGGCCCTCCCTGCTGCGCCTCGGCCCGCTGCGGAAGGAAGGGGAGCAAACACCCCAGGGCGACGAGGGCGGCCATGCGCCGTTGCTTCATGGGAACCTCCCATGGATCACTCAGGAAACTTCCAACCCGAGGGATAAAATTCCCCTGGTGCACTCTAATGCAACTTACGTGCCGAGGTATGCGGACGGCAACGCATCGCCACGTCGGGGGGGCGACAACCCCCCGTAGAGGAGGCTTTTCGACGCCCCGCCGGCAGCCCCTCCCCACTCCCCCGGGGGGGGAGGCGGCCGCCCATGTGTCGCCCCTACGGGACAGGACGTCCCGACCGGGGGACAGGGGAAGAGGGCTCCCGGAGGCGTCCCCTAAAAGATGCTGATATTCACATAGCGGCTCGGGTTGGCCCGAATGTCGTCCATGAGAGCCGCCAGGCTTTCCGCCGCCTTGTTGAGGTTGTCGTACAGGGCCGCATCGGTGGAGAGTCGTCCCAGCGTACCTTCTCCGCGCTCCATGCGGTCCAGAATGCTCCGCAGGGCGGAGGCGGCACGATCCAGGTTGACGCCGGTGGTGACCAGCACCGCCATGGCAGAGTCGGCTCGGGCGATGGCGCTGGCGGCGTCGGGGCCCGCGCCTTCCAGATCCTTGGCCGACCTGGCAAGACTCTCGGTGAGGGAACGCACCGTGCCCCGCTGCTCGGCGACCAGGTCCGACAGCTCGGCAAGGAGGGTGTCCAGGCCCGCCGCAGTTCCCTCAACCGATTGCACGGTGCCCGGGTTGAGAAGGGATTCGAGCCGCTCCATGACCGAGGAGGCCTTCTCGCTCAGTTCCTCGGCCGTGCCGAGGAGACCGCCGCCGGCCTCGGTGCTGGGAATGGTATCCATGGGTTCGTACACCTCCTCACCCATGGCCGGGACGATCTCCAGCGTGCGCCCCCCGAAGAGGCCCGAAGCCCCCAGGCGGGTCACGGATCCCTCGGGGATCTTCCACTCCCCTTCGATTTCCATGGTGATGGCCACACGTTCATCAGGAAGCATTTCGAAGGCGTGGATGCGGCCGATGTTCACTCCCCGCATCTGTACCGGATCTCCACGCCGCACGCCTCCGGCGTCCTCCACCGTCGTCACCAGGAGGTAGCGGCCGCGCAGGGTGGCCGGGTCGGTGAGGAGGAAGAGAACCACGATGAAGGAGATGACGCCGAGAATCACGAAGATCCCGACGCGGGCCTCATGGGCGCCCGCCGGCTTGGGGACGGCCGCGAGGATGTCTTCATCGGAGCGCCGCGCGCCGCGCGCCCCCGACTCTTGGGAATCAGTCATAGCTTTGTGCCATTATGTCCAGGGCGGCTTCGGCCGCCGCACGGTCCACGAATGCTCTCACCATGGGGTCGTCCGAAGCAAGGAACTCTTCGGGCGTCCCGCAGAAGCGAAGGCGGCCCTCATCCAGCATGGCCACGCGGTCGCACATCTCCAGGCCGCCTTCCACGTCGTGGGTGACCAGGAGGGAGGTGACTTCCAGCTCCCGGGAAAGCCGGCGAATGAGACGCTCCACCGCCGCCGTATTGACGGGGTCCAGCCCGGTGGTGGGCTCGTCCCAGAGCAGGACTCGGGGTTCCCCCACGATGGCCCGGGCGATGCCGACCCGCTTCTTCATTCCCCCCGACAGCTCGGAGGGAATCTTCTCCAGGATTCCATGGGGATCGAGGTTGACCAGCTCCAGAGCGCGCCATACCCGTCGGGCGATCTCGGGACGTTTCATGTCGGCGAGCCGATTCTCCGGAAGCCCCATCTGTACGTTGTCGAAGACGTTGAGGGAGTCGAAGAGGGCGGCGTTCTGAAAGACGTACCCCACCTCGCAGCGCACCCTGGCGACATCCTGCGGTGTGCCGTGATGCACGCTGATGCCATTCACCACCACATCTCCTCGATCCGGGATGATGAGCGCGATGGTGGTCTTGAGGAGGACGCTCTTGCCCGTTCCCGAAGGCCCGAAGAGGGCGAACATCTCGCCTTCGTGGACGCGCATGGTGACGCCCGAAAGGACCGGAGCGTCGAACGCCTTGTAGATGTCCTTGTAGTGGATCATGCGTCTACTGAAGCATCAGAGGCGGGAAGAGGGCGTCCAGGATGAGGATGGTCAACGTCATGAACATGACCGCCTGCGTGGTGGTGCGTCCCACGCCTTCGGCGCCGCCGCGGGTGCGCAGACCCATGTGCACCGAGATGAGCGGAATGGCGAGGCCGAAGACCAGCGCCTTGGTGAAGGAGTAGAAGAGATCCCAGGAGTGCCAGAAGAGGCGCGCCCCGTAAAGGAAGGCTTCCGTCCCCAGACCCACGTCCAGGTTGGCGGCGATCATGCCGGCCACGATGCCGATGAGGTCGGCGATGCCGACGAGGAGGGGCATGACGATGACACCGGCGATGACGCGGGGCGCCGCCAGCAGCTCCACCGGGTCGCGGCCCAGGGCCTTGTAGGCATCGATCTGCTCCGAGACCACCATCGTGCCCAACTCGGCGGTGATGCGGGCCCCCACCCGGCCCACCAGCACGATCCCGGTGAGCACCGGGCCCATCTCCAGGACGACCGTTTCCACCACCAGGCTGCCCAGGACGTACAGGGGCACGGCTCCCGTGAACTGGTACCCGCCCTGCTGGCTGGTGACGATCCCCGCAAGGGATCCGGTGACCAGGACGATGGGGAGGCTCTGGATCCCCATGATGTAGAACTGGCGAACCACCTCCTTGAAGGACACCCGCATCCGCACCACCGCCAGCACGATCTCCCATGTAAGGCGTCCCAGGGATCCGGCGTGCTCCAGGGTGCTGTGCGTGGCTCTGCCCCAGCCTGCCAGCCACAGGACCATGCGGTCTCTGAAGGAGGGTTTGGAGAGGGATGCGGTGTTCACGGGTCACCGGGGTTGCGTGAGGATCTGGGGGCCGAAAAAAGCCACCAATCATCGGGGAATCCTGCGGGAGAATCAACCGAGGAAGCTCCCGGTTCCTCGTATGGCGCCGTGGGAAAGGGCGGGAAGGGCCGCCTACCCTGACGCACGACGCAGCGCGCCCTGGACGCGGGCCAGGAAGAGGCGGGCGTCCAGGGGCTTGCGGATGTAGTCGTCGGCGCCCTGCTCGATGAGCTCCGCCTCCACCTCCGGATTTTCGGAGCCGGTCAGGACCACGACGGGTAGGCGCCGGAGGCGCTCGTTTTCGCGGATGGCCGTGAGGAGTTCCCTGCCGTCCATTCCCGGCATCTGGAGGTCTATCACGGCAAGATCGGGAATCCCCTCTTCCACAAGGAGGCGGAGCGCCTCTTCCCCGTTTCCGGCCTCCTGGACCTGGAAGCCATTCTTCTCCAGAACGCTCCGCGCCAAAACGCGAATCATGGCGTCGTCATCCACCAGGAGGACGGAGGGCAGCGCGCCTTCCCGGCCGCGTCGGATCGAAGCCGTCGCGCCGGAGGGCCCTTCCCCGTCGACCCCGGGCCGAAGTTCGCGGGCCCTGGCGAGGATCCATGTCCGGGGAGCGACCCGGAAGGAAACGGCCCGTCCCGATACCTGCTCGAGTTTTCGCTCCAGGCGGAAGTCGGTGGGATCGGCTACCGCCACCACCAATTCATGGGCGTCCTCCCCGAGGGGGAGAGCCGGCCCCTCCTTGAGAAGGGCGGGAGGAACGAGTCGGAGGGCGCGGGGATCCATGGGCCCCTCGGGATCCAGGGGGTCGAGGCCGAAGTGGCGCGCCACGGCGTGCGCTGCCTCCCACGCATCGATTCCCGCCTCTTCGGCGTCGGAAGCGCCCAGGACCTGGCGGAGCCATTCCCGGGGCTTCTTTTCCCCCGATCCGGCAATGTCCCCCAGCAGCGTCACGGTTCCCTCCATGCGCCGGAGCAGGTCACCATCGGGAGAATCCTCCAACCACGTCCCCACCTGGGAAATCTCGGGGAAGCCGTACGTGGCTCCCGACCCGGCGAGGCTGTGGCCGACGTGCCGAACCCCGGCGTAGGCGGCGGGGTCCCCGGCGAGGAGGCCCGAACGCAGGCGTTCCAGTTCCTCCATACGGCGGCTCATGGCTTGGCGATACCAAGCTTCCAGCGCTTCCTGGTCGGCGGCGGAAATGGTCAACGGTCTCTGGCAGAGTATCGGCGGATTTGGCCTTCTACACGAATCGTAGAGAAGTTAGAGGCCGAAGCGGCGCGGGTCAAAACAAATGTTTACCTGTGGATCGGGGCCGGGACGACGCGGCGCGGCCCCGGAAGGAGGGAGAAAGAAGGATGAATGAATCGGTGGAGCATGGATCACCTCTGGCGGGAAGGGTCGCGGTGGTCACGGGAGCTTCCAGCGGAATCGGGCGGGCGGTGGCTCGAGCTCTCGCACGGGAGGGTGCGGCGGTGGCCCTGGGAGCACGCCGGGTTGACCGTCTGGAGACCCTGGCCGCGGAGATCGAAGGGCATGGGGGGAGGGCCGTGTTCCAGGGTACCGACGTGCGGCGACGCGAGGATGTGGCGGCGCTGGTGGAGGCCGCTCGCGGCGCCTTCGGGCCCATAGACATCCTGGTGGCCAATGCCGGGGTCATGCCCCTCTCTCCCCTGGCTGAGCTGCGCGTGGCCGATTGGGAGGCCATGGTGGACGTGAACGTCAAAGGAGTCCTCTACAGCGTGGCCGAGGTCCTTCCCGACATGCTGGCCCGGGAAGGGGGCCACATCGTAACGGTGGGATCGGTAGCCGGACGGAGACCCTTCCCCGGCGGGAGCGTCTACTCCGCCACCAAGTTCGCGGTGCGCGGCCTCGCGTGGGGAATGCACCTGGAGCTCGGCGCGGAGCACGGGATCCGCGTCACCGACGTTCAGCCCGGCGTGGTGGCCACCGAGCTCGCCGACCATATCCCCAGCGCAGAGGCCCGGGAAGCGTTTCGCGCCCGCTGGGGGGACAAGCGCCCCCTGGAGCCGGAGGATGTGGCGCGGGCTGTACTTCAGGCCGTGACGGCGCCCCCCCATGTTTCAGTGAGCGAGATCCTGGTGCGCCCCAGCGATCAGCCAACTTAAGAGCCCGTACCAGGCCGTCGGCGCCGACCGCGCGACCGCGATCAAGGTACCGCCCGCGTCAGGCCCAGCCGGGGGGGAGGGCCTCCCTGAAGAGGATCAGGACGGACCGGACGCGCCGTAGTAGATCCCGTTGAAGAGGAAGGGGAAGGTTCCGTGGGGTTGGGAGCGGAAGGTGATCTTGGGCCCGAAGATGAAAAGCCTTCCCTTCCCGTAGGGAGCTTCCAGCGCCGCGACGCCCCCTTCCAGGTACTCCTGGCCCCAGGCCCACCCGCTCTTGAGGGGATGGGAGGTGTCGAACCACCCGATCTTGAGAACCCCCCTGCGGGCCGCTTCCTCCTCGTCGAGGGCAAAGGTGGGGCTGTGGCTGAAGAGGACGTTGACCCGTTCACCCAGGCCGTGGGTGAGGGGGCTTACCCCCTCCACCTTCATCTCCAGAATGGATCCCGGCGTGAAGTACTCCTCGCGGGTAAGCCGGCGTCCGTCGCGCACCAGGTGGTCGGCGACGGGGAGTCCGGCGTGCACAGCCAGCGACGCAGAGGAACCGATGGCGATGACCGCGCCGCCGTTGCGCGCGAACTCCAGAATCCGCGGCACCGTCTTTTCCACCGTGACCCGGCCCATGCGCTTGCGGTACTCGGGTGGCACGTCCTGGGGATCGACACGGTTGAAGCGCGCCCGCGGGCCCGTCGGGGCGCTGTCGCTGGCGGGGATGGCGCCGTCCTCGAAGATGAGGACGTCGTAGGCCGAGAGATCGCCGCTGTCCAGATCCGGAGGATAGACGACATCAAAGTCGAACTCGAAGTCTTCCAGGATCATGCGGGTCCACCCCGATGGCATGGAGCCCCCATAACGGTCCCACAGACCGATGCGAACGGGGTGGAGTTCCATGGCTTCTCCTCCGGGGCGGCGGGAGACCCCCACGAAGCTGAGGCCCTTCTCACGGGCCAGCGCTTCCATCTCGCTCCGGGGGGCCTCCAGATAGAAGGCGCCTTCGGGGAAGGAGACGCCTCCGGCCTGCACCGGCTCGGTCATCCAGTAGGCCTTCCCTCCTGCGGCGAGCGTGCGATTCACGGCGACGAAGGCGTCGTTGATGTGGTCCGTGAGCCAGCCCCGAGCGTTCCTGGGGCCGGAAACGGTGCCCTGGGGCGGCGCCGTGGGCGCGTCGCGGATGGGTTCAAAGGGGCCGTCGAAGCCGTCCAGGATGCGGTCGAACCTCACACCCATCTGCCAGGCCAGGGTCCACCCCGTGTTGTCGTAGGGCGCGATGGGCGGACCGCCCGGATAGGCGAAGTCATCAGGGTGATTCTGGGGTTCGAACATGTCCAGGACATGGGGCCGGAAAGCCTGGTCGGCCCGAACGACATAGGATCCGGCGGGATAGGCCCGGTTCCCTACGCTGAAGGCCTCCGTCGCCCGGTGTACCGTCACCCCGGTCTTGAGCAGGGCGTTGATGAACTTGGTGGCGGTGAGGAAGTCGCGCTGGTCGGCGGGAATGACGAACCCGCGGGGGTTGCGGTCTTCCGGGCGGCGCAGGAGACGCTCCCAGTCGCTGCGGTCGCCCCGGCGCCCCACCTCCTTCTCGGCGGCGTAGATCTCCCGGGGGAGGTCGGTCCAGGTGTCGGTGCTCCCGCGCTGGATCTGGTTGCGCGCCATGCGCCAGATGTTGAAGAGGAGGACGTCGCGGTTGCGCGAGGCGTAGTCCAACACGGCCCGGTTGGCCGTCTGGGAGTAGTCGATGGACTGGCGGAAGTGCCACACGCCCGGCTCCACCGGCAGGGGCAGGTCGTTCTGCTGGATCTGCTTCGAGGGAACGAAGGAGATGGTGATGGGCGTGGGGTTCCCCCGGGTTTCCGTAAGGAGGCCGATCATGTTGTGGAAATAAGGCGTGGTGCGCAGGCCCCCGTTCCACCACGTGGAGTAGCTCGCGCCCGACCGGGTGGTCACGCCCCCCTTCCCTTCCCGGATGAAGCGCTCGTGCATCGCTCCGCCCACGCGCTCCAGCCCGGCAAGAACCTGGGGGTCGAAGTAATAGTTCGGCGGGTCCCGGAAGGGCGGAGAGAACATGATGGTTCCCTGGGGACCGGTCTGGTGGTGGTTGTAGACGATCTGGGGAAACCACTCCCGGTACATGACCCGGTTCATGTTGGTGGTTTCCGCCAGCGCCGACATATAGAAATCACGGTTATTGTCGTGCCCGGCGTATTTCTCGTAGAGCACCGGCAGACCGGCGGTGGACCGCGCCCGGGGGTCCTCCTTGCGCATGTACCAGTTGGAGACCAGCTCCATCCCGTCGGGGTTGGCGTGCACGGCCAGCAGGATCACGTCGTCCAGGAAGCGGAGCGTTTCGGGATCGGTGCGGTCGTTCATCTGATAGACCAGCTCGGTGAGCTGCTGGGCGCCCAGGACCTCCGTGGCGTGGAGGCCTCCGTCGATCCACACCACGGCCTTCCCTTCGGCGGCCAGAGCGCGGGCCTCCTCCTCCTCGGCGTCTCCCAGGGCCAGGCGCCGGGCGATGTCCCGGTACCGGTCAAGATGCCGGTGGTTCGCGGGAGAGGTGATGACGGCCATGATCTGGGGTCGCCCCTCCTCGGTGAGGCCGATGGTATCCAGGATCATGCGGTCCGATTCACGGGCCAGCGTGATAAAGTATCCGTGGAGGTCCTGGTAGTCGGGGAGGACGTAGTCGGCGCCGATCTCGTGGCCGAAGTATTCCGTAGGGGTCGTGACCCTGTGCTGTGCGGCGAGGGGAGCGGTCGCCAGGGCGATGAACGTCCACGCTGCGGCCAGTTGAACCCGGAGTCTGTGCATGACGCAGCAACCTCGGTGAAGGGAGCGGAGTGGGTACCCGCAGGGCAACCTCCGCTCTGGCGCTCCGTGCGTCAACCGGGTGCGGCGCCCCCCCCCCGGGTGAGGCGCGTCGTCAGGCAGGAAGCTCGGCCGTGGTCAGGATGCGACCGCCCCGCGACCAACGGGCCAGTGTATCCTCCTCGGGCTCGAGGCCCAGGCCCCACGTGGCATCCCGCAACGCTACGACAGGATACCCGCGTTCCTCCATGCCGTCGACGGCGCCGGTGACACAGACATCGCGCGCCACCCCCGCCACCACGAACTCGAGGGGGCGCCCCAGCGCTTCTTCCAGGCCCTGGAGAAATGCTTCGGTGGCCGGGTTTCCCTCGAAGACGTTGAAGCGGTTCTTCTGGATGAAGACCTCCCGGCCCTGGGCGACCGCACGTGCCGCAACCTGCCGCGCCTCCGCTTCGTCGGTGTCCAGAGAGAGCACCAGGGGGTCCCGCGGTCGGATCTCGGGGATCACCTGGGCGCCCTCCCGTTCTCCGGGGTCCGGGGAGCGGCCCATGCAGTGGGGCGGATAGGTGCCGGCCTGGGGATCCGGATGTTCGGGGTCGATCTCGTCGTCGTCGTAGCCGTGCCAGTCGCCGGTGAAGACCACCACGTCGCAGTGGGCGCGCATCCATTCTACGGCCTTCTGCAGCGTGGGGATAACCTGCACCGATCCCGGGTCGGAGTCGTCGGTGAGGTCGCGCACGTAGAGACGCCCCTCGGGATCCATGAAGTCCACCTGGGCGTCCACCACCCAGCCGATGCAGGCGCGCTCGTCGATCATGTCACACGCTCCATGCGAGGGTTCTCCCGAAACCATCTTCCCACCTTTGCAAGTGGGCGTCCTTCCAGCCGTACCACGTCGGCCGTGTAGTCGTAGCTGCCCCGCACGAGGGCGGACCCCACTCCATAGGCATCGACCGGGACCTGCTCCTCCTCAAAATACCGGATCTTCTCCACGGAGAAGCCGCCGGAGACCACGATGCGAACGTGGTGGAAGCCTTCACGGTCCAGGGCCTCCCGAACCCGGAGCACGAGGCGGGGGTTCACACCTCGGGGATCGAAGTCTCCCATTTCGTTGAAGAGGGCCCGGTCCACGAGGGTGGCGGCCGTGTCCAGGCGCACGCCCCACAGACGGCTGCCCAGGGTGCGCGCCACCTTCAGGGAGGTGTTCACGCAGTCGTTCTCGAAGTCCACCAGCGAGATCAGGCGCACGTCCGCGGGCATGGCGTCGGCAAAGGCCAGGGAGGCGGCGGCGGTATCGCCCCCGAAGGCCGCGATCAGGGCGTGGGGCACGGTGCCGATCCCCTCCGAACCCCACCACGAAGCCTGGGCGTCGGTGGAGACGCCGATGGCTCCGGCCACATGGGCGGCCCACCCGTCGCCCGTCTGCACCATCCAGTGGTCGTGGCGGGCCGGGAAAAAGAGGACGCCTTTGGGCCAGGCGGCTTCCACCACGGCCCGGGTGTTGGTGGCGATGCGGGTGCGGCGGGCCAGAACGCCCACATAGAGGGTCTCGAGGTGCGCGAAGGCCGTGTAGGGGCCGGTGATGTGCATCACCGATTCCCAGGGGCGGGCCCGGTCCCCGTCGCGCAGCGCGTAGACCTCAAGATCCGAGAAATCGTACCCTTCAGTGAGGCAGAGCTTGAGGATGGCGATGGCCTCGTCCGTTCCCGCCACCCAGGCCTCCTTCTTCTGAAAGACCTGCATGGTGACCACGGGATCCCGCTTGTGGAACTGAAGGACTTCCCGGGTACGGACGAAGTACTTATCCGAGTAGTACCCGGAGCGCATCTTCTCCACCGGAAGCTGGAATATTTCCGGGTCGAGGCGCTCGGGGAGGCGGAGGGGCGGCGGGGCCGTGGCTCCGGGCTCGGCGGGAAGGGGATCGGTTCTCATGCGGAAAGCTACCCTGCGGGTGGGCGAACGATCCAGTCTGCGGGGCTGAAACCCTGAGGAGTCGAGGGCGCCTCAAATCTTGTCGCAGAGCCTCCCTTCTCCGATACTCCAGGCGACGATGACCACCCTCCTATGGATTCTCGGGGCGACTCTCGCCACCTCCTTTCTCTGCTCGATTCTCGAAGCAGTCTTTCTTTCCATAACCCATGCCTACATCGCCGTCCTGCGCGAAGAGGGCGACTGGGTGGGATCATGGCTGGAGGCGGCCCAGAAGAAGGTGGACGAGCCCATCGCCGCAATCCTCACCCTCAACACCATCGCCAACACCATGGGCGCGGCCCTGGGGGGCGCGGTGGCGGGAAGAATCTTCGGCTCGCCCTGGGTAGCAGTCTTCTCCGCCGTTCTGACGCTCTCCGTCCTCCTCTTCGCCGAGATCGTGCCCAAGACGCTGGGCGCAACCTACTGGAAAGAGTTGGCCCGGCCGGCGGCGTACGTCCTGCGCTTCCTGGTGGCGGTGATGAAGCCCGTGCTCCTCCCCCTGGGGTGGCTCGCCCGCCTCATCACACCCACGGCGGAGCGTCCCACCGTGAGCCGGGCGGAACTGGAGGTCCTGGCCGAAATCGGGCTCAGGGAAGGAACGCTGGACGAGGGCGAGTGGCAGGTCGTGACCAACGTCATCCGCCTCGATGAAGTCTCTCTGGCCGAGGTCATGACACCCCGGACCGACATCGTGGCCGTGCCGGTGGACGCCACCCTGGAGGAAGCCATCGAAGTCATGCTCGAGGAAGGACATCTGCGCCTCCCCGTCTATGAGGGAAGCCTGGATCACATTGTGGGCGTCATCCTTGCGCGGGATGTGTGGCGGGCCCACCGGGACGGGGTGCGGGGCGTGCGGGAAATCGTGCGGCCGGTGCCCTTCGCGCCGGCGTCCAAGCCCGTGGAGGACCTCATCCCCGAGATGCGGCGCCAGCGCACCAAGATGGCCATCGTGGTGGACGAGTTCGGTGGAACGGCGGGGCTCGTAACCCTGGAGGATCTCATCGAAGAGATCATCGGGGAGATCCAGGACGAACACGAGCACGACGAGCCGGTGGAGTATGCCGATCTCCCCGGAGGACGGATCCGGATCTGGGGCGGGGTGCCCCTGCGGGAAGCCGCCGCCCGGCTGGGCTTCACCCCCACAGAGGAGGAGATGGAGGGATACGACACCCTGGCCGGGTTCGTCTTCGGCCGGCTCAACCGGCTTCCGGTGGTGGGGGATCAGGTGGAGGTGGAGTCGGGGATCCTGCGGGTGGTGCGCATGCGGGGGAGGCGCATCGAGTATCTCCTCTTCATCCCTCGCGGGCGGGGATAGAAGGCGGTTTCACTTCAGGTGGACGGCGGCTCCGCTCCCGAGGGAGCCGGATCGGCCGTCGCCACGGCCCCACCGCTCCGGGCCTCAGCGCGCTCCTCCATCCAGAAGGAAAGGGCCAGGAGGATGGCGCCGCAGGTGATGGCGATGTCCGCCACGTTGAAGATGGGGAAATCCCAGAACCCCAGATCCACGGGGCCGATGAAGTCCACCACACCCCTCCCCCACCGCAGCCGGTCGTAGAGGTTGCCCAGCGCTCCGGAGATGACCAGGGAGAGGGCCGTCAGGCGCAGGTAGTCCCGGGCGTGGGCCTGGCGGAAGAGGGTAAAGAGCAGGACGAGGGCCACGAGGGTGATAGGGACGAAGAGCCACCGGGAATCCTCCCCCACCCGCATGCCGAACGCCGCGCCCTTATTGAAGGCCAGGGTGAGGGGAACGAGGCCGCCGAAAAGCTCCCCCCGCTTTCCCGCCAGTTCGGTCAAGGCCCACCGCTTGGTGAGAATGTCCAGCGCCATCACCGGGATGAAGACGGAGAAGAAGAGGGTCAGTTTGGTGCGCAACGTTTCCGGGTCCCGGGATGAGGATGGCTGTGGGGTCTCGGGCCTCAGTACCGACGAAGGCTTCGTTTGGTTCCTGGGGCGGGAGGGGGCCGGGGCCGGGGTTCATTCTCATCCATCTCAACGCGGCCGAAAGGGAGCCGGTCGATTTCCTCTGACGTCTGGGGCACCAGCCCCGTCATTTTGGACCACCAACGATGACGGGGGGCTGGACGCCACTTCCCTTGCTGCGGAGTTGCGCGCCGGGGCTCCCTCCCTACGGACGGCAGGGTGCGATCGCACTTCCCCACCCCGCTCTACAGAACACGTCGGAGGCCGTGGCAAGAATCCAGTCCAACACCGCCTCGTGGGGAAGGAGCCCCTCTCCGGCGGAGTACTCCAAACCGGCCAAGGTCTCGGCGTAAGGTCCGAACCCATACAAGCGAACCGGGATTACGATCAGCCTGCGCCCGGTTGAAGCCTGATAGGCTGCGAACGCGCGTATCGATTCTTCGGCGGCCTTCCGCTTGTCAGCCCAATCTTCCCGCAGCGTCGCCACCTCAACCTCGGCGAAACCGCTTTCGGCAAGCACGTCGGCCATGGTCTGCAGCGCCGCAACGACCTCTTCGTTGTCGTCTTCACGGCCCATCCCGTGAGCCAGAAGAAGCACGCTCTCCCTTTCTGGGTTGCGCGCCAATCCCCGCGCTCTTTCGGCCACGATGGTCCGGGCCTCATCGGAAACGAGTAGCCCATCGGTGTGGGTCGCGACGGACATCCCATGGTCGATGGGCAGGGGGATTGTGCCGCTGTGTGTCGGCGGACCCATCAGGACGAACGACTCAGGCGAGGACTCCGACAGCCCCAACAGGTATCGGGTCTGATCGTAAAAAGACCTACCGGATAGGAACAACCGCACGACGGCTACGCGCCTCACTCCCTGGACCCGGAGAGAATCCAATGATTCGCTGAGCGTGCGCGGATCAGCCATGCCGAATGCCACCGCCGTGGGGACCTCAACAGAGAGCGGCCCGACGGCATCAGCGACCACGCGATTCCATTCCGGGCTACCTCCATGGGCCATGACCAACACGCCCACCTTCTCCTCGCCCTGCAGGCGTGAGGTATGAGGCCTAGTGTAGTGTTGCAGAAGTCTCTTGCGTACGGGGTGTCCTACGGTAGATTAC
>JBHHWB010000017.1:0-49093 GCA_046756305.1 Gemmatimonadota bacterium
CTGGCGCCGGATGAGGAGCTGGAAGAAGAGCTGGAGGAAGTCGTAGAGGAGTTTTCCGGTGCGCCGGTGGTGTCCCTGGAGGATCTCGCGCCGGAAGAGCCCGTCGCCGAGGAGGAAGCCGTCGCCGAGGTGGCGGAGCTGGTGCCCGACGAGGCGGTGATGTCCCTCGACGAGCTGGCGCCGGAAGAGCCCGCCGCCGAGGAGGTCGCGGGCGGGGCTGAGGAGGAAGCCGTCGCCGAGGTGGAGGCGCTGGCGCCGGAAGAGCCCCTCCCCACACGGACCCTGGCGGACCTCTATGCGCGCCAGGGCCTCATCGAGCGCGCCCTCGTCGTCTACCGCCAGCTCCTCGAGGTCACGCCGGGAGACGAGGGCCTGCGTTCCCGGATCCTCGAACTGGAGACATCCCTCGAGGGCGAGGCGGCCGAGGATGCCGGGCCGATCGCTATTGGCGAGGAAGCCGTCGCTGACGTCACCGAGGCGGCGGAGGAAGCGGAGGCCGGTGAGGAGGAGGCGGGCACATCCCTGGGCGAGCGTGCGCCGGAGGAGCCGGGGGGCGAGGCCGCCGTCGTCGCCGAGGAAGCTGCGGTGACCGACTCGGCATGGCACCCGGAAAGCCACGCTGAAGTCCACGACGTGGACACGCCCTTTGCCTGGACCGGCGGCGAGGAAGAGCCCGAGGAGGGCGAGAACGGGGGTCCGACGGTGGGTGAGTATTTCTCCCGCATCCTGAACTGGACCCTCACGGAGGAGGCCGGTCCCGGGGACGAGCGGGGGCTGGGGGACGGCGCGTGAGAATCGCCGTGATCCACGGCCCGAATCTGCAGCTTCTGGGTCGCCGCGAGCCCCAGGTATACGGATCCGACACCCTCCAGGATCTCAATGCCCGTATCTCCGGCCTGGCGTCGGAAATGGGCGTCGAGGTGGAGTTCTTCCAGTCCAACCACGAGGGCGGACTCCTGGACTTCATCGACGAAGCCTCGCAGCGCGTGGACGGCTTCCTCATCAATCCCGGCGCCTTCACCCACACTTCGGTGGCGCTGCGGGACGCTCTCCTGGGCGTGGAACGCCCCTTCGTGGAGGTTCACCTCTCCAACACCGCGGCCCGGGAGCCTTTTCGACGGCACTCCTATCTGTCCGACATCGCCGCCGGCGTGGTTTATGGATTCGGGGGGGAGAGCTATCTTCTAGGGCTTCGGGGCCTGGTGGCCCGACTCCAAGCGCAGCTTTAGACCCCAACGCGAGGCGGCATGGCAAGCACGGCGGATTTCCGCAACGGAATGGTCCTGGATCTGGATGGCGACCTGTGGGCCATCACCTATTTCCAGCACGTGAAGCCCGGCAAGGGCGGAGCCTTCGTGCGCACGAAGCTCAAGAACGTCCTCACCGGTGCCGTGGTGGACAGGACCTTCCGCGCCGGAGAAAAGGTGACCGACGTCCGCCTGGAACGCCGGCCGGTCAACTATTCCTACACCGACGGGGACCTCTACTATTTCATGGACGCCAATACCTTCGAGATGATCCCCATCGCGGGAGACATGCTCGGAGAGGACCAGCTCAAGTACCTCAAGGAGAACATGGAGTGCGAGGGGTTGGTCCACGACGGCAAGGTGATCAGCGTAGAGCTTCCCAACTTCGTGGAGCTCGAGGTCGTGGAAACGGATCCCGGCGTGCGCGGCGACACTGCGCAGGGAGGCACCAAGCCGGCCAAGCTCGAGACGGGAGCGGTGGTCCAGGTCCCGCTCTTCATTGAAGAAGGGGATGTGGTGAAGGTGGATCGTCGGGAAGACAAGTACCTCACCCGGGTGAGCACATGATTGATCTCGAGTTTCTAGAACGGCTGATCCAGGCGCTGGACGAAAGCAGCGTCGATTCCATCGAAATTGAGCGCGGTGGAACCCGGGTCCGCCTGTCCAAGTCCCCGCCGGTGGCCCCGGTCATGGCGGCTCCGGCCGCGGTTCCCGCCGCGGGGGCGGCCAGCCCGGCGGCGGATCCCGTCGCGGCGCCGGCACCCCCCTCTTCGGGCGGCGACGAAGGCGCCTCCGGGGGCGAGGAAGCCAGCGCTCCGGCATCGAACCTCATCGAGATCACGTCCCCCATGGTGGGAACGTTCTACAGGGCGCCGGCTCCCGACGCGCCTCCCTACGTGGAAAAGGGATCCCGGATCTCCAAGGGTGACACCCTGTGCATCATCGAGGCCATGAAGCTCATGAACGAGCTGGAGGCCGAGGTGGACGGGACCATCGTGGAGATCCTCGTCGAAAACGCGCAGCCGGTGGAGTACGGGCAGGCACTGTTCCGCGTATCGCCGGCCTGAGCGCGGACCTACGGGCCGCCCCCCGCAGGGTGACGCGGCCCGGCCCGCTCCGTACTTCTCAGGCCGGTTCCACCGGCGCAAAACCATGAGGCGCGCCGGGCTCCCCGCGGGGAGTCGGGCGCGTTGCGACAAGGGAGACGACCTTTTGTTCAAGAAGGTACTCATCGCAAACCGGGGTGAGATCGCCCTGCGGATCATCCGGGCCTGCCACGAGCTGGGCATTCGCACGGTGGCGGTCTATTCCGAGGCCGACCGGGAATCCCTCCATGTGCGCTTTGCCGACGAGGACGTCTGCATCGGTCCGCCGCCCGCCTCGGAGAGCTACCTGAACATCCCCAGGATCATCGCCGCGGCCGAGGTCACCGGCGCCGAGGCCATCCATCCGGGGTACGGCTTCCTTGCGGAGAACGCCGAGTTCAGCGAGATCTGCGCACGGTCGGACCTCACCTTCATCGGGCCGACGCCGGACCAGATCCGGGCCATGGGCGACAAGGCCACGGCGCGCCGCACCATGATGGAGGCGGGTGTTCCTACGGTTCCGGGCTCGGAAGGGGTGATCCACGACGAGGCCGAGGCTCTGTCGGTGGCGCGGGAGATCGGCTTCCCCATCATGATCAAGGCCACGGCGGGCGGCGGAGGGAAGGGGATGCGCATCGCCACCGACGCCGGGACCTTCCCCCAGACGCTGCAGGCCGCCCAGAACGAAGCGCTGGCCGCCTTCGGAGACCAAGGCGTCTATCTCGAGCGGTGTATCCTGCGGCCACGCCATGTGGAGTTTCAGGTTTTCGGTGACCACCACGGCACGGTGATTCACCTGGGGGAGCGTGAATGCTCCATTCAGCGCCGCCATCAGAAGCTCATCGAGGAGGCGCCGTCGCCGGCGCTGACCCCTGAGCTTCGCCAGGAGATGGGCAAGGCGTCCATCAAGGCCGCCCGCGCCATCGACTATGTGGGTGCCGGTACCGTGGAGTACCTCCTGGACCAGGACGGCAGCTTCTACTTCATGGAGATGAATACCCGCATCCAGGTGGAGCACCCCGTCACCGAGGTGACTACCGGCATCGATCTCGTGAAGGAACAGATCCGCGTGGCGGCGGGAGAGGCGCTCGAGCTCCCCAACGGCGGCGATATGAAGCACAGGGGCCACGCCATCGAATTCCGCGTCAACGCGGAGGATCCCGAGCGCAACTTCGCTCCGGGTCCGGGAACCATCGCCACCTTCCATCCGCCCGGCGGCCCCGGGGTGCGCCTGGACACCCACATCTACACCGGGTACAAGGTGCCTCCCAACTACGACTCCCTGCTGGCGAAGCTCATCGTGTCGGGCAACAGCCGGGAGGAAGCGCTGGTACGGGCGCGTCACGCCCTGGAGCACTTCATCATCGAGGGCGTGCCCACCACCATCCCCTTCCTCCGTCGCATCGTGGATGACGAGGATTTCGTGCGGGGTGAGGTGGACACGGGCTTCGTGGAGCGCTTCATGGCGAAGGAGAAAGCGCAGGGGTGAGGATCGACGTTCACTTCACCCCGGCCGAGCTGGACTCCGCCGCGCTTGCCGACGCCACCGTCGTTGTGGTGGACGTGATTCGCGCCACCACGTCCATGATCGAGGCGTTGGCCGCCGGCGCGAAGGCCATCTTCCCCACGGCGTCCACGGAGGAAGCGGTGCGCCTCGCCACCTCCCTGGGCCGCGACGACACGCTGCTGTGCGGCGAGCGCAAGGGCGTGAAGGTGGAGGGCTTCGATCTGGGAAACTCGCCGCTGGAGTACGTGCCCGACGTTGTGGCCGGGAAGCGGCTGGTGTGGAGTACGACCAACGGAACGGGGGCCATCGCCCTGGTGCAGGAGGCGGACCGGGTGGTGCTGGGCGCCTTTACCAACCTGTGCGCCGTGGCCCGCGCCGTGGCGGAGGACCCCCACGTGATCGTCCTCAATGCGGGACGCCAGCGTCGCTTCACCTGGGACGACGGGCTGTGTGCGGGCTATCTGGTGCGCGAGCTGACCCGGAGGGGAGGTGATGCGGCTCTCAACGACGCCGCCCGGGCCGCGCTGGTGTGGGCTCAGGAGATAGAAATCGGGGTAGATACCCTGCAGCGCACCGAGGCGGGACAGGCCCTGGAGGGATTGGACCTGGCCGACGATCTGGAGATTTGCGCCCACGTGGACCGACATGACATCGTACCGGAACTCAGGGAAAAGGCCCTGGTGATCCGGGATGGAGGGTGACACCGGCCTCATGCTGAGCAGGGAGCAGCAGCGAGAGATCCTGGCCGTAGGGCTTCTGGCCCTGGCTCTCTTCGTCCTTCTGTCCCTCCTGCCCACCTCGCTCCTGGGGGCCCGCGGCGGGGAATGGTTCCCGTCGGGCAACGCCATGGGCGTGCTGGGCAACGCGGTCCGGCGCCTCCTGGCCGGCTTCTTCGGGGGTACCGCCTACCTGGTGCCCGTCCTCCTTGCGCTGGCCGGGGTACGGGTGGGGCGGTGGATGGCGCCCGAACGTTCGCTTCGCCTGGGGATTCTGGTCACGGGACTCCTGATTCTGGTTCCGGTGATGGTCTGGGTGCTGGGCCCGGAGGATCCCGGCGTGGCGGCGGGATGGTTGGGGACCCGGCTGGGCGGCCCCCTCGTGGAGCTGGTGGGGTGGCTGGGCGCCCTACTCTTCACCGGCGTGGCGCTGGTGGCGCTTTCGGTGGGAACTCTGGGCTGGAACCCCCTGCGCACCCTGGGTCGCGGTGTGGCCACGGGAGGCGAGTTGGCGGGCCGCACCGCACGTACCCTGGCCGAGAAGAGCAAGGAGCTGGCCGAAAAGCGCCGTGAAGCCGCCCAGGCCCGCAGGGGGGAGATGGGCGCGCCCATGGAGGAAGAGCCCTCCATCCTGGACGAGCTGGCCGAGGCCGAGGGCGTGGCGGCCGAGGGCGGCGCTGGCGCCGAGGCGCCGGGAGCGGGGGGGGAGGGGGCTCCAGGGATGGCGTCGGCGGGCGCGCCCGCTGAGGGCGCCGGCACCGGGGGAGAGCTGGACGGCGGCGTGGCGGAGGCCCCGCCGGAAGGCGTCGCCGAGGATGAGGACGTCCCGGGGGCGGAGTCGGACGCCGGGGAGATGCCGGAACACGGCGACGCGGCCGCCCTGGCCCGGGTCTCCCTTCCCGACATGGAGCTCCTCTCCGATTCCGACGACACGGACCGCGCCGGGATGGAGCGGGAGCTGGACCGCCTGGGTGAGGTCCTGGTGGAGAAACTCCGCACCTTCAACGTGCAGTGCGAACTCGGCGGCCGCACCACCGGTCCCGTGGTCACCCAGTTCGAGGTGATTCCGGCGCCGGGCGTCAAGGTGAACCGCATCGCCAACCTGGACGCGGACCTGGCGCTGGCCCTCAAGGCGCAGAGCGTGCGCATCGTGGCGCCCATTCCGGGCAAGGGGGCCGTGGGGGTGGAGATCCCCAACCCCAAGCCTGAGATCGTGCATCTGCGCAACATCCTCAAGTCTTCGGCCTTCCAGAAGGCCAAGGGGGAGCTGCCGCTGGCCCTGGGCAAGGATCTGACCGGCCGCCCCTTCGTTACGGATCTTACCCGCATGCCCCATGTGCTCATCGCCGGAGCGACGGGATCCGGGAAGTCGGTGTGCGTGAATACGTTGGTGACCAGCCTCATCTACAAGCACACACCCGAGACGCTGCGCTTCCTCATGGTGGATCCCAAGATGGTGGAGCTCTCCATCTATGCGCGGCTGCCCCACCTGCGCCATCCCGTGGTGACGGATCCCCGGGAGGCGGCGGGCGTCCTCAAGTGGGCGGTGCTGGAGATGGAGCGGCGCTACGAGCTGCTCAGCAAGAACCACGTGCGCTCCATCGCCGAGTTCAACCGCAAGGTGACGGAGGGCGCTCTCCTGCACAGGGTGCAACCCTCCGGTCCCGAAGGCGACGAGGACCGGTGGATCTATAGCGATGGGGTGCTGCCGTACATTGTGGTGGTGGTGGACGAGCTGGCCGACCTCATGATGCAGGTGCAGAGCGAGGTGGAAAGACCCCTCATCCGCCTGGCCCAGAAAGCCCGGGCCATCGGCATCCACCTCATCGTGGCCACCCAGCGCCCCACCACCAACGTGATTACGGGGCTCATCAAGGCCAACTTCCCGTCGCGTATTGCCTTCCGCGTGGCTTCCAAGGTGGATTCCCGCACCATCCTGGACCAGAACGGCGCCGACGCCCTCCTGGGCAACGGGGACATGCTCTTCCTTCCGCCCGGCCAGAGCGAGCCGGTGCGGATCCAGGGGGCGTACCTCTCCACCGAGGACACGGAGCGCCTCATGACGTGGTACATCGAGCGGGCGCAGCGTCTTCTGGAAGGGGAGGAGACGGCTGCGGAGGCCGTGAGCACCGCCGAGCCGGACATTCTGGACGAGGTGCGAAGCCATGAGATGGTGGAGGCGGCGTCGGCGGTGGAGGAGATCGCCGGCGACTGGGACGACCTCTTTCGGGCCGCCGCCGAGGTGTGCATCCAGAACGGAGCCGGCTCCACCTCCCTCCTGCAGCGGCGCCTGAGCATCGGGTACGGCCGGGCCGCCCGCATCGTGGACCAGCTCCACGACGCCGGGGTGCTGGGGCCGTCCGACGGCTCCAAGGGGCGGGAGGTTCTGGTCACCTACGAAGACCTGGACCAGATCTGCGGGCCGGGCGGTGGGGGGGGGGGGTGATCCCAGCTACGGGTGGTGGCGGGGCGCGCAGGATCCTCGGGAGGATGGCCGTAGCGCGGCGGCGTGTTCGGGTGGGCCTGGCAGCAGCGGCGCGCCGGCGGGCGTCGGGGGCTTTGGCGGCGCTGGCGGTGATGGCGGCGGTGAACGGTGCGGCGCCTCCGCCGGCTCCGGCGCAGGACACTGTGGAGCAGGACACGGCGGCGCAGGATGCCCGGGCCGTGGAGATCATGGAGCGCACGGCGGCGCGCTACGCGGGAGTGAAGACGCTGTGCGCCGACTTCGAGCAGGATCTCGAGGTTCCTCTCCTGGGCGAGGAGCGCCGGGGTCGCGGCCGTATGTGCCAGGCGCGGCCTGACCGTTTCGCCATGCGCTTCACCGACCCGCCGGGCGATGCGGTGGTGGTGGACGGCACCTGGGTGTGGATCTACTACCCGAGCCTGGATTCGACCCAGGTGATCCGTCTTCCCATGGAGCGCCGTCCCGGAGGCTTCGACTTCCACCGGGAGTTTCTGGAGCGACCCGCCCGGCGCTATACGATGTCGTACCTGGGCGAGGAAAAGGTGGACGGGCGGGCGACCCATCATATCCGTCTCGTGCCGCGCGCCGAGACTTCCTACCAGACGGCCGAAGTGTGGATCGAGAAGGAGAGCCTCCTCCTGCGCAGGGTGCGCATCGCTGAAGAGAATGGGAGTGTGCGCACGGTGACCTTCACCCGCGTGGAGCTCGATCCCGCCGTTCCCGACGCGTGGTTCACCTTCACGCCCCCGGCCGGGGCGCAGGTGATTTCGGGATGAGCGGCCGCTACCGGCCCCCCGGGGCGACCCGGGAGCTTCCCGTCTTTCCCGTGGCTCCCGAGCCGGTACGCTCCGGCGTGTCCCTTCCCGTGCTTCCCGTGGAAGCGGTGGAGGGGATGGAGGCGGCGGACGCGGCCCCGGACGCCGGCCCCCGCATCGCCGTGGTGACGCTGGGGTGCGACAAGAACACGGTGGACTCGGAGCGCATGATGGCGGCCCTGGTGGGCAACGGCGCCCGGGTGTCGGAGGAGGTGGCCGACGCCGACGTGGTCATCGTCAACACCTGCGGTTTCATCCAGGAGGCCAAGGAGCAGTCCATCGAGACCATCCTGGGAGCATGCGAGCTGAAAGAAGAGGGCAGCGTGCGGGCGGTGGTGGCGGTGGGATGTATGGTGCAGCGTTACAAAGAAGAGCTGCGTGCGGAGATCCCCGAGGTGGATCTCTTCCTGGGGCTCACCGAGCTGAGGGAGCTCGTCCCCCGCTTGCGGGAGGACGGACTGCTTCCTCCGGCCGAGTCGGTGCACATCATGGAGCGTCCCCTGCGCGTCCTCTCCACCGACACCCACCACACCTCCCATCTGAAGATCAGCGAGGGGTGCGACCACGCCTGCGCCTTTTGCGCCATTCCCCTCATGCGGGGACTCCACCGCTCTCAGCCCCTCGAATCCCTGGTGGCCGAGGCGGCGGCCCTGGGCTCCCAGGGCGTAAAGGAGATCAACATCGTCTCCCAGGACACCACCTGGTACGGCCGGGACCTGCGCCGCCGGCCCGGGCAGAGGGACGCGCCTCTCCTCCCCGACCTCCTGCGGGCCCTGGTGGCGGGCACCGACGTGCCCTGGTATCGACTCTTCTACATGTATCCCTCGGGAATCACCCGGGAGATGGTGGAGCTCCTGGCCTCGGAGCCCCGCATCCTCCCGTATCTGGATATGCCCATCCAGCACGGGAGCGACCGGATCCTGGGGCTCATGCGCAGGCCCGAGCGCCGTGACACCATCCGGGAGCGGGTGGCCTGGCTCCGGGAGGCGGTGCCCGACCTGACGCTGCGTACCACCGTCATCGTGGGCTTTCCCGGCGAGACGGAGGAAGACTTCCGCGAGATGTTGGAATTCCTGGAGGAGATGGCCTTCGACCGGGTGGGTGCCTTCACCTATTCGGTGGAGGAGGGGACGCGGGCCGCCGACCTGCCGGGTCACCTCTCGGAAGGGGAGAAGCGGGACCGTCTCGAGGAACTCATGGAGGTGCAGCGCGGCATTTCCTTCGAGCGAAACCTGGCCCAGGTGGGCCGGCGCGTGACGGCGCTGGTGGATCGCATCGTCGACGACGACCCCGAGTTCGCCGCCGTGGCGCGCACCGTGGCCCAGGCGCCTGACGTGGACGGAGTGACCCATGTGCGCGTGGCGGACGGGACAACGCCCCGCGTCGGCGACTTCGTGGAGGTGGAGATCACCGACGCGCTGGATTACGATCTGATGGGTACTCTGGTGGATCCGGACGGGAGATGAGGATGGCACACCCAACGGTACGGGGCGGAAGAGGATGGGCGGCGCTCCTGGCGGCGGCGGCGCTCCTGGCGGCCGCCCCCGGGGCTGCATCATCGCAGGAGCTGGCCGACTTCGACTACGAGAACCTCTCCTTCCGGGGGCTGGGGCTGGACTGGGGGTACATGTGGCCCTCCCGCGTGGAGACCACCCAGAGTTACGGTATCCGCCTGGACCTGGGGTATCTGGGGCCGGGCCTGCGCATCGTTCCCTTCGCGGGTTACTGGTCTTCGCCCTTCAAGGCCGGGGAGGTCAGGGAGCTGGAGGACCGGGTGGCCCGGCTGGTCCAGCGGCAGACGGGGGATCCGCCGCCCTCGGTGGATCTGGGCGTCATCGAGTGGTCGGACGTCACGGCGGGGGTGGACGCCCAGGTGGTGTGGCGGGTGCCCTTCGGACTCCTCACCTTCGCCGGCGCGGGTGCCGCGGTCCACCTGCTGAACGGCGACGGCGCCGCCGTCAACGGTACCTTCGTGGAGGATCTCCTGGACTCGGTCACCGCCGGTTTCAACCTCCACGCCGGGGCGGAGTACCCGTTGAGCCGCCGCTTCCGGATCCACACGCAGGGGCGCTACGAGATCCTGGAGGACCTCCAGTTCTTCCAGATCAAGGCCGGCCTCCAGATCATGGTGGGCTCGCCGGCGCCAGGGGAGGAGGGCCCGCGATGAGCGAGGGGCATCGCCGTCCTCCCAGAATCGCCGTCCTCGGCACCGGCGCCATCAGCCAGATCGTCCACGTCCCCATGCTGGCGGAGCGGGACGATGTGGAGCTGGTGGCCCTTTCAGATCAGGATGTGGCGAAAGCGCGCACCGTGGCGCAACGGGTCGGCGTGGCGGAGGCGGTGGAGCCCGGCGCCGTCCTGGAGATTCCCGACCTGGACGCCGCGGTCATCGCCACGCCCAACGCCTTCCACGAAGAGATGGCGGTGGCCGCTCTGGAGGCGGGCCTGCACGTCTTCGTGGAGCGGCCTCTGGCCCTCACACCCGCCGGCGCGGAGCGGGTCCTGGCTGCCGCACGCGACGCCGGGAGGGTGCTGGTGGTGGGCCTTCCCCACCGTTTCCGTCCCGATGTGGCGGCCCTCCGGTCCTTCGTGGCCGGGGGCGAACTGGGGCGAGTCCACACCATGCGCGGCAGTTGGCTCACCCGGCCCATTCCGGTGATGAAGCCCACCTGGCGCCAGGATCCCGAGATCGCCGGAGGCGGGGCCCTCCTGGACCTGGGCATCCCGGCGCTGGACCTGACCCTCTGGCTCCTGGACCATCCCCGGGTGGAGCGGGTGGCGTGCACCGTGGCGGACGGGGAGGTGGGCACGGAGAACGCCGCCAGCCTCCTCGCCGCCGTGGAGGGCGGCATCACGCTGAGCGTGGAGGTGAATCGCAGGTACTTCGCTTCCCAGGACCGCTTCCACGCCCGGGTTATGGGGGCCGAGGGGTCGGGCTCCCTCCCTCCGCTGGAGATCTTCAAGCAGCTCGGCGGACGGCCTCTGGACGTGACACCGCGCCAGCCCCGGCCGCGGGGGGGTGAGAACCCCTACTCCAACGCCTACCGGCGCCTCATCGACCACTTCGTGCGGGCGCTGTGCGGACAGGTGGAGGCACCGCTTCCCACCGAGCAGGTGGGTCTCATGACCCTGGTGGAAGCGGCCTACCGCTCGGCGCGGTCGGGCCAGGAGGAAGCGGTCCAGGAGCACGCGGTTCCACGGGACGCGGCGACCGAGGAGGCGGTATAGCGGCCCGGCTGGCGGGACTGCGGGCCCTCTTCCTCCCGCGCCGGGGGGAGCGGCTCCTCCCCCTGGTGTCGGCGGTTCTGCTGGCGGCGTCCTACCCGCCTCTTCACCCCATGGTCCTCCCCTTCGTCGGGCTCATTCCCTTGGCCCTCTTCATCGTGGACCGCACCCCCGACGCCGAGGGGCGGAGGTCGGCGGTGCGGGGCGCCCTTCTCTTCGGCCTGGTCTACTTCGGCGTGGTCTTCTACTGGATCCTGATTGCGCTCATCTGGTTCAGTAAGCTGGCCATTCTGGCCTACGTGGCCTCGGTGCTCCTCCTCATGGGGGTGGCGGCGCTGGTGGGATGGATGCTCCATCGGGCCGTCCACGACCTGCGTGTGCCCCTGTGGATCGCCCTTCCCGTCGCCTGGACGGCGGGCGAGTGGTTCCGCGCCCACTGGCCCGGACCTCTGGCTTTCCCGTGGCTGGGGCTGGGCACCTCCCTCACCGGGTATCCCGAGCTGGTGGGCGCGGCGGAGCTGGTGGGCGCCCGGGGCCTCACCTTCTGGATCGCCCTGGTGAACGGGCTCGTGGCCATGGCGCTTCTGCGCCTGCGCGCGCCGGGGCGCAGAGGCTGGATGAGCCCCCTGGTGGCAGGGGTGGTGGTCGTCGCCGTGCCCATGACGTGGGGCGTGTGGCGGGCCCGCACCCTCCAGGTGCGTCCCGTGGCGCGGGTGGCGGTGGTGCAGCCCAATATCCCCGAGCACATCAAACTGGACGCCCGCGCGGCGCTGGACAGCACCTTCGCCTCCCTGGACCGTCTCTTCCCGCGCCTCGCCGGGGATTCTCTGGACCTGGTGATCCTTCCCGAGGTGACCTTTCCCCTCCATCCCCGGGCCGAGTACGCACGGCCCTGGATGGAGCGGGTGCGTGCCTACGCCCGGGCGGTGGACGCGCCCATCCTCTTCGGCGGGATCGGCTTCGAGGGAGACGTCTACGGGGACTACGTGCCGTACAACTCCGCTTTCCTCATGACGCCCGAGGGGCTCACCGACTTCGAGTACGCCAAGCGCTATCTGGTTCCCATGGTGGAGCGGGTGCCGCTGGTGCCCGCGGCCTGGCTCCGCAAGCTTCGCCACTTCGGGAAGTTCGGGGTGGGGCAGGGATGGCCCGTGGCCCACGTGGCGGGAGCGGGGTGGGGCGTGCTCATCTGCTACGAGTCCACCTACCCCGAGGGTTCCCGGGCCCTGCGCAAGGCCGGCGCCGACGTACTGGTGAACATCACCAACGACGCGTGGTACGGGCGGGAGCCGTGGTACGCCCGCACCACGGCCCTCTGGCAGCACCCGGCCCACATGGTCATGCGGGCCATCGAGAACCGGGTGGGCGTGGCCCGTTCGGCCAACACGGGAATCTCCCTCTTCGTGGATCCGGTGGGACGTGTCTACAACGATACGGAGCTCTTCACGGCCGACGTGCGGGTGGATACGGTCTACACCACCGACGTGCTCACCCTGTACACCCGCCTGGGGGACGTGACGGGCAATGGTGCGGCCCTGGCGGCCTTTCTTCTCATGCTGGCGTCGTGGCGACGGGGACGGCGGCGATCTCTGGACCCGACCGGGCGTCGCGATTAACTTTCCCGGGCTGTAGAGGTGCGCTCGTCGGTTCGGGCGTGACCCGAACGACATTCCGGGCCAGGGACCGATGGCTGTCCCGGGCCCGTTCCGCTTCGACGTGGGGGCAGGATATGAAGCAGGGAATCCATCCCGAATACAAGAAGGCGACGGTCACCTGCGCGTGCGGGAACCGCTTCGAGACGATGTCCACGGTGGAGGATCTCCACATCGAGATCTGCTCGGTGTGCCACCCCTTCTACACCGGCAAGCAGCGTCTGGTGGACACCGCCGGGCGCGTGGACCGCTTCAAGAGAAAGTACGAGAAAGCCGCCAAGTAAGGCGGCCGGCCGGGCCGTGCGCCCGGCCGGCTCCCTTCCGGTGCGCCCGCGGCCCGTTCCCTTCGGGGCCGAGACGTCCTCATGAGCACGCCCACCCTCGATCCCCGTCTTGACCAGCGCCTGCGCGAGAGTGCTGAACGATTCGCGCGCCTGGACGAGGAACTCTCCAGCCCGGAAGTGCTCACCAACCCCGACCGACTCAGGGAGCTGGGGCGGGAGCGCGCCTATCTGGAGCCCGTGGTGGAGGCGGGGCGGGAGCTGCGTAGCGCCCTGGCCGAGTACGAGGGAGCCCTGGAGCTGGCTTCCGAGTCGGATGATCCGGAGATGCGGGCCCTGGCCGAGGCGGAGGTGGCGGAGCTGGAGCGGCGCATTGAAGAGCTCAAGGGGCGGGTGCGCGGACTGCTCGTGCCGCCCGATCCCCTCGAGGACCGGCCGGCGGTGGTGGAGATCCGGGCCGGCACCGGCGGCGACGAGGCGGGGCTGTTCGCCGCCGACCTCCTGCGCATGTATCAGCGCATGGCCGAGCGCCACGGCTGGAGTGTGGAGATGCTCAGTCTCTCCGAAGGGATCCCCGGCTCCATCAAGGAGGTCATCTTTACCGTGCGGGGGAAGGGCGCCTACGGCAAGCTCCGCTTCGAGTCGGGCGTGCACCGGGTGCAGCGCGTCCCCGAGACGGAGAGCCAGGGCCGCATCCACACCTCGGCAGCCACGGTGGCCGTCCTCCCCGAAGCCGAGGACGTGGATCTGGAGATCGATCCCAACGATCTGCGCATCGACGTCTTCCGCTCCTCAGGGCCCGGCGGCCAGTCGGTGAACACCACCGACTCGGCGGTGCGCATCACCCATATTCCCACCGGCCTGGTGGTGTCGTGTCAGGATGAGAAGTCCCAGCACAAGAACAGGGCGAAGGCCCTCAAGGTGCTGCGCAGCCGTCTTCTCGACCGCATGATCGCCGAGCAGGAGGCGGAGCGGGCCCGGGAGCGCCGCACCATGGTGGGTACCGGGGACCGCTCTGCCAAGATTCGCACGTACAACTTTCCCCAGAACCGCGTCACCGATCACCGCATCGGCCTCACTACGTACAACCTGGAGGACGTGCTCGCCGGGGACCTGGACGAGTTCATCGCCGCTCTCCGCCTCACTCAGGAAGAGGAGCGCCTGGAGTCGGAAGGGCTGTGAGCGCCGAGCGCGCGGCTTCCCCCGCCGGCAGCGACGCCGGGACCTGGACGGTGCTGCGCCTCATGCGCTGGAGCGGGGAGTATCTCGAAGCTCGGGGCGTGGAGCGGGGCCGCCTCAACGCCGAGCACCTCCTGGCCCACGCCCTGGGGGTGTCGCGTCTGGACCTCTACCTCCAGTTCGATCGGCCCCTTACGGCGGGGGAGCTGGACGCATTCCGCCCCATGCTGCGCCGGCGAGCCCGGCGCGAACCCCTGCAGCACATTCTGGGCACCGCCGCCTTTCGCACCCTGGAGCTCAAGGTGGACTCCCGCGTCCTCATTCCCAGACCAGAGACGGAGGTGCTGGTGGAGGAGGTGCTGACGTGGGCCTCGGAGCGCGGGACGCGGAGCGGCGGAGAAGGACTTTCGGCCCTGGATGTGGGAACGGGAAGCGGCGCCATCGCCCTCTCGCTGGCCGCCGAAGGTCCCTTCTCCAGGGTGGTGGCGGTAGACGTGTCGGGCGACGCACTGGAGGTGGCGCGGGCCAACGCAGAGGCCGTGGGGCTGGCTTCGGCGGTGGAATTTCGGGAGGGCTCGCTCTTCCATCCTCTGGCAAGGGGGGAGAGATTCAACGTTATTGTCTCCAACCCCCCGTACGTGGCCGAAGGCGACGCGGGAACGCTGGAGCCCGAGGTGGCCGAGTGGGAGCCGGCTGCAGCCCTCTTTGCCGGACCCGACGGCCTGGAGGTTGTGCGCGCCGTGGTGACGGAGGCGGCGGCGTGGCTGGAAGAGGGCGGGTTGTTGGCCCTGGAGGTGGGAATGGACCAGGCGCCGAGGGTGGTGGAGATGCTGGAAGACGCGGGAGGGTACCACGACCTGCGGGTGCGCCGCGATCTGGCGGGACGGGATCGCGTCGTGCTGGCGCGCCGGGCGTAGGTCGCTGGGCGAAGGACGAGAGGGACGAAACGAACCGCCGGCTGTCCAGGCGCGGCTGAACACGAGGAAGAGGAAAGAAGAGCATGGCGACGATCTACGATATGGCGAAGGACCTGGGGGCCGCGCTGGCCCGTACCGACGAATACCAGGAGCTGCGCCGGGCCAGCCAGGCCATGGAGGAAGACCGGGAGCTGGTGGCGCTGCGCAACGAGCTCCAGGATCTGGAAAAGGAGATCGAAGCGGCGCTGCGCGCGGGCAAGGAGCCCTCGGAAGAGGTGAAGAAGAAGTATGAAGAGGCCGCCAACAAGCTGCAGGCGCGGCCCGAGTTCCAGCGAGTGGTGGCCGCGCAGGCCAACTTCGAGAAGATCATGTACAAGGTGAACGAGACGATGGCCAAGGGGCTGCAGGAAGGGGCCCAGAGCAGGATCATCCTCTCGAGCTGACGCACTTCCGAACGACCAACCGACACGAGGTAGATTCCGTGAAGCAGCCTTCTGACATCCGTCCCGCCGAGGGAAAGCTCGGCGTTCTTCTTCCCGGCTTCGGCGCCGTGGCCACCACCTTCGTCGCCGGAGTGGAAGCGGCGCGGCGCGGCCTGGCCAAGCCCATCGGCAGCCTGACCCAGATGAACACCATTCGGCTGGGCAAGCGCACCGAGGGGAAGGCTCCCCTCATCAAGGACTTCGTTCCCCTCACCGAGCTGGAGGACCTGGTCTTCGGCGCGTGGGACCCCATTCCCGAGGACGGCTACCAGAGCGCCCTCACCGCCGGTGTGCTCCACAAGGAGAACCACCTGGATCCCATCAAGGAGTTCCTGGCGGGGATCAAGCCCATGTCCGCCGTCTTCGACCCGGCGTACGTGAAGAAGCTGGACGGCCCGAACAAGAAGTCGGGGGCCACCAAGCGGCAGCTGGCCGAGGCCCTGAGGGAGGACATCCGCAACTTCAAGGCGGAAAACGGGTGCGACCGGCTGGTCATGGTGTGGTGCGGCTCCACCGAGGTCTATGTGCGCCCCGGTCCGGTGCATGAGAGCATCGAGGCGTTCGAGAAGGGGATGGAGGAGAACCACCCCGACATCACCCCGGCTCAGCTCTACGCCTACGCCGCCATCATGGAGGGCGTGCCCTACGCCAACGGCGCCCCGAACCTTTCCGCCGACTTCGCGGCCCTGGAGGCGCTGGCGGTGGAGCGGGGCGTGCCCATCGCCGGCAAGGACTTCAAGACGGGCCAGACCCTCATGAAGACCATCCTGGCTCCCGGTTTCAAGACGCGCATGCTGGGGCTGAACGGGTGGTTCAGCACCAACATCCTGGGCAACCGGGACGGCGAGGTGTTGGACGACCCCGAGTCGTTCAAGACCAAGGAGGTCTCCAAGCTGGGCGTGCTGGAGCACATCCTCCAGCCCGACATGTACCCGGAGCTCTACGGGGACATGTATCACAAGGTGCGGATCAACTACTATCCGCCCCGGGGCGACAACAAGGAGGGATGGGACAACATCGACATCTTCGGATGGATGGGGTATCCCATGCAGATCAAGGTGGACTTCCTCTGCCGGGATTCCATTCTCGCCGCGCCCATCGTCCTGGATCTGGCCCTCTTCCTGGACCTGGCTTCCCGCGCCGGGATGAGCGGAATTCAGGAGTGGCTCTCCTTCTACTTCAAGAGCCCCCAGACTGCGCCCGGGCTCTATCCCGAGCACGACATCTTCATCCAGCACTGGAAGCTGAAGAACACGCTTCGCTGGATGAAGGGTGAGGAGCAGATCACCCATCTGGGTGTGGAGTACTACGACTGACGAGTGGCGCCGCCGCTCCGACGGGGAGATATGCCGGGATGAGGGATGCGGGCCGCTTCATCGTGCTGGAGGGCGGTGAGGGTGCGGGCAAGAGCACCCAGACCGCCCTCCTCTCCTCCTGGCTGGAGAACCTGGGCATTCCCCACCTCACCGCCCGGGAACCGGGGGGGACCGGGGTGGGGGAGGCCATCCGCGAGGTGGTGCTCAAGCGCAGAGATCTGCACGTGGGCGCCGAGAGCGAACTCTTCCTCATCCTTGCCGCCCGGGCCGCCTTCGTACGGGAGGTGGTGGCACCGGCGCTGGAGGAGGGGAAGACGGTGGTGGCCGACCGCTTCGACCTCTCCACGCTTGCCTATCAGGGATATGGGAGGGGGCTTCCCCTGGAGAAGGTGCGGGTGGCCAACGAGTTGGCCACGGGAGGCCTGGTCCCCGATGTGTACGTCGTTCTCGACGTGCCGGTGGAGCAGGGAGCGAAGCGCCAGGAGCGCCAGGGGAAGGAGCCGGACCGCATGGAGGCCTCGGGCCCGGACTTTCACGAGCGGGTCCGCCAGGGGTATCTTGCCCTCAGCCGGAGTGAGCCGCGGGTGCGGGTCGTCTCCGGCGTGGGATCCCCCGAAGAGGTGCATCAACGCATTCGGGAGATCCTGACGGCGGAGTTTCCTGAACTCGCAGATGACCGGGATCGGGAGCGTGGGCGCTGATGCGGGGTAGGACATTCAACGCGTGCCCGGCATCTGGCCGGGGCGGATCCCAACGGACGGTGAGCGAGAGGCGGATGGCTCTGTGTGATGGAAGGGTGAAGCAATGAGGCGGGGTGTCGCGGCGCCCGTCGCTGTTGTGATCGGTGCCCTCCTCACCGGCGGATGGCTGCTGCAGAGCGGCGTGGAGCGGGCCGAAAACGTCTACGTCAAGGTTCACCTGCTCCAGGAGGTGGTGGACCGGGTGGAGTCCAGCTTCGTGGAGGAGGTGGATGAGGCGCGCCTCTACGACTCGGCCATCGAGGGGCTCATCGAGAGCCTCCATGATCCCTACTCCTCCTTCCTGCCGGCCGACGAATACGAGAATCTGCGCATCCGCACCGAGGGCGACTACGGCGGCGTGGGCCTGGAGGTGACCGAGCGCAACGGCTACGTGACCGTGGTGAGCCCCATGCCGGGCGGGCCCGGAGCGCGGGCGGGGATCCGGGCCGGGGACCAGTTTTTCGAGATCGAGGGAATCGCCGCCGACACGCTGGATTCGGACCAGGCCGTGGAGCTCCTGCGCGGCAAGCCCGGTACCACGGTGCGGGTGAAGATTCTGCGGCCGGGCGTCGAGGAGCCCATTCCCTTCACGCTGAAGCGCGAGGTGATCCGTCTGCGGGCCGTTCCCTTCGCCGTCATGTTGGAGGACGACGTGGGCTATATTCCCTTCCAGACGGTCCTGGAGACCTCCGCCGAGGAGATCAAGGCGGCGGTGGATTCGCTGCGCGGCGAAGGGATGGAGGGCCTGGTGCTGGATCTGCGCGGAAACCCGGGCGGGCTCCTGGAACAGGGCATCGCCGTCTCCGATCTCTTCCTGGAGCCCGGCGCCGTCATCGTGGAGACCCGGGGAAGGGACCCGAACCAGAATGAGGCCTACCGGGCCCGCCGTGAGGAGCCGTATCCGGACCTGCCGGTGGTGATGCTCGTCAACGGATCCTCGGCGTCGGCCTCGGAGATCGTCGCCGGCGCCCTCCAGGACCACGACCGGGCGGCGCTGGTGGGAACCACCACCTTCGGCAAGGGCGTGGTGCAGAGCCTTTACCGCCTGAGTGGAGGCAACGTGTTGCGCCTCACCACGGCCAGGTGGTACACGCCCCTGGGGCGCTCCATCCACAAGGATCAGGACGAGCGGGTGGAGGAGATGCAGAACGGCCACCCGGCCCTGGCGCTTTCGGGCCAGGTCATCTCGCCGGTGTCGCTGGAGGGAAGGCCCACGGTGCGTTCGGAGAAGGGGCGGATCCTCTACGGCGGCGGCGGGATCACGCCCGACGTCATCGTGCTGCCCGACACCCTGACCGACGCCGAGGAGGCCGCTGTGCGCGCCATCTTCCGCGAGGCGGGGCGGTTCAGTGAAGCCGTGTTCAACTTCAGCGTCCGCTATCTCCAGGATCACCCGGATCTGGAGCATGGATTCCGGCTGGATGACGCCGACCTCGATGCCTTCTACGCCGCCCTCCCCGAGTGGGACATCGAGGTGGATCGGAAGGATTTCACCCGGGCGCGCCGCTTCATCCGCTATCAGTTGGAGCGGGAGATGGCGCTGCAGGCGTGGGGACCGGAAGGAGAGTTCCTCCAGGTGCGTCCCTTCGATGTCGTGCTGGACCGGGCCGTGTCGCTGGTGAAGGGGGCTTCCTCGGAAGACGACGTTCTGCGCCGTCTGCCGTCGCCTCCGGCCGAGGAAGTGGTGGCGCCGGAGGCTCAGCCTTCAGGCGGTGGTGGGGGCGGCGCGTCCCCGCCCGACCGCTGATCCGGCCCGGGCGTCCCAACCCGATATGGTCACGCCCCGAAAGAGGGCGGGATATTTCCACACCGGGAGAGCGGGGATGAGGGCTGTGGAACCGTGAGCGGCAACGACACCATACCTCTCGGGGAGGGAGTGCAGAGCCTGGTGCGCGTCGGATGCGCCGTGGCGTCGGGAGATGCAGTGCGCATCCGCGAGGCCCTCGCCGAGGCCCGCGAGCGGGCCGATCCCCTGGCCGTGGAGGAGACCCTCATCCAGAGTTATCTCTTTCTCGGCTATCCCGCCGCGCTGAATGCGTTGTCCATGTGGAGGGAGGTGTCGGGCCGCCCCGCGCCGCCGCCCCGGGACGACCGCCAGGAGTGGCTGTCCCGTGGGCAGGAGGTGTGTGCTTCGGTGTATGGAGGCGTATATGATGCGCTCCGCGAGAACGTGCGTCGCATCCACCCGGACATGGATCGATGGATGGTGGAGGAGGGGTACGGCAAGGTTCTGGGCCGGCCGGGCCTGGACCTGAAATCCCGGGAGCTGTGCATCGCGGGGCTCCTGGCCGTGATGCGGGTGCCCCGACAGCTCCATGCCCACCTCCGCGGAGCGGTGAACGTGGGGGCCCGGCCCGAGGAGGTGGAGGCGGTGCTGGACATCGCCGGCGAGTACGCCGAACCCGGCGCGGCGCAGGTCGCCCGGGAGACGTGGGCCGGGGTGCTGGCCCGTCTGAGGGAGAAGGAAGGCGCATGAGCTTTGTGGACCAGGCGGTCATCGAAGTGCGAGCCGGAACGGGCGGATCGGGCGCCGAGGCGTTCCGGCGCGAAAAGGGTGTGCCCCGGGGCGGACCGGCCGGGGGAGACGGAGGCAAGGGAGGCGACGTGATCCTGGAAGCGGACCCTCAGCTCACCACCCTCCTGGACTACAGCTACCGGCGTCACTACAAGGCGGGGCGGGGGATGCACGGCGAGGGTAACAACCGCACCGGCCGCGCCGGCGAAGACCTGATTCTCAAGGTTCCTCCCGGCACCGTGGTGGTGGATGACGAGACCGGGGAGTTCCTGGGTGAGCTTCTCGAGCCCGGCCAGCGCCTCGTCGTTGCCAGGGGGGGGCGGGGCGGGAGGGGAAACGCCCGCTTCGCCAGCGCCACCCACCAGGCGCCCCGCCGGTGGGAGCCGGGCGAGGAAGGTGAGTACCGCCGCATCCGCCTCGAGCTCAAGCTCATCGCCGACGTGGGTCTGGTGGGCGAGCCCAACGCCGGGAAGTCCACCTTCCTGGCCGCAGTGACGGCCGCCCGGCCCAAGGTGGCGGACTATCCCTTCACGACCCTGAAACCCAACCTGGGGGTGGTGGAGCGCTCCGGCTTTCGCACCTTCGTGGTGGCCGACATCCCCGGCATCATCGAAGGCGCCCACGACGGAAAGGGACTGGGGCACCAGTTTCTGCGGCATATCGAACGCACCCGCACCCTCGCGCTCTTCGTTCCCGTGGACAGCCCCGATCCCCAGGCCGAATACGACGAGCTGCGCGAGGAGCTGCGTCAGTACTCCACGGTGCTGGCCCGCACGCCCCACTGCCTGGTTCTGACCAAGGCCGATTTCCTGGGGCCCGACGAGGATCCGCCGCAGGTGAAGGCCCCGCGGGCGTGGGGCACCTACCTCATCTCCTCGGTGACCCGCCGGGGTCTGGATGAGCTCCTGGACGATCTCTGGCTCCATGTGAAGGAAGCCGTCCAGGTCCAGGAGGGGGTGGAAGCCGAAGAGGAACCTTGGCGCCCCTGATCCGCGCAGGGCGGGGGGCCGCAGAGGTGCGCGCCCTCCTTCTTCTGGACAGCCTTCCCGGCGTGGGACCTGCGAGGCTCCTCCGGTTGGTGCGCCGCTTCGGGAGCGCCCGGGCCGCCCTTGCCGCCTCTTCCCCCGCCTTCGCGCAGGCGGCGGGGCGGGAGGCTGCCGCCGCCCGGACGGACGCCGCGCTCCGGCGGCATGTGGATGCCGGACTGGAACGGGCGTCCGGGTTGGGGATGACGGTCCTTTCCTGGGGGGACGAAGCCTACCCGCCCGTGCTGCGCCGCCTCGCCGATCCTCCGCCCGTTCTCTTCCTGAGAGGAGACACGGACCTTCTCGCCCGGGCGGCGGCGGCCGGGGTGGGCGTGGTGGGCGCCCGCCGTGCCACTCCCCGCGGCCGCGACGTGGCTCGTCGCCTGGGTGCCGCCCTGGGACGCCGTGACGTGCCCGTGGTGAGCGGGATGGCGCTGGGGATCGACGGCGCGGCCCACACCGGAGCGTTGGATGGGAAGGGCCCCACCGTGGCCGTCCTGGGGAGCGGGGCGGATCGCGCCTATCCAAGGCGCCACGGCGGGCTTTTCCGGGAGATCGTGGCCCGGGGGCTGGTGGTGAGCGAGTTCCTCCCCGGGACTCCGGCGCTTCCCTACAATTTTCCCCGGCGCAACCGGATTCTGGCGGCGCTTTGCACACGCCTCGTGGTGGTGGAGGCGGGCCGTCGCAGCGGCGCTCTCATCTCGGTGGACCACGCCCTGGACCTGGGCGTGGAGGTTTTTGCCGTGCCCGGGCCCATCGACACCCCGGGCTGCGCCGGAAGCAACGCCCTCCTGCGGGACGGAGCTCGGCCCCTCATCTCGGTGGAGGAGTTCGTGGCGGAAGCAGTCGGCGGCGGCCGTGCGGCGCGCGCGAGCCCTGCACCCGCGTCGTGCGGTCCGGAGATTCCGCCGCACGGGGGAGAGCGTGCGCCGCACGGCCCGGACAGACTCGCCCCGGAGGAAGCGGCGCTCCTGCGCCACATCCGGCGCACCGGTGTCTCTGTGGACGAGATCGCCCACAGGGCGGGACTGGATGCGGGACGCGCGTGGGCGCTTCTGGCCGGCCTCGAACTCAGCGGTTGGGTGGAGCGCCTCCCGGGGAGCCGTGTACGCCGTGCCGGCTGAGGTGTTTTCGGTATACGTCCACGCGCCGTTCTGCGCCCGGAGATGCTTCTACTGCGACTTTGCGGTGCAGGTGCGCAGGGAGGGCGACGCCGGGGAATGGCTCCACGCGCTGCGGTGCGAATTGGAGGCTTTGGAAAAAGAGGGCCTCTTTCTTGTGGCGGACACCCTTGAAACCCTCTACGTGGGCGGCGGCACTCCGTCCGTTCTGGGTCCGGCCGCCATGGCCGGGTTGGCTGAGCTCGTGGGACCCGGACGGCTGCGGTCGCGGGCGTTGGAATGGACCGCCGAGGCCAACCCGGAGAGCTTGACCCCCGCGGTTGCCCGCGCCTGGAGGAAGGCCGGCGTGAACCGCCTGAGTCTCGGCGTGCAGAGCTTTCAGGAACCCGCCCTGCGATGGATGGGCCGCCTCCACGGAGGGGCGGGGGCGCGTAGCGCGGTGCGCACCGCCCGCCGCGCCGGCTTCGACAACCTGAGCGTGGATCTCATCTTCGGCCTGCCGTCCCACCTGGAGCGGGACTGGCGGGGCGACCTCGAAGGGGCGCTGGGTCTGGATGTGGAGCACGTGAGTCTTTACGGCCTTTCCGTGGAGCCGGAGACCCCGCTGGGCCGGGCCGTGGCGTCGGGATCCGAGCCGCCGGTGGACGAGGAACGCTACCGGGAAGAGTTCCTCCTGGCGGCAGAACTCCTCACCGCCGAGGGGTATGAGCACTACGAGGTTTCCAACTTCGCCCGCCCGGGAGCACGCTCCCGCCACAACGCTCGGTACTGGTCGGGGGATCCGTATCTCGGGCTGGGGAACGGGGCGCACAGCTATGCGCCGCCCCTGCGCCGGTGGAACGAGCGGGACTGGCAGGCGTACCGGGAAGGGGTGGAAGGCGGGGAGCCGGCGGTGGCCGGACGGGAGATCCCGGGCGAGGAGGAGCGCCGCCTGGAGCGCATCTGGCTGGCCCTGCGAACCGCGGAGGGCCTGGCCGTGAGCGATCTTTCTCCGGCGGCGTTGGCGTTGGCCGAGGCGTGGGTCTCCCATGGCCGGGCCCGGAGGGAAGGCGGCAGGGTCCGCCTCACGCCGGAGGGATGGCTTCTCCTGGACCTTCTGGCCGTGGAGTTGGACCAGGCGGCGGCGGGTTGAGCTTTCGCCCCGCCGTCTCGATCTTCGAGAGATAGATCATGTCCGAATTGGAAAGAAACACGCTGGTCGGCGGAGACCTGACGGAGCGAGAGCGTCAGGTCCTGGAGGCGGTGATCCGCACGTACGTGGATACCGCCGAGCCGGCGGGGAGCCGTACGGTTTCCCGCCGCTTCGAGCTTGGTGTATCTCCGGCCACCGTGCGCAACACCATGAGCGACCTGGAGGAGAAGGGATACCTGTACCATCCCCACACCTCCGCGGGCCGTGTGCCGACGGATCTGGCGTATCGCTTCTTCGTGGATCGCCTCATGGAGCCGACCCCCCTCTCCGTCCCCGAGCGGGAGACCATCGCCCGGGTGCTGGGGGAGACGGGCTCTTCCGCCGTGGAGCGCCTGGTGCGTCAGGCGGCCAAGGCGCTGGGATTCCTCTCCAACGAACTGGGTGTGGCCCTGGCCCCCCGGCTGGAGGAGGCCATCCTCGAGCGGATCGAGCTCATCCGGGTGTCCTCGAGCAAGGTCCTCATGGTGGCTACCATCCGCAGCGGAGTGGTGCGCACCGTGTATGTCGACCTTCCCGTCGAGGTTCCGCAGGATACCCTGGTCACCCTCACGGTGGTGCTCAACGAGCGGCTCGCGGGACTCTCCCTGAACGAGATCCGAAGCAGCCTCCCCGATCGCCTCCGCGATGTCCACGCCGACGAACCGGAAACGGCGGACCTCCTCAACATCTTCCTCCAGTCCGGCGCGGAACTCTTCGACCTCCGCGATCTGGACGCCGCCAAGATCCATCTGGGCAACGCCAGCGTGCTGGCTTCCCAGCCCGAGTTCGACAGCGAGGAGCGGCTCAAGGGACTCATCGAGCTTACCGAGCGCCGGGAACTCATCGCCCAGGCACTCGCCGGGACGGGGTGCACCGAGGGTCTGCGCATCTCCATCGGGACGGAGAACCCCCATTCGGAGCTGTCCGAGTTCACTCTGGTGACCGCCGAGTACCGCGTGGGAGGTCTCATGGGTGTCATCGGCGTCATCGGTCCCACACGTATGCCCTACGAGAAGGTGGTGGCCATCGTGGACTACACGTCCTCGGTGGTACGCCGCATTCTGGAACACTGACGGAGACGGACCTGCGGTCATGGCGGACTATTACGAATTGCTGGGCGTCTCCCGTTCCGCCGGTGCGGACGAGATCAAGAAGGCATACCGGCAGCTTGCCCTGAAGTATCACCCGGATCGCAACGACGGCTCCAAGGAGGCAGAGGCCCGTTTCCGCGAGGTGACGGAGGCGTACGAAGTCCTGCGTGATCCGGAGAAACGGGCAGTGTACGACCGCTACGGGGAGCAGGGCCTGCGGGGCAGCGGCTCCACCTTCCACGGCTTCGATTTCGCCGACGCCATCGAGGTCTTCATGCGGGATTTCGGCGGCTTCGGCGAGATGTTCGGCATGCGCGGTGCCCGCACCCGGAGGTCCGCGTCCCGCAAGGGGCAGACGGTGCGGATCCGTCTTCCCCTCACCCTCCAGGAAGTCGCCCACGGCGTCCGCAAGACGCTGAGGGTTTCGACCCTCGACGTCTGTCCCGACTGCGAAGGAAGCGGTGCCAAAACTGGCAGCGAGCCGCGGATATGCTCTGTTTGTGGAGGGTCCGGCGAGGAGCGCCATGTGCAGCGCTCCGTCTTCGGCCAGTTCGTGAGCGTACAGCCCTGCCGCACCTGCGGTGGAGAGGGGAGGGTCATCGAGCAGCCATGTGACACCTGCCGAGGTGAGGGCCGGGTGCGCGTGGAGCGCGAGGTGGAGGTGGAGGTGCCCGCGGGGGTGACCTCGGAGAACTTCCTCACGCTGAGGGGGCAGGGGAGCGTGGGCCCCCGAGGCGGACCGCGGGGGGACCTGGTGGTGCTCCTGGAAGTGCAGGAAGATCCGCGCTTCGTTCGCGAGGGCGCGGATCTCATCCTGGAGCTCCCCATCACCTACACCCAGGCGGCTCTGGGCGATGAGGTGGAGGTTCCCACCGTGGACGGCTCGGCCAAAGTCACCATTCCGGCGGGGATCCAGAGCGGCGAGATGCTACGCCTGCGGGGGATGGGGCTCCCGGAGCTTCACGGACACGGACGCGGAGACCAGTTCGTTCGCGTCATCGTGTGGGTGCCCGACGAGCTCACCCCGGAGCAGATGGAGGTGATGGAGCGCCTGCGGGAGGTGGAGAGCCCGGCTCCCGAGCGCATCGAACGGGAGGCCCGCAAGGGTTTCTGGTCCCGGGTCAAGGAGGTATTCTCAGGAGGATGAACGACGGCCCGAGGCGATGGCTGGAGCTTCGCACACCCCTCCCCGATGATCCTGACGTGGCGGCCCTCCTCACCGAGGGCTTGCTTGCTTTGGGGGCCCGGGGGGTGGAGGAGCGGGACCACCGGCTGGTGAGCTACCTGGAGGAGCCGGACGATCCCGACGCCTTCGTGGAGTACGCCCGGGAGGAGCTCGCCGGCTGGGCCGGGGTCTCTGATCTGCGCCTGGAGACCCGATGGCAGGAGCACGAAGACTGGGCCGAGACGTGGAAGCGAGGCCTGAAGACCCGACGGATTTCCGCCCGCATCCGCGTGACGCCCTCCTGGATTCCCGTGGAGCCGGGGGAAGGGGAGGTGGTCCTGATCATCGATCCCGGTATGGCTTTCGGGACCGCGGAGCACGGGACGACCCGGGGGTGTCTGCGTCTCCTGGACGGTGCGGTAGGCGCGGGGGATCAGGTTCTCGATGTGGGTGCGGGATCGGGGATCCTTTCCATCGCCGCGGCGCGCCTGGGCGCGCGGGAGGTGGTCGCCGTGGAGGGCGATCTCCTGGCGTGTGAAGCTTTGTGGGACAACGTGAGGCTCAATGGCGTGGAGGACAGTGTCAGGGTGGTTCCCGAGTGGGCCGACGTGGAAGGCCTCTCCGCCCTCGGACCCGCCCAGGGCGTGGTCGCCAACATCGAATCGGGAACGCTGGCGCCTCTCATGCCGGGATTCGCCGGCGCCCTCGTGCCGGGAGGGTGGCTGATTCTTTCCGGGATCCTGGAGCGCGAGTGGCTGAACATGAGGCGTGCCGCCGAAGCCGAGGGCTTCGAGCTCCGTCGAGTGGATGCAGACGGGGAGTGGCGCTCGGCTCTTTTTTCCCGGATGGAGGGGGCTGGGAAGGGAGAATCGCCTCCACCTTCCTGACCATGGACTGCCAGCGGTGGATTTCGCGGGGGGTCTGAGGATCCACGACACGGGCCATCCAGCGGACGCTCTCCCTCATGGTTCCCTCGGGTCCCTTGTGAACCGGCGTCTCGGAGGAAGGAGGTGAGATGAGGACCACCCACGCGTCAGGGGGCGGCGCGTCGGCGCGGCTTCCCCCTGCCGTCAACCACCGCCAGGGGCCCTGCCACACCTCGAAGACGCGGAAACGGTCCGGACGCCGGGCGAGGATGTGGCGGAGTCGGTCCATGTCGAGGCGCGGGTCGGGGCCCTCGGCGCGTAGAAGCTCCAGGAGTCGGAAGAGGGGGACGGCCGGGGAAGGATGGCGGCTCAGGATGCGAGCGGCGACGGTGAGAATGGCGTCCATGGGAAGCTCCGTGGAAGGGGGGCCGACCCGGGGCGGCGTGGCGCGCCCCGTCTGTGCATGGGGGAAGATGGAGCGTCGGCCGGGAACGTCCCATGGCTGGGCGGGACGAGGTGGGGGCGGGAGGTCCCCTGCGCGCATTGCGCGTGCTCCCTCCCATCTCCATGATCGGGTGGGGGGGAATCCATAGGCCGCTCCCCCACCCCAACTCAGATCTCGACACCGCTTCCCACAGAACGGAGGTTCGGTACCGTGAGCACCAGCGAGTGCCTCTTCTGCCGCATCGCCACCGGCGACATCCCTGCCCAGGTGGTGCGGGAGACCGAAGACTTCGTGGCGTTCCGGGACATCAATCCTCAGGCGCCCACCCACATCCTCGTCATTCCCCGGGAACACGTCACCTCCCTGGACGGCGCCGACGACGAGCATCGGGACCTCCTGGGTGCCCTTCTGCTCCTGGCCCGGGACGTTGCCCGGGAGGAGGGAATCGCCGAGGACGGATACCGGACCGTCCTGAACGTGGGGGCCGACGGAGGCCAGACGGTGCATCACCTGCACCTTCACCTCCTGGGCGGGAGGGCTATGGGGTGGCCTCCCGGATGAACCTTTCCGGCGCGTTGACCCTTGAGACGGCGGCGGGGTAGCTTTCTGCGGCCACCCAACAGTTCTCCATTCCACCCAACGGCGCACAGGCGCAGGGGCGTTGCGTGTCGAGTCAACTGAAAGCCCGTCTGAAAGCGGATCTGAACCAGGCCCGAAAGGAGCGGAACAAGCTCCGTACCCTCGTCCTTTCCACCGTTCTTTCGGAGATTCGCAACCGGGAGATTTCCGACGGAAAGGAGGCGGACGACGACGCCGTGATTCAGGTGGTGTCCAAGTCCATCAAACAGCGCAAGGACGCCGCCGAACAGTTTCGCGGGGCGGGCCGGGAGGAACTGGCCGCCAATGAAGAAGCACAGGCCGAGGTGCTTCAGGAATACCTTCCCGAGGGCTTGAGCGAAGACGAGGTGCGGGCCATGGTCCGGGAAGCCATCGCCGAGGGCGCCGATCAGATCGGCGCCGTCATGGGCAGGCTCATGCCCCGGATCCGGGGCCGATTCGACGGCAAGGAGGCCAACAGGATTGTCCGGGAAGAGCTGGCCCGGTAGGGCACCTCCTCACGGCGGGTGGGCCGGCCGCCGGCTCCGCCGGCGCACCCGGTCCCGGTGCAGCCGTCCATGAGGGAGCATACCGGCCACGCGCTGAGCGTCCTGGAATTCCCGCGCGTCCTGGAGCATGTGGCGGCCCGTGCGGGGTCGGAGATGGCCCGGGAGCGCATCCGGGGCTTTCTCCCCTCCCACGACGTCGAGGGGGCCGCCGGGGAGCTGCGCCGTGTGGGCGCCATGATGACCTTCGTGGAGGAGGCGCCCGCCTGGACCCTTCCCGTCATTCCCGATGCCCGCAAGGCGTTGCGTACCCTGCAGGTGGAGGAGTCGGTGCTGGAACCTCCGGACCTGGAAAAGGTCCGGGCGCTTCTCGCGGCGGCACGCATCGTTTCCCGGGAGTACGATGGGCGGGAGAACGAGTATCCCGAGCTGACGCCGCTCCGCGTCCTCCTCTTCGTCTATGAGGGTCTGGAAGACCGCATCGGCCGCACGGTGGATGAGGAGGGCGGCGTACGGGACACGGCGTCCCCCGAACTGCGTCGCATCCGGAGACGCCTTCGGGGAGCTCACGGCCGGGTGGTGGGGAAGCTGGAGGCGTACCTGCGTACCCTGGACGAGCGCTTCGTCGTACCCGACGCCTCGGTGACGGTGCGGGGGGGACGTTATGTGATTCCGGTGCGCCGTGAGGGTCGGCGGGTGGTGGGGGGGATCGTCCACGACGAGTCCCATACCGGGGCCACGCTTTTCGTGGAACCGCCCCTCGCCGTGGAGTTCATGAACGAGATTCGCGGTTTGGAGCGGGAGGAGCGTCGGGAGGTGCGCAGGATTCTGGACGGCGTCACCCGCGCCCTGCGCCCCCATCACCACGAGCTGTCGGGCTCGCTGGATGCCCTGGTCACGCTCGATACGCTGTGGGCCCGGGCGCGGACGGCCCAGGCCTGGGGCGGCGTCCCCCCCCGACTCCACGGGGGAGAGGGAGGTTTTCGCCTCGTAGGCGCCCGGCATCCTCTTCTTCTCGAGTCGCTGCCGGCCGACGAGGTGGTGCCCTACGACCTGGAGCTCCTCCCCCACGAGCGGGCGTTGGTGGTGTCGGGACCCAACACCGGGGGGAAGAGCGTCTTCCTCAAGGCTGTGGGGCTCATTCCGGCTCTGGCCCAGAGCGGCGTCGTGCCCCCGGTGGAAGCGGGTACGGAGCTTGGGGTCTTCGCATCGTTTTTCGCCGATATCGGAGACGAACAGTCCATCGCGCGGAATCTGTCCACTTTTTCGGCACACCTGGCGCACCTGTCGGAGATCGTCACCCACGCCGACGAGCGTTCCCTGGTGGTCATGGACGAAATGGGCACCGGGACCGATCCCGCCGAAGGGGCGGCCCTGGCCCGGGCCGTGGTGGAGGAGCTGGTCGGAAAGGGCGCTATGGCATTCGTATCTTCCCACCTCAGCGAGCTGAAGCGCTTGGACGGCGAGGGGACGGGCGTGGTGAACGCTTCCCTTCAGTTCGATCCGGAGCGCATGGAGCCCACCTACCATCTGGTGAAGGGGCGCCCGGGGCGCAGCTACGGGCTGGCCATTGCGCGCCGGCTGGGCTTTCCCGCGCCGGTTCTGGACCGGGCGGAATCATATCGCTCGGGGAGCGAAGCCGACCTGGAAGATCTTCTGGAGCGGCTGGAGCTGCGGGAGGCGGAAGCCGCCCGACAGCAGGCGGAGCTGAGCCGGGCGCTGGAGGAGCTTCGTGTCCTGAGAGAGGAGGTGGAGGTGCGGGAGCGGGCGCTCCGCGACGCGGAACGGGAAGCCGGGGAGCGCGCGCGCAAGCACGCGCGGCAGGAGCTCATGGAGGCCCGCGCCGAGGTGGAGCGTGCCATCGCCGAGGTCCGCGCCGCCGTGGAGTCGCCCGAAGAGCTGGAGGCGGCGGCGCATCGCGCGCGGTCGGCTGTGGAGCGGGCCGCACGAAAAAGAGCGGAGAAGCAGCGTACGACAGGGGGGCGAGTCCGACGCCGCGCCAGCGCCGCCGACGGCCCCATCCTCGGTGCGGTCTCCACCGGCGACCGGGTGCGGGTGCGGGCCACCGGCGCCACGGGCACGGTCCTGGAGGTCCGCTCGGGGCGGGCGGTGGTAGAGGCGGGGGCCTTTCGCATGGAGGTGCCCGCCGAGGATCTCGAGGTGCTGCCCCCTGGAGAGGTGGCGGAACGGGCCTCGTCGCGCGGCACGTGGAGCGGACCCACCGTGGGCGCGGTGGAGACGGAGATCGATCTGCGCGGCTTGCGGGTGGATGAGGTGGCGTTGAACCTGGGGCGGGCCCTGGACCGGGCCGTACAGGAGGATCTTTCGGAGGTGCGGATCATTCATGGCAAGGGTACGGGGGCGCTGCGCAGGCGGGTGGGAGAGATCCTCTCCGAGGATCCCCGGGTGGCTTCGTTCCGCATGGGCGCTCCCAACGAAGGCGGAGCCGGCGTGACCGTGGCCGTCCTGCGGTGAGGGCCGCATGATTCCCGACGACGTGGTGGAGGAGGTCCGCGCCCGCGCGGACATCGTGGACATCATCGGCGAGATGGTGCCGCTCAAGAAGGCGGGCCGGGAGTACAAGGCCAACTGTCCCTTCCACGAAGAGCGCACCCCCTCCTTCTACGTGGTGCCCACCAAAGGCTTCTACAAGTGCTTCGGGTGCGGAAAATCGGGGGACGTGTTTTCCTTCGTCATGGAACGCCTGGGCCTGGATTTCGTCGAGGCGGTGAAGTACGTGGCCCAGCGTTCGGGGGTGGAGGTGCGGGAGGTGAGCCGGGAGCAGCGTGAGGACGATCCCAACCGCCCGCTCTACGAACTCAACGCCTTCGCCCGCATGTGGTTCCGGGAGCGCCTCCAGGATCCCGAGGAAGGTCGCAGGGCGCGGGAGTACCTGGAAGGCCGGGGCATCGGAGCCCAGATCTGGGAACGCTTCGGTCTGGGGTGGGCGCCGGATGCATGGCGCGGACTGCGGGAAGCCGCGGCGAAGCACGGCCTGGACGAGGAACTTCTCATCGAGGTGGGGCTCCTGGCCCGCAGCGAGCGTTCCGCCGAGCCCTACGACCGGTTCCGGGGGCGCATCATCTTTCCCATCGAAGGGATTTCGGAACAGGTGGTGGCGTTCGGAGGTCGCGTCCTGGACGACGCCCCTCGAGATGCGCCCAAGTACCTCAACTCTCCTGAAACGCCCATCTATCACAAGGGGAGGGTCCTTTACGGGCTCTCCTGGTCCCGCCACTCCATCCGCAGGGAAGAGACGGCGCTGGTGGTGGAAGGATATATGGACCTGGTGGCCCTGGCGGCGCACGGCTTCGAAAACGTGGTGGCGACGCTGGGCACTTCCATGACGTCGGAGCACGCGCGGCTCCTGTCGCGCTACACGACCCGGGTGCTTCTCCTCTTCGATTCCGACGCCGCCGGGCTCAAAGCCACCTTCCGGGCCGGAGACGCCCTCCTGGAGGCGGGGCTCCATCCGGCGGTGGTGACGCTGCCTCCGGGGGAGGATCCGGACACCTTGGTGCGCCGGGAGGGGGCCGATGCGCTGCGCCGCTACCTGGATGACGCCGTGGACGTCCTGGATCGCAAGCTCCAGATCCTGGAGGAGCGTGACTACTTTTCAAGCATCGAGCGAACCCGCGCCGCCGTGGATCGCCTCCTCCCCACGCTGAGGGCGGCGGCCGACCCGGCGCTGCGGGACATCTACGTGGCCAAGGTGGCGGACCGCACCGGCGTGAGAAGGGAAACGCTGGAGGCGGAGCTGCACAGGAAAGCGCCGTCGCCGTCCCGTTCCGGACCGCGGCCCGCGCCGCCGCCTTCCCCGCGCCGACCGCGGCTTCCGTCCCTGGGGGCGGAGCGCACCCTCCTCCTTCTCATGATCAAGAGTCCCGAGTTCGTGGAGCGGGCGGGAGAACGACTTGGCGCGGGGGACTTTGTGGATCCGTCCTATCGGGCCATCTTTGAGGCGCTCCTCGAAGACCCCGCACGTCGCGTGCCTCCATCGGGTATGGATCCGGTGGCGGCGCAGCGTTTTCAGGAACTCCTGGATGATCCGGAAGAGATCGTCCATGCGGGGAAGGTCTTCGACGACGCCGTGACGCGTATCGGGGTTTCGGCGTTGGACCGGCTGCTGCAAGATGTCACCCGCCGGATCGAGACGGCACGGTCGGAGGAAGAGAAGCGCACGTTGACGGAAGAGAAACTCCGTCTTACAAAAGAGCGCCGCATGCTGGCGCCCGAGGATTGGACGACTACCGCCCGGCGGCTCCGGGGCGATACCACACTGAGCGAGCAGGATTGATGAGCGAACAGACCCGAAGTGCCCTGAAGAAGCTGCAGGACCTGGATACCCGCATTGCGGAAACCAAGGACCGCATTCGCGCCTTCGACCCCCTCTTCGAGGAGGTGGAGGAGCCGGCTCTGGTTCTGGAGAGTGAGCTGAACAACACCAGGAAACGTCTCCAGGAGATGCGCCTGGAGGAACGACGCCTGGAGCTGGCCACCGAGGAGAAGCGGGCGCGTGTCCAGCGCCTGGAAGAGCGGATCGGGTCGGTGCGCAACCTGAGGGAGGAAGCCGCCGTCAGCGCCGAGCTGGACATGGTGCGGCGGGCTCTGCAGAGTGACGAGCAGGAGGCTTACACCCTCCTGGACCAGATCCGGAAGCTGGACGAGCACCTGGAGGAGGTGGAGGCGGCCTTTCAGGAGGCAGAGGCGCTGGTGGGCCCAAAGCGGCAGGAGCTTCTGGATGAGCGTGCGGCTGTGGAGGCCGAGCTGGCGGCCTTGGAAGCCGAGAGGGAGTCGTTCGCCGCGTCTCTCGAGGCTGAGGAGTTGCGCATCTACGAGGGGATCCGCCGGGGCGGCCGGCGCGCCGCCGTGGCGGAGCTCACCGAAGACGGAGCCTGTGGAAACTGCTTCGGCCTCGTTCCGCTCCAGCTCCAGAACGAGATCCGCCACGGGACGGCGCTCATCCGGTGTGAGTCCTGCGGGGTGATCCTTTCCGCGCCGGACCCGGAGGCGGCGGCCCGCGAGGCGGCGGCGAAGGAGGCGGCGGCCCAGCAGGCCGCCGAGGGCGAAGCGGCCGCCGAGGCTGAAGCGGCCGCCGAGGCCGAAGCGGCCGCCGAGGAAGAAGGCGCGGCCCCTGAAGCCGAAGGCTCCGACGCCTCGGCTTCCGAGGACCCGGAGGCCGTCTCGGGGGCGTGAGCGGAGCGAAGGGAGACGAACCCGGCCGGGGACTCCAGGCCCCGGCTCCTCTCTGGGTGGAGCCGGATGCGGTGGACGCGGGCGCGGTGCGTGCTCTTGCCCGGGAGTTGAAGCTTCCCGAGGCCGTCTGCCGGGTCCTGGCCGTACGGGGGCTCACCGACCCTGCCGAGGCCAAGCGTTTCCTGCGTCCCCGCCTGGAGCACCTGCACGATCCGGCCCTCCTGGCCGACGGTCCCGCGGCCGCCCGGCGGATCGCCGCGGCCCTGCGAGGGGGCGAGACCCTTCTGGTCCACGGCGATTACGATGTGGACGGGATCGCCGCCACGGCGCTGCTCACCCGCCGTCTGCGGTCCCTGGGTGGAAGCGTGGTCCCCTTTGTGCCCCACAGGATGCGCGACGGCTACGACTTCGGTCCGGCTGGGCTGGCCGCGGCCCGGGAGTGCGGCGCCTCCCTCATCGTCACCGCCGACTGCGGCACCATGGCCCGGGAAACGGTGGAGCGGGCGCAGGAGGCCGGGATCACGGTGGTGATCACGGATCACCACGCCGTGGGCGAGGGACACGCCGTCCCCGATTTTTTCGTGAACCCCCACCGTCCCGACGATACTTATCCCGACAAGGGACTCTGCGGGACAGGTGTGGCATATAAGATGCTTGAACTCGTGGAGCGGGAGCTGGGCAGGGAGGGGGACGAGCTGCGGGAGTATCTGGACGTGGTGGCTTTGGCCACGGTGGCGGATCTGGTCCCCCTGCGGGGTGAAAACCGCGTCCTGGTCCACTTCGGTCTGCGCCGTTTTCCCCACACCCGCTTCGTCGGACTTGAAGCTCTCATGGAGGAGGCGGGGATGGACGCGACCCGGGCGGGGGCCGGAGCCCTGGGGTTCACCCTGGGACCCCGCCTCAACGCCGCGGGTCGCATGGGCGAATCGAATGACGCGCTCCGTCTGCTCCTCACCGAAGACCGCGCGGAGGCGGCCGCCCTGGCCGGGAAGCTGGGAGAGGTGAACCGTGCCCGCCGGGACGAGGACCGGCGCACCCTTGACGAAGCCCTGCGCCTGCTGGAGGCCGACTACGACCCCGACGCGGATTTCGGGGTGGTGCTCGCGTCTGAGGGATGGCATCCCGGCATCATCGGCATCGTGGCTTCCCGGATCGTGGAGCGGATCCATCGGCCCACGATCCTGATCGCCCTGGACGGAGAGGGGGGGCGGGGGAGTGGACGCTCCATCCCCGGGTTCGATCTGCACCGGGCCCTGGTCCCCCTGGGCTCCCACCTGAAGCGCTTCGGCGGCCACGCCCAGGCCGCGGGCCTGGACATTGGACGTAATCGGCTGTCGGCGTTCCAGGAGGCGTTTAACCGGGAGGCGCGGGCACGGCTTGAGGACGTTGCCCTGCGGCCCCGCCTACGCGCCGACGGCTTCCTGGACGTGAAGGAGGTAAGCGGGGACCTGGTGCACTGGCTCGGGTATCTGGGTCCCCACGGGATCGGCAACCCCGGCCCCGTCTTTCTGGCCTCTTCGGTAGAGGTGGTGGAGCCCCGGGTGGTCGGGTCGGACCACCTGAAGGCGAAGCTCCGGGCGCCGGGAGCGCCCGCGGTGGACGCCATCGGCTTCGGCCTCGCCGACCGCCATGCGCCCGCCCGGGTGGCCCGGGGGCGGTGGGACGCCATGGTTCGCCTGGAGTTCAACGAGTGGAAGGGCCGCCGGCGTGTGCAGGCCCGCATCCTGGACCTTCGGCCGGCGCACACGCCGTGAGGGTCATCGGGGGCCGCTGGAGGGGACGCCGACTGCGGGCGCTGAGGGGGCGGGGTGTACGGCCCACCACGGACCGGGTGCGCGAGGCGTGGATGTCGGCCATGGGCGGGACGTTCCACGGCCAGCGGCTCGTGGACCTCTTCGCCGGATCAGGAGCCCTGGGCCTCGAGGCATTGAGCCGCGGCGCGGAGGAGGTGGTCTTCGTGGAACGCGCCCGATCCTCCCTGGCTGTGCTGCGGGAGAACGTGGCGCTCCTGGAGGCCGGAGACGCCGCGGTGGTGGTTCCCCGCGATGTCTTTGCCTTTCTCGATTCTCCGGATCCGGCGCACTTCGACATCGCCCTGGCCGATCCCCCCTACGGTTCGGGGGACGCCCAGCGCCTGATCCGCCGTTTCCTGGAAAAGCCGTTTGCATTCGAGCTCTGGGTTGAGCATCCTTGGCGGGAGGAACTTCCCGTGCCGCCTGATGCCCGCACCCGGCGCTACGGGGACACCGCCGTCACCACCGTGAGCGCTCCGTCATGAGTAGTTCGGGACAGCCTGTGGTCGCCATCTATCCGGGGTCCTTCGATCCCGTGACCCGGGGGCACGAAGACATCGTCCACCGCACCCTGCGCGTGGTGGATCATCTCGTGGTGGCGGTGGCCCACACGGCCACCCATGCCAAGAAGAGCCTCTTCACGGTGGAGGAGCGGGTGGACCTGCTCCGCCGCGTCCTGCCCGTCTCGGAACGACTGGAGATTGCATCCTTCCAGGGGCTTCTGGTGGACTACGCCCGTGCCCGGGGCGCCCGGGCCATCGTCCGGGGACTGCGCGCCGTTTCGGATTTCGAATACGAGCTGCAGATGGCGCAGATGAACCGGGAGCTTTCTCCCGAGATGGAGACGCTCTTCCTGGCTCCCGAGGCGCGCTTCTCCTTCCTCTCTTCCTCCCTCGTGCGGGAGATCGCGGCGCTCCACGGAGACGTGAGTCCCTTCGTGTCCTCGCCGGTCTTGGCGGCCCTCCGGGAAAAGTTCGGCGGATCATGAAGAAAGGGCCCCCGGAGTTCATTCGTGAGCTTCGGGCCCGGGCCCGAAGCAGGAAACGCACGCTCGTCTTCCCCGAAGGTTTGGAGCCTCGCATCCACGGGGCGGTGGCCGAGCTCCTCGACTGCGAGACGCTCCACCCCGTGCTTCTGGGCGAGCCCGAAGCCGTGGCCGCCGGCCTTACGGAGGCGGGAGTGGATCCGTCCCGGGTCACTCTGGTGGACCCGGGCACCCCGGAGCGGGTGGATCGTTTCGGGCCCCTCCTCTACGAGCTGCGCCGTGCCAAGGGACTTCCTCTGGAAGAGGCCCGGACGCTGGTCACCGATCCCCTCATTCATGGAGCCCTCATGGTCCGCGCCGGGGAAGCCCACGGATCTCTGGCGGGAGCCGTGCGCACCACCGGGGACGTGGTCCTGGCCGCCCTGTGGGGTGTGGGAACCGCGGCGGGGGTCTCCACCGTCAGCTCCTCCTTCTATATGGTGTTTCCCGCGGACCACCCCCGGGGGCCTGCGGTCGTGACCTTCGCCGACGCCGGCGTGGTGCCGGATCCCACCCCGGCCCAGCTCGCCGAGATTGCGGCGGCGGCGGTATACCAGCGTCGCGTCATCGTGGGAGACGAGCCGGCGGTGGCCTTCCTCTCCTACTCCACCCACGGCTCTGCGGAAGGACCGTCGGTGGACCGCGTCCGCGAGGCGCTGGCCCTCTTTCGGGAGGCCATGCCCGGCGTCGCCGCCGACGGAGAGCTGCAGGCCGACGCCGCCCTAATGCCGGAAGTGGCATTGCGAAAGGCACCGGCCTCTACGGTAGGGGGGCGGGCCAACATCCTCATCTTCCCGGACCTGGACGCCGCCAACAACGCCTATAAGCTGGTGGAGTTCTTCGGCGGCGCCCTGGCCCTGGGCCCCGTTCTCCAGGGCCTGGCGCGCCCCTGCAACGACCTTTCCCGCGGCTCCACCGTGGAGGACATCGTGAACACGGCGTGCATCACCGCGCTCATGGCCCAGGAGCCTGTTTGAGGCTTCCAGGGCTGCCCCCGCAGGCCGTCCCGGCTTGCTCCTTCATTTGTTTCTTTCTTAGTTTTGGTAGGTCTGCGCGTAGATCCGATCTTCCGCTGAGCCATGCGGCGGGTTCCCCACTCCCGAATTGGAGCGAGTGAGACATGGGCTTTCAGGTATCGAAGCACGGCGACGTCACCGTGGTGGAAGTAGAAGGTCAGCTCATCGTGGGAAACCGCCAGGAGCTGAAGCAGAAGGTCCTGGAACGGCTCGAAGGAGGGGACCGGAAGTTCGTCATCGACTTCTCCAATACCGGGTATATCGATTCTTCCGGGCTGGGTGTGCTGGTCAGCCTATCCAAGAAGATTCGCGAGCAGGGAGGGGAGCTGCGCCTGTCGGGGCTCAACGAGGACCTGCGGACCCTCTTCGAGTTGACGAAGCTGGACACCCTTTTCCGCATCACGGAAACCAAGGACCAGGCGCTGGAAGGGTTCTGAAGCCGGGAGCCGTCTTTTCCGGTCGTGAAGAACCCCCTTTCCTGAGGGCCTGAGCCGTATGAACAACGATTTCGTTCTCGAACTTCCAACCGACATCCGGACCATCGAGCACGCAGTCGAGTATGTGATCCAGCAATGCGAGGACTGCTACGAGGTCGAGCACAAGCTGCGCCTTAACTTCCGCGTCGGACTCAGCGAGGCGCTCTCCAACGCCATGCTGTACGGGAACGGCCACGATCCGTCCAAGCGGGTGCGGGTCGAGGTTAGAATCACCGACGGAAAGATCGAGGCTCGGGTGGTGGATCAGGGGGACGGCTTCAATCCCTGTGTCGTTCCCGACCCCACGGAGCCGGAAAACCTCCTCAAGTGCGGGGGACGCGGACTCTTCCTGATGCGTCAGCTTCTGGACGAGGTGTCCTTCAATGAGCGGGGCAACGAGGTCCGTCTGGTGCTGAATCTGGAATCCGACGCTCCGCTCGAGGGCGGGGCGCCTGCGTGAGCATCGGCACCGGGAAACCCCCTTCCACCCTTCCTGAATCCGTCCGCAGGACTCTGGCGGAATTCTCCGAAGCGTTCGGCGCCAAGGTGCGCCTCGGCACGGCTGCCGCGGACGCTCCGGGCATGGAGTTGATCCTCTACGAGAGTCCCGCCTTCGACGCGGAGGACCCGGGCCTGGCTCGGGAGGCCCTCCGCGCTCGCGGCGGGGGCCCGCTGACCCTTGAGGTTTCCACTTCGGGACCCGCTCCCGCCGCCGCGGTGGCGCGGACCCTGGCGTCGGTGCTGGAGCGGGACCTGGAGATGGCCCGCGAGGTGGAGTTCTTTACCCACGAGCTTTCGGAGCGGTACGAAGAGATCAACCTCCTGTACTCCATCTCGGAGATCCTGGGCTCTATCCTACGCCTGGACGACGCCGCCCGCGTCATCCTCGAAGAGGTCCGCGACGTCATGGGCGCCCGCCGCGCCTCGCTCTGGATTCACGATCCCGGAACGGGCCGGCTCCACCTGACGGCGGCGGTGGGGGAGGGAGGCGTGGAGGGACCCCTCACGCCTGAAGACGCCGAGGCGGTCACGGCGCGGGTATTCCGCGAAGGCCGCAGCGAGATCACGGGCCCGTCTCACCCCGAGAGCGGGGACCCTGTGGGGCCGCACCCGGAAGCGTCCTTCCTGTCGGTGCCCATCCGCTACACGCCGCCCAGCGGGGAGCCGCGCACCGTCGGAGTCATCAACCTCATCGGACGGCGCGAGAGCCAGCCTTTCAGCAAGGCGGACCAGCGCCTTCTGTCGGCCATCGCGTCGCAGGTGGGCGCCGCCCTGGAGAACAACCGTCTCATCCAGGAGAGCCTCTCCAAGGAGCGCATGGCCCGGGAGATGGAGCTGGCGCACGACCTGCAGATGAAGCTCCTTCCCGACGCGGCGTGTTTCGAGGGCGCGGAAGCCGCCGCGCGGGTCTCTCCCGCCGAGCAGGTGGGCGGCGATTTCTTTCAGCTCTTCCGTCTGCCTCACGGACGGGTGGGGGTTATGCTGGGGGACGTCTCCCTGCACGGCTTTCCCTCGGCCCTCATCATGACGCTGACCCTGAGCGCCGCCGGCATCTACGCCCGCGAGCACGATTCGCCGGCCCGGGTCCTCCGGGAGATGGACAACGCCCTCAGCGACGAGCTGGCCACCACCGAGATGTTCCTGACCGTCTTTTACGGGGTCATCGACCCTGAGGCGGGCACACTGTGCTATTCCAACGCCGGGCATCCCCACGCCTTCATCGTCCACCCCTCGGGGGCTCCGGAACGCCTGGAAGCCACCGATCCTCCCATGGGGTTCGCCGGGCCCGACGCCTACGGGGAGCGGGAGGTGCCCTGGGCCACGAGAGAGGATCTCCTCCTTCTCTTCACCGACGGCCTCTCGGACATCCTCTCCACCGGCACGCGCAACGACGGGGAATCCAGAGTGTTGGCGGCGGTGGCCGAAAACCGCACCCGGCCTGCACAGGAGATCGTGGACGCGCTCTTCGCCCTCACCAACGGGGCCGAGCCCCCCATTCAGGGGGATGATCGCACCGGACTGGTGGTCCGTGTCTGAAGAGGGGGAGGCGCCCTTCCGGCGGCACCGGGCCCGGAAGGCTCTGGGCCAGAACTTTCTCGTCGACCCCAACCTGCAGCGCAAGATCGTGGAGGCCGTCGCGCCCGCTCCGGAGGACGTGGTGCTGGAGATCGGGCCGGGGAAGGGGGCCCTCACACGGCACCTGGAGGGAAGGGCGGGACGCCTCATCCTGGTGGAGCTGGACCGGGATCTGGCCGCGGAGCTGCGTCAGCGCTACGAAGGACGGGACGACGTCACCGTCGTGGAAGGGGATATCCTGAAGGTGGATCTCGGGGCTCTCGCGCCGGATCCCTCGGCGCTGAAGGTGGTGGGCAACATCCCGTACAACATCACCACGCCCATCCTCTTTCATTTCCTGGAACGACCTCGTCCCCGGGAGATCGTGCTCATGGTGCAGGAGGAGGTGGCCGAACGCATCGTGGCCGGGCCCGGAACGGGGACCTACGGAGCCCTGGCCGTGGGGGTCCGGTCGGTGGCCCGGGCCGAGCGGCTCTTTCGGGTGGGGCGGGGCGCCTTCCGCCCCGTACCGGCGGTGGATTCGGCGGTGGTCCGCATCCGCCCGCTGGTGCCTCCTCCCCTGTCGGCGGCGGAGGAAGCCGGGGTCCGCCGTCTGGTTCGCGCCGCCTTTCAATGGCGCCGCAAACAGATGGGTCGCATCCTCCGTTCCCATCCCGATCTCAGGGTGGATCCGCAGGCGGTGGAGGCGCTGGCGGCCCGGGTGGGGTTTGCTCCCAGCGACCGCCCGGAGAACCTCTCCCCGGAACAGTTTGTGGCCCTGACGCGTTTGTTGCCTGAATCCCATTGAATCCCTAGAATAGTACCACAGTTCACAAGAAATGGGCCCGCGTGCGCATGCCGGGCTCCCTGTCCCCTTGTACCAGAACGATCGACTCGTGCCGCCACGCATCTCCGATTCCACCGTCCGGCGACTTTCCCATTACCTCCGGGGTCTCGAAGAAGCAGAGCGGAGGGGCGTTCCCACCGTGTCCAGTCAGGACATGGCCGTGTGGGGAGGGACCACCGCCGCACAGGTACGCAAGGACCTTTCCCAGTTCGGATCTTTCGGGAAGCGGGGGATGGGGTATGCGGTGCCGCGTCTGGCCCAGCGCCTGCGGGAGATCATGGGCCTGGATCACCCGTGGAAGATCGCCCTCGTCGGGGCGGGTCGGATCGGTTCGGCCCTCCACGCCTATCCCCGCTTCCGTGAGCGGGGCTTTCAGTGCATGGCGGTGCTGGATTCGGATCCGGAAAAGATCGGACAGCATTGGGGCAGCACGGTGGTGGAGGATGTGGCCGACCTGGAGCGCATCATCCGTGAGCGGGAGGTCCGGATGGTGATTCTGGCCGTACCGGCGTCCGCCGCCCAGGAGGTGGCGGACCGGGCTGTGTCCGCCGGCGCCCGGGGAATCCTCAACTTCGCCCCCACGCGCCTGCGTGTCCCTCCCGAGGTCTCGGTGGCGAACGTGAACCTGGTCATCGAGATGGAGGCCCTTTCCTTCGATCTCACCCGTAAAGCGCGGGGCGGGTGAAGGGGTCCACTTCCCGTTCCCTCACCGGAGCCGTCCTGGAACGGCTCCGCGGCGGACCGGCCCACACCCTCGATCTCGCCCGGGAAGTGCTGGGCCTCCAGGGGCATGCGGGCGCTGCCGCCGCCGCCGTCTTTCAGCTCCTCGGGGGGGACTCCCGCTTCTCCGTGGACGCCCGGGGCACATGGACCCTGGTCGCCTCCCGGGTAAAGGAGGCCGTGTCCCTCAAGGACGCTTCCTTCGCCGTGGTGGACGTGGAAACCACGGGGGGAAGCCGCAACGGGGGTGACCGCATCACCGAGTTCGCCCTGGTCGAGGTGCGGGAGGGCGTCATCGTGGACGAGTTCTCCACCCTGGTGAACCCCGGCCGCAGGATTCCCCCCAGGATCATGGCCCTCACCGGGATCTCCGACGACATGGTGCGCGGGGCCCCCTACTTCGAGGACATTGCCGGGGAGGTGGAGCGCAGGCTGGAAGGCCGCGTTTTCGTGGCCCACAACGCCCCCTTCGACTGGGGGTTCGTGGCCATGGAGCTGGTGCGGGCCGGAGGCGATCAGCTGCGGATTCCCCGGCTGTGCACGGTGCGCATGGTGCGCCGCCTGGTGCCCGAGCTCCGTCACCGCAACCTGGACGTGGTGGCGCGCCACTTCGGTGTGGACGTCCATGCACGGCACCGCGCCCACGGGGACGCCCTGGCCACGGCGCGCATCCTCCTTCGCCTCCTGGACGAGGCGGAGGCGCACGGCATCCGGGATCTCCGGGGGATGGAGCGCTTCCTGGACGGGCGGAAACGGCGCAACCGCCGGGGGGTATCCGCTCCTGCGCGTCCCGCCGCACCTTCCGCCGGGCCGGGCTCGGGCCGCGGCCCCGGGCGCGGCGCGGGCAGCACGGAGGGAGCGCCGGGTAAAGCATCCGACAACGGAACGGAGGAGCGGTAAGCATGGAGGATGGGAGCAGCCTCGTTCAGTCGGCCGAAGTCGGCCGCATCAAGATCCACGCTCTGGACGGGGGGCGGCAGCTCCTGGACGGGGGCGCCATGTTCGGCGTCGTGCCCAAGCCGCTGTGGGAACGGCGCATCCCCGCCGACGAGCGCAACCGCATTCCCCTGGCACTTCGCTGTCTCCTGGTGGAGGCGCCTCAGGCGTTGGTGCTGGTGGACACGGGGGTGGGAAACAAGGAGAGTGAGCGCTTCAAGGACCTCTACGGCATCGACAATGAGGGTGCGCCCACCCGCCTTGAAGACGCGATCCGCGCGGCGGGTTTTGAGCCCGGGGACGTGGATCTGGTGGTGAACACCCATCTCCACTTCGACCACGCGGGAGGCAACACCCTGAGGAACGAGGCCGGAGAGATCCGACCCGCCTTTCCCGGGGCCCGCTATGTGATCCACCGGGGCGAGTTCGAGTTCGCCCACCGGGACAACGAGCGCATCCGGGCCAGCTATCTGAAGGACAACTTCGATCCCGTGGTGGAGGCAGCGCTGGTGGAGTGGGGAGAGGACAGCAAGGTGGTCACGGAAGGAGTGCGTCTCCTGGCCACGCCCGGCCACACCCCCCACCACTGTTCGGTGCTGGTGCAGGACCAGGGGGAGACGGCGTGCTTCCTGGCCGACGTGTGCCCCACGGTGGCCCACCTCCCCCTGCCGTGGATCATGGGGTACGATCTGGAGCCCCTGGTGACGCTGGAATCCAAGCGGGCGCTCTGGCGCCGGGCCGTGGAGGAGGACTGGCTCCTCGTCTTCGAACACGACCCCCAGGTGGCGTGGGGCCGCCTCGATCCCGAGTCCGAGCGTCCGGCTCTGAGGGAGCCGTGACCCGGTCCCTCTTTTTTTCTATCTTCCTATAGCTGGCCGCAGAGCCCTCCGGCGACCTGCCTCGCGACATCTCAGTCCAGAGGTACGACCATGACCGATAAATCGAAGACCGCCGTCATCGTGCGCGGCGGCGTGCGCACCCCCATCGGCCGCTTCCTGGGCGGCCTCAGCTCCCTTTCGGCGCCGGATCTGGGCGCCGTCGTGATCCGGGAAGCCGTTCAGCGGGCGGGGGTGGAGCACGGCGACATTGACGAAGTCATCATGGGGAACGTAGTCACCGCCGGAGAGGGCCAGGCGCCCGCCCGGCAGGCCGCCGTGCGCAGCGGGCTTCCCGCCACCATACCGGCGTTGACCGTGAACAAGGTGTGCGGCTCCGGATTGAAGGCGGTCATGCTTGCGGCTCAGGCCATCAAGGCCGGCGACGCCCGCCTCATCGTGGCCGGCGGCATGGAATCCATGTCCAACGTCCCCTTCTACCTGCGGGGGATGCGCAAGGGTGTCAAGTTCGGGGATCAGGCCGTGCAGGACGGCCTCATCCTCGACGGCCTGTGGTGCTCCTTCGGCCAGTGTCACATGGGGGGGCACGCCGAGTACACGGCCAGGAAGGCCAATGTGACCCGGGAGGAAGCCGACGCCTTCTCCCTGCGCTCCCACCAGAAGGCCATCGCCGCTATGGAGGCGGGTCGCTTCCAGGACGAAATCGTCCCGGTGGAGGTCAAGACGCGTAAGGGGGCCGTGGTCGTGGACACGGACGAGAGCCCCCGGGCGGACACTTCCATGGAGGCGTTGGCCAAGCTGCGTCCGGCCTTCGTCAAGGACGCGCCGCCCGACATCGAGGAGCACGTGGTGACGGCGGGCAACGCCCCGGGGCTCAATGACGGTGCCGCGGCGCTGGTCGTCGCCTCTCAGGAGTACGCCGAGGAGCACGGCCTGGAGATCGAGGCGGTGATCAAGGCCTACGCGGTGGGTGCCACCGAACCCCAGGACCTCTTTTTCGCCCCCATCGACGCCGCGAAGAAGGTCATGGCCATGGAAGGCAAGAGCATCGGCGACTACGACCTCTTCGAGGTGAACGAAGCCTTCGCCGTGCAGGCCATCGCCGACATGCGCGCCCTGGGGATGGATGAGGAGAAGGTCAACGCCAACGGCGGTGCCGTAGCCCTGGGCCACCCCATCGGCGCTTCGGGAGCGCGCATTCTCGTCACCCTACTCCACGCCATGGAACAGCGCGACGCCCGCACCGGGCTGGCGACGCTGTGCCTCGGCGGAGGCAACGCGGTGGCGCTGTCGGTGGAGCGGGTGTGAACTTGTCCAACGCACGGGAGGGAGAGACGGAATGAGCACGGTTGCGGAGACGGTACGGAGCTGGGGCGGTCAGGAGATCATCGCCCACGAAGGCGCCAGGAAGGCGGTCGCCGGGCTGATCTTCATTCTGGCTGCCGCCCTGGGGGCGCAGGTCGCCGTACCGCTTCCCTGGACGCCGGTGCCCATGACGCTGCAGCCCCTCTTCGTGATTCTCGCCGGGGCGGTGCTAGGTCCCATGCTCGGGGCCTCGGCCATGGCAGGATACGTGGCGCTGGGCGCCGCGGGACTGCCCGTCTTCGCCATGGGCGGGGCGGGACTGCCCTGGCTCCTCGGGCCCACCGGAGGATACCTGGTGGCCATGCCTGCCGCCGCCTTCTTCACCGGAGTGGTGGCGGCGCGGGGAGCGGGCCCGGTACGCACGGCCGCGGGCTTGGCTCTGGGCGTCGCCGTGATGTACCTGGGGGGGCTCTCCTGGCTGGTGGCGAGTACCGGCGCGGAGCCGGGCGGTCTTCTGGCCGTGGCGGTATTCCCCTTCCTCCTGGGGGACGCAACCAAGATCTTGCTTGCGCTCTTCCTTACGCGGCTGATCCGGACTTCAAGCCTCGGGCGTGTATAGCCCGGGGCTTTTGTTTTGACAGAAAAGACGCTGGGCGCCGGAGTGTGGATGCTCCGGGCCCGGGATGGGCGGCTGCGGCTGGGATGGCGGCTGCTCGTGTACGTGGTGGTGGCCGGAGGTGTGTCGGTCCTGGTGGGCGGGCTCCTCCCGCGGGGGATCGTGGGCGCCTCTGTGGCCGTCCTGGCCGGCGGGCTGGCCGGGGGATGGGTGGGGATGGCCATGGAGGGCCGGCGTCCGGCGGAGCTGGGCCTGAGGCCCCACGGCGCGCCGGGGGCTTTCCTGGGCGGGGTGGGGATCGGGCTGGGGCTCACGGCGGGAACGGTGGGGCTCATGGCCCTCGTGGGCGGATTGAGCTGGGTGCCGGCGCCGGGCGGCGTGACGGCGTGGGCCCGGCTGGGGGCCGAGACGGCGATGCTGCTGTTGGTTCCCGCCCTGGCGGAGGAGGTCCTGATCCGGGGGTATCCCCTGCAGGCGCTGGCCTCCGCCTGGGGGGCGCCGGCGGCGCTGGGGGTGACGGGGTTGGTCTTCGGTGCGGGGCACCTGTCCAACCCGGGCGTGACGCCGCTGGCCGCGGTGAACGTGACGCTGGCCGGGATCCTTCTGGGGATCCTCGTCCTGCGCACGGGGACGCTGTGGGGGGCGGTGGGCGCCCACCTGGGCTGGAACTGGGGGGTGGCGTTTCTGGCGGGGGTGCCGGTGAGCGGCATCGTCCTGCGCGAGCCTGCGCTCTTCCGGGGTGTGCCCCGCGGGCCGGGATGGCTCGGTGGAGGAGAGTTCGGGCCTGAAGGAAGCGTGGCGGCAACGGTGGTGTGGTGCGGGGTGGCGGTGTGGGCGTGGCGGTCGCCGCGCCTGCGGCCCGCCGTTGCGCCCTGGTGGTTGAAAGAGAAGACGGACCCGGAGCGGATAGGGCCGGGAATGGATAGAGAGGAGGAGCGGAAGCCATGAGCATCGAGAAGATCGCCGTGGTGGGTGGCGGGACCATGGGGAACGGCATTGCCCACGTAGCGGCGCAGCACGGGAAGCGGGTCGTGCTGTTGGACGTGAGTCGGGACGTTCTGGACCGGGCTCTGGAGACCATCTCCAGGAACCTGGATCGCCAGATCGAGAAGGGTCTCCTGGAGGAAGGGGAGAAGGAGGCCGTCCTGGGACGCATCGACATGGGCACCGACGTGGCCGACGGCGTGGCCGACGCGGACCTGGTGGTGGAGGCGGTGCCGGAGCGGGCGGAGCTCAAGGCCGGGATCTTCCGCACCCTGGACGAGGCGGCGCCCGACTCTGCGATTCTGGCCTCCAACACCTCGTCCATCTCCATCACGGAGATCGCGGCCAACACCGGGCGGCCGGAGCAGGTCATCGGCATGCACTTCATGAATCCGGTTCCGGTGATGAAGCTGGTCGAGGTCATCCGCGGCCTGGCCACCGACGATGCCACCACCCGGCAGGTGGTGGCGCTGGCCCGGGAGCTGGGCAAGACCCCGGTAGAGGTCAATGACTTTCCCGGCTTCGTGTCCAACCGCGTCCTCATGCCCATGATCAACGAGGCGGTGACCGCCCTCATGGAGGGGGTCGCGGCCCCCGAGGCCATCGACACGGTGATGAAGCTGGGGATGAACCATCCCATGGGGCCGCTGGCGCTGGCGGACCTCATCGGCCTCGACACCTGCCTGAACATCCTGGAGGTGCTGCACCGCGAACTGGGAGACGACCGGTACCGGCCTTCGCCGCTGCTGCGCAAGTACGTCGCGGCGGGGTGGTTGGGGCGCAAAACCGGGCGCGGATTCTACACGTATGAGTGAGGCCCTATGAAGCCGACGCCGGAGCAACTCGAGATCCAATCTCTCGCCAGGAGCTTTGCCGAGGGGGAGCTGCGTCCCCATGCGGCCCGCTGGGACGCCCAGCGGGCGCTCGACGACGACGTCTTTGCCAAGCTCGCCGAGTTGGGCTTCCTGGGGATGACCATCTCCGAGGAGTTCGGCGGGCTGGGCTTCGACACGACCACCTATCTGGTGGCGCTGGAGGAGTTGGCCTGGGGGGACGCCGCCGTCGCCCTCTCCGTGGCCATCCACAACGGTCCGGTGGCCTTCATGGTGGACCGGGTGGGGAGCGCGGCCCAGAAGGAGCGCTGGCTCACGGCCATGGCGTCCGGAGAGGCCCTGGGCGCTTTCGCCCTTTCGGAAAAGGAGGCGGGGAGCGACGCGGGCTCGCTGCGCTGCTCCGCCCGGAAGGAGGGCGACGGGTGGGTGCTCAACGGCGAGAAGGTGTGGGTGACCAACGGGGATCGGGCGGGTCTCGTCCTCGTCATGGCCCGCGTCGACGGCGAGGGGGGGATCGGAGCGTTTCTGGTTCCCCGGGACGCGCCGGGCTACGAGGTGACGGACCGGGCCACCACCCTGGGGCTGCGGGCCTCGGAAACGGTGCGGGTGCGTCTGGAAGAGGTGCGCCTCACTTCCCAGGGGATTCTGGGGGAGCCCGGGTCGGGAATGAAGTACGCCCTGGAGGCGCTGGACGTGGGCCGCACCGGGATCGCGGCCCAGGCGGTGGGCGTCGCCCGGGCCGCGATGGAGCACGCCGTCGCCTACGCCCTGGAAAGAAAGCAGTTCGGGCGGTCCCTGGCCGAGTTCGGAGCCGTGCAGGCCAAGCTGGCCGGGATGCAGAGCAGGATCGCCACCGCACGGGCCATGGTGCGCGACGCCGCCCTGGCGGTGGAGGGGGCCCGCGAACCGGCCTATCCCCGCACCGGGCCCGACGGGCTCACGTCGCGTGCGGCGGTGGCCAAGCTGGTGGCCTCCGAGGCCGCCACCTGGGTGGCGGATGAAGCGGTACAGATTTTCGGTGGCTACGGGTACATGCGAGATTATCCCGTAGAGAAGCTCCTCCGCGACGCGAAAGGCGCGGAGATCTATGAAGGTACGAATGAAATCATGAGGCACGTGATCGCCCGGGAGGTCCTGCGGGCGGCTCGGGCGACCTGAGACCAGAGGGCTGGGAGCAAGTACGAATGGCTATCTTCGATTTGATGTCGGAGCGCGACCACGAACAGATCGTATTCTGGAACGACCGCGAGTTGGGATACCAGGGCATCATCGCCATCCATGACACGAGCATGGGGCCCGCCCTGGGCGGCACGCGCTTCTGGAACTATGAGAGCGAGCGGGATGCCGTCGTCGACGCCCTGCGCCTCGCGCGGGGGATGACCTACAAGGCCGCCATCACGGGCCTGAATCTGGGCGGCGGGAAGTCGGTCATCATCGGCGACAACAAGGTCAAGGATCGCGAGATGATCTTCCGCGCCCACGGGCGCGCCGTGGAGTCGCTGGGTGGCCGGTACATCACCGCCGAAGACGTGGGCACCTCTCCTGAGGACATGGAGTTCGTCCACATGGAGACGGAGCACGTGGTCGGCGTTCTCGGCGGGTCGGGAGACCCTTCGCCCGTGACGGCCTTCGGCGTCTATCGGGGGATGAAGGCGTGCGCCGCCTTCAAGTACGGCGACGACGCGCTGGCCGGAAAGCATGTGGCCGTCCAGGGACTGGGGCACGTGGGCTATTACCTGTGCAAGGACCTGGCCGAAGAGGGCGCCCAGCTCACGGTAACCGACATCGACGAAGAGCGGGTCGAGCGCGTTGTGTCCGAATTCGGCGCCACCGCCGTGAAGCCTGACGAGATCTACGGCGTGGATGCGGACATCTTCTCGCCATGCGCACTGGGGGCCGTCATCAACGACGATACCCTCAAGGAGCTCAACGTGGATATCGTGGCGGGCGCCGCCAACAACCAGCTTGCCCGCTCCCACCACGGCGACGCCCTGCAGGAGAAGGGGATCCTCTACGCCCCGGACTACGTCATCAACGCCGGCGGCCTCATCAACGTGTACGGCGAGCTGGAAGACTGGACGCCCCAGCGGGCCAAGAGGAAGGCGGGCGACATCTACAACACCCTGCTGCGGATCTTCGAGCGGGCGGCCCAGGAGAACATCGCCACCAGCCACGCCGCCGACCGGGTCGCCGAACAGCGTATCGCCCAGGCGCGGCACCTGCAGCGCAGCTACGTTTGACCTGAGCGGGATCGCCCGCCTCCGGCGGTGCCGGAGCGCGGGCCCATGTGGGGCCGGGATCCGGGGGGTTCGTCCCCCCGGATCCCCG
>JBHHWB010000018.1:0-47647 GCA_046756305.1 Gemmatimonadota bacterium
GCTACAGCTACGACGCGTCGTCGTTCCTACCATGAGCACACGCAAGACCCCTGCGTGCGGCCCACTGCATGACTCGGACAGGCTCCTAGAGGTTCGGCGTCGCGGGAGACGCGAGGGAGGGGTATGCCTCAGGGGAGGACCTTCCCTAGATTCGAGCCGTACGCGGCGCCCGTGAACGGGCCCGTGGATTCCGTGTATACGACAGAGGTGTCGTTCCGCGCCAGGGCCCGCCGGGCCGACTTTGACGAAAAGGGGCGTAGTTCATGAAGAAGAATCCGCTCAGGTCACCCTATCTCTGGGCCGTGACGGCAGCGATCCTCATCGTGGTTCTGGCCTGGGTGGGGCGGGAGCGGTATCAACCGGTCCTTTCCGGCGCCCGGGCGCCCGATTTCACGGCGTACACGCTCGACGGGGAGCCTCGGACGCTGGACGATTTCCGCGGCAAGGTCATCCTCCTCAACATCTGGGCCACCTGGTGCCCTCCCTGCCGCGAGGAGATGCCCTCCATGGAGCGCCTTTACCGGGAGATGCAGGGCACCGACTTCGAGATCGTAGCTGTGAGCGTGGACGCTCCCCAGGGCACCTCGGACGCCTTTGGCCGTCCGGGCGGTGACCTGAAGGCTTTCGTGGAGGAGTTCGGGCTCACCTTCCCTATCCTTCACGACCCCGAGGGGAAGATTCAGCAGATCTATCAGACCACCGGGGTGCCCGAGTCGTTCATCATCGGCCGGGACGGGATCATCTACCGGAAGGTGGCCGGCGCCACCGACTGGGAGGCTCCGGTGAACAAAGACCTGATTCGCCGGCTCCTCGAAGGCTAGGGGCCCGTCCGGCTATGGCGCTGCGCAACCTGGTGGGGAGGCTGGCCCATAATTGGCGCCTCAAGCTCGCGGCCCTCGCCCTGAGCGTTTTCCTCTGGGCTCTCGTGCAGACCGAGCCCCGCAACGCCGAGACTTTCTCTTCGGTGCCGGTGGTCGTGGATGTTGCCGATACGACGTGGGCGCTGGCGGCGCCCCCCATTCCCCCCACCGTGGAGCTTCGCCTCAGCGGTCCGGCCCGGGAGATCATCCGCCTGGCCCGCCAGGGGACCGAAGTGCGGGTGCCCGTCGAGGCCATCCATTCTCCGGATACGGTCATCGTCCTACGCCGGGAGTGGGTTCGTCTGGGTGAAGGGTCGGGGCTGACGGTGGAGGGCATTTCCCCCGATGCGGTGGAGGTGACCTTCGAAGAGGCGGTGACGAGGACGATCCCCCTCGCCCTGAGTGCGTTTGGCGCGCTGCCCGAGCACCTGGCTTTCGCCAGTCCCATCGGTCTTACCCCCCGGGTGGTGAAGATCCGGGGTCCGGCCAGCCGGGTCGAGGCCATGGATTCGGTGCGGCTACGCCCCATCGATCTGTCCGCGATTTCCGAGTCGGGGATCATGGAGGTTCCGGTGGACACGGCAGGACTGGGCCCGGTGCGGGTCATGCCCCACACGGCGACGGTGGGGGTGCGCGTGGAGGAAAAGGTGGAGCGCCTCGTGCCCGGGGTCCCCGTCCTGGCCGAGGGCGCCGACGGCGAGGCCGTGCGTGTGGATCCTCCCACCGTGGACGTCACCCTCCGAGGCGCCCGGTCTCTGGTGACGGCGGTGGACGCCCGCGACCTCCGGGTGGTGGTGGATCCGGATCTCCTCCGGGGGATGGTGCCGGGTGAAGCGCGTCGGGTTCCCCTCAGACTGGAGGGTACGCCCGCCCTTCTTGCCGCCGCTGTCAACCCGGCCATGGGGACCGTTACGCGCCTGAGGGGCTCGCCGTGAGTCCGCCCCGCCCCGTGGTCCTGGGTGTCGAAACCTCCTGCGACGAGACTTCGGCTGCGGTTCTGGACGGAGAGAACCGCATTCTGGGCCACGTGATCCACTCTCAGGACGTCCACGAGATCTACGGGGGGGTCGTGCCCGAGCTGGCGGCCCGGGCGCACCTGCAGAAGCTGGACTCGGTGGTGGCGCGGGCCCTGGATGAGGCGGGTGTCCGCGCCGGTGAGGTGGACATCTTCGGCGTGACGGCCGGGCCCGGCCTCATCGGTGCCCTCCTGGTGGGGGTGGGGTGGACCAAGGCCGCGGCCTGGGCGCTGGGGCGGCCCGTGGTTCCCGTGCATCACATGGAGGCCCACCTCTTTGCCCCCTCCCTGGAAGATTCGGAGGCCGAACCTCCCTTCGTGGCCCTGCTGGTCTCCGGCGGACACACGCTCCTCCTCCATGTGGAAGCCTGGGGGCGCTATCGTCTTCTGGGTCGCACCCGCGACGACGCCGCGGGAGAAGCCTTTGACAAAGTCGCCAAGCTCCTGGGCCTCCCCTATCCCGGGGGGCCCGAAATCGAGAAACTGGCGGCACAGGGGGACCCGGCCCGCCATCGTCTGCCCCGGCCCATGCTGCGCCGCAACCAGAAGCCGGGGGATGCCGATTTCTACGACTTCTCCTTCAGCGGCCTCAAGACGGCCGTGGTGGAGCGGGTGGAGGCGATCCGCTCGCGGGGCGCGCTCCACAGGGAGCGGGCCCACCTGGCCGCAGCATTCCAGGAGGCGGCGGTGGACGTCCTCGTCTCCAAGACCCTGAGGGCGGTGGAGGAGACGGCGTGCCCGCGGGTGCTCGTAGGCGGCGGGGTGAGCGCCAACACCCGCCTGCGCGAAGAATTTCGGCTTCGCCTGGGTGAAGACGGCCGCCTCTTTCACGCCTCACCCCGTCTGTCGCTGGACAACGGCGCCATGGTGGCGCGGGCGGCACGCTTTCGCTTCGAGCGGGGAGAAGCCGCCGACCTGAACCTTTCGGCTTCAGCCAATCTGCCCTTTCCCGGCCTCGTCGAGGCCTCAACCTGACCTGCCATGTATCCCATCTTCTTCCGCCTTCCCGAATGGCTCCCCGTCCTCGGCGGCGCGCCTATCACCTCCTTCGGTGTCTTCATGCTCCTGGCCTTCCTTACGGCGGGCTACGTCACGCGGGCGGGAATGGCCCGTATGGGCGAGGATCCCGACAAGGCGTGGGACCTCCTCTTCATGGCGGTCATCGGCGGGATCGGCGGCGCCAAGCTCTACTACATCCTTCTCAACTACCCTCGTCTGCTGAGCGATCCCGCGGGCCTGATCTTCGCCCGGGGCGGACTGGTCTGGTACGGTGGATTTCTCATGGCGGCGGCGCTGGTGGCGTGGGAGATCCGCAGGCAGAAGCTCCCCTTCGGCAAGACAGCCGACGTGGTGGCTCCGGCCCTGGCCATCGCGTATGCCGTGGGGCGCATCGGGTGCTTCATGGTGGGGGACGACTGGGGACGTCCCACCGGTTCCTGGGTGGGCATCGCCTTTCCTCGGGGCACGCCGCCCACCCGGGTGGACATCATCGAGCGTGAGTTCCACATCCAGGTGGATCCGGCCCTCATCGAGCGGTACGGTCAGATCGTGCCCGTGCACCCCACTCAGCTCTACGAAGTGGCCATGAGCACCCTCATCTTTCTCTTTCTGTGGAAGATCCGGGACCACAGGCACCGGCCCGGGTGGCTCTTCATGGTCTGGCTTGCCCTGGCGGGGCTCGAGCGATTCATCGTCGAGTTCTTCCGCGCGAAAGATGACCGTTTCTTCGGTATGTTTACACTGGCGCAGATGATCAGCGTGGGCATCATGTTCGTAGGGATCGCGGGGATGATGAAACTCCGTGCGCCCGCCTCACGGGAAGCCGCTGCGGCCTGAGATCGGTATGTTCACCATCCTCCACGCTTCGGACCTCCAGTACGGCCGGCCCTACCGGCCCGAGGCGGGGGAGGCCCTGCAGGCGTTGGCCCGCGGCCTGGAGCCGGACCTGGTGGTGGTGGCCGGCGACCTGACCCAGCGGGCCAAGGCGCGGGAGTACCGGGGGGTCCGGAAACTCCTGGACGGCCTCGGGAAGGCGCCTCTGGTGGTCACCCCCGGGAATCACGATGTCCCTCTGTATCGATTCTGGGAGCGGCTCTTCGCCCCGTACCGGAAGTGGCGGCGGTACATCGGGGCCGAGCTCGACTCGGTGCATCGCGTTCCGGGAGCGACGGTGGTCGCCCTCAACTCTTCGGCGCCACGCAGGGCCATCGTCGGCGGCCGGGTGGACCCGCACCAGGTCGCCTTCGCCCGGAAGGCCTTCGCCGGCACCTCCCCGGGAGAGCTGCGCCTCGTGGTGCTTCACCACCACCTGGTCCCCACGCCTTCGGGGGAGGGGGGGCGGCCTCTGCCCAACGCTGCTGAGCTGGCTCGGGCTTTCGAAGAGATGGCGGTGGACGCCGTTCTGGGGGGACACGTGCATCATTCCATGGTCACCTCTTCGCGGGATCTTATCGGCGGTCGAGGCCCGAAGCCCGGGGTGCCGTTCCTGGCCAGCGGCACGGCCACCTCCTCCCGCGGCCGCCCGCCGGAAGTTGGAGAGAACACCCTTCACGTGATCCACGTGGACGATACCCACCTTCAGGTGGAGGTTCGGCGCTTCCACCCCGAGGAGGGTTCGTTCCGACCGGAGGCGCGCCATGCTGTTTTGCGCGGCTCCGTGTCGGGCGTTCCCTCGGCCGGGGAGGGGAGCGGAGAGGGAGGAACCTCATGAGACGGAGATGGATCCGCCTGAAGCCGGGGCGAAGGGAAAACGCAATGGCGGCCATGGCGGCGGGGGTCGTGGCGGTGGGAGTCGGCGCGGTAGCCTTCCACGTGACCCGTCTTCTTCTCGCTCGGGAGCCCCTCTCCGGGGGTTCGCACGGAGATTCGCCCGCGGGGTCGGCGGAAGGCGGGCGCGAGTTTCCCCGGGGGGAGGCGCCTGAGGACCCGGAGTGGAGGGCGCTTGAGGACCTGGGGGGTGAGGCGCGTGAGGATCCGGGGTGGGACGGACACGAGTGAGGCCGATCGGGACTCCCTCGCGCTTCACGTGCTTCGCGGCTGCGGCGGCGGTCTTCCTCGGTCTCGGAGTCGCTGCGGTGCGCCCCCTCCAGGGGCAGTTGAGCCGGGTGGAGGTGGCCGAAGTCCGCTTCGAGGGCAATCACGCCTTTCCGGATGACTCCCTTGCCCGGGCTATCGTAACACGGCAGACCGAGTGCACCTCCGCGTTCCTGCTGCCCTTCTGCTGGTTCGGGATCGGGGTGCAGCGCGGCTATCTACCGGTCCGGGAGCTTCCCCGGGACCAGCTCCGCCTGCGCGTATGGTACCGTTGGAGGGGATACCGGGAAGCACAGGTGGACACTGCCACATCCTTCGACGACGAGGGAAGACTCCACGTTCGCTTTCTCATTCGGGAAGGACGGCCCGTGCGGGTCACCGAGATCCGCTTCGAAGGCGCCGAGCGTTTCCGGGATTCGGGGACTCTGGAGAACCTCCCGCTGCGCCGGAACGCGCTGCTGAACGAATATCTCCTCGACGCGACGCGCGATACCATCATCCACCGCCTGGCCAACCTGGGGTACGCCCGTGCCGACGTGCTCCGCTCCTCCTTCATCCCCGCCGATGATCCCTATGCGGCCCGGGTGACGTATGAGGTGGCGGCGGGCCCCTTGAGCCGGTACGGGCACATCTCGGTGTCGGGGAACGAAAACCTCTCCGAATCCACCATTTTGCGCATGCTCCAGTTCCGCTCCGGGGAGCTCTTCCGGGTGGATGATATCCTGGATGCCCAGGCGCGTCTCTTCAACCTGGAGATCATCCGGGCGGCTTCGGTGGTTCCCGACCTGGAGGCGGAGCCTGACTCGATCATTCCCGTCCGCGTGGAGGTGCGGGAGGGCGATCCCCACCGGGTCCGGTCGGGCGCAGGGTGGAGTTCCGCCGAATGTCTGGATGTGGAATCGCGATGGACGAGCCGCAACTTCTTCGGTGGGGCTCGAAGGCTCCAGATACGGGGCCGGGTCTCCAACATTTTCGCGCCCCAGTTCCAGGACATCCTCTGTCCCCAGAGCGGGCAGGACCCCTTCTCGCGCATGAACTGGCTCGTGTCGGCGGAGTTGAACCAGCCCTGGCTCTTCTCCACGCGCAACACGCTCCAGACTTCCCTCTACAGTGAGCGCCAGTCGCTGCCCGACGTCTTCGTGCGCGAGGCGGTGGGTCTGTCGGTGGCGGCCTCACGATCCCTGGCGTCGCGTACGACCCTCTCGCTTTCCTTCAGCCCCGAGCTGACGCGCCTCGACGCCGCCGACATTCTCTTCTGTACCAACTTCCTCGTGTGCACGCCCGAAGACATCGGCACCCTCCAGGGGGACAACTGGTTGTCCCCCCTCGGGATGAGCTTCAGCCGCGACCGAACCAACAACGTTCTCAATCCGTCGCGGGGGTACTCCCTGGTCCTGGACGCGGAACACGCCTCGGCTGTGACGGGGTCGGATTACCGATACGACCGCATCATCGGAGAGGCGACCCGCTACGCGAGGGTGCCCGGCACGGGCGTGGTGCTGGCGGGCAAGCTGCGGGCAGGTTGGGTGGGCGCCCGGACCTTCGGACGCAGCTTGGGCGAGGAAGGCACGGCGGACGTGGATGTGATTCATCCTCAGAAGCGCTTCTACGCCGGCGGAGCCAACTCGGTGCGGGGGTTCGCCCAGAACCGGCTCGGGCCGCGCGTTCTGGCCGCCGACCTTCACGATCTCCTGCGCCCGGTCTCCCTGGGAGGGGCGGGCTGCACCCCGCAGGAGATGCTGGCCCTCACCTGCGACGCGTCGCCCCTGCCGCCGGGGCGTTTTTCTCCCCGCCCCACGGGCGGGACGCGGCTCCTGGAAGGGAGCGTGGAGGTGCGGATCCCCATGGGGAGGGAATTTCAGCTTGCCGCCTTCACCGATTTCGGGCAGGTGTGGCGGGACCGAGCCGACATGAGTGAGCGTCCTGTGGAATTCACACCGGGCGGGGGTATCCGATACCTCAGCCCCATCGGGCCCATTCGGGTGGATGTGGCGTACCGCTTCCGGGGAGGGGAGCGTCTTTCGGTGGTGACGACCCGGATCCGGCCCTTCGATCCCGCCACGGACCGCGAGGAGGACCTGCTCCGCATCGGCGAGGAGACGATTCCCTTTGTGGCGAGCAAGGACCTTGCCCTGCTGCGTCCCCGGGTCCTCTTCGGCGATTCGTCACCGGGCTCCCTCCAGCGCTTCCAGTTCCATATCTCCATCGGGCAGGCCTTCTGATGAAGGACCACGACACGCTTCCGCCCGACGACGCCGGACCCGAGGGCGCGCCTTCCGGCGCGGCGCGGGTGCGGCGCCGCTGGCGCCGCCGGCTGGGGTTCGCCGTGGCGGGGGCGGGGCTCGCCCTGGTGGCCGCGGCCCTCGTTCTGGCCAACACCCGGGTGGGCCAGCGGGCGCTGCTGAAGGTGGTGGTGGAGCGGGTGCGGAATGTGTGGGCCGGGGAGGTGACGATTCGGGACATCCACAGCGGAGGAGTCCTGGGCGGCGCCACCCTGGTGGGGGTGCGCCTCACCACGGGGGACGGACGTCCCTTCCTGGAGATGGACTCGGTGGCGGTGCGCTATTCCGCCATGGGGCTTCTGCGGGGCCTCCCGAGAGTGAGCTCGGTGCATCTGTGGGGGCCGCGCGTCGAGGTTTCCCGCTATACGCCGGACCAGGACATGAATGTGGCTCATCTCCTCAGGCCATCACCGCCCGCCAGCGATTCGGCCCGGCCGGTCACCGCCGTGGAGATCGGCCGCCTGGAGATCCACGGTGGCCTCGTGGAGATCCTGACGCCCCTCGAGGGACGCACGCCGTCCGCGCCCCGGGTGCCGGCTCCCGGCGGGGAAGGGGGCCTTGAACGCCTGGCCCTCGAAGATCTGAAGCTGGAGGTGGACGACGCCCTCCTCCTGCTGGGGTCCCCCGACCCGCTCTCAGGATTCCTCGTGAACCTGCAGACGAGGGTCGTCCTCTTCGACGAACCCATCACCATCGCCGGCGCCGAGGGACATCTGCGCTTCGGAACGGCGGGTATCCACGTGGAGGACGGGTTCGTTCGTCTTCCCGGTACGGTCCTCGCAGGAGATGTGACGGTGGGGCCCACGCCGGCCTCGGGCGGCGGCTGGACCTTTGCCGCCGACCTCACCACGGAGGGTACCGGCTCCCTGGCGGATCTGCGCTGGCTCGATCCCCGCCTCCCCGACGGATCCCTGAGCGGCGGGGTAAAGATCTCTGCCGGTCCTCGCCTGGAGGTGACGCTGCGGGACGTGCGGGCCGAGGCGGAAGCCGACGCCGTTTCGGCGCAGGGGCGCCTCACGGTGGACGAGGAGGTGACTTTTTCCGGGATGAGCGTGACGGCGCGGCCCCTCTCCCTCTCCCGTCTCGCGGAATGGATCCCCGAGGCCTGGCTCCCCGGAGGGTTTCCCCTGGACGGATTCGTGAGCGGTACCGTGACGCTGGACGGACCCGTGGCTTCGCTGGGCGTGCACGGGACGGCCACGATGGTCCCGGAGGGCTTCGGCGGAACGCCCACCACCGCCCGTGTCGAGGGGGGCCTTCATCCGGGAGACGACCCGGGGGTGACGAACCTGAGCCTGGTCCTCGACCCCTTCAACTTCCAGCTCCTCGACGCCGTGTGGCCCCATCGTGTTCTTCCCGCGCGGGGACGGGTCGCCCTCCAGGCCTCGGGCCGCGTAAGGGAGGGGGTGCGCTTCGCCGCCGACGTGCGTCACGAGCCGGAGGGGCTGGGCGGGCAGGTAGGGCTCGGCGAGGCGGGCGATCTCGGTGAACCGCCGGGACCCGGGGAGCCGGCGACGACCCTTCCGGCGCCGTCTCGCGCCGTGGCGCGCGGCATCGTGCGCAGGGATACCACTGCCGCCTGGGTCATAGATGCGCAGGGCGATCTGGCGCCTCTCTCCCTGGGCATACTGGACCCCCTCTTTCCGAAGCTGGGGCTCCAGGGAACGGCCCAGGGATGGGTGCGCGTCGTGGCCATGGGGGACTCGCTGGATCTGAGTGGAGACGTATCGGCGGGAGAGGGGCGCTCCACCTTCCATGCGGCGAGGGTCGGGCGCGGCGCGGAGGGGCGGGTCCGCCTCGATGTCTCAGGAGACGACTTTCCCTTATCGGAGCTGTCGTCGCGCCTGCCCGCGCCCTCCCGGTGGACGGGAAGGGCAACGGCCGAGTGGCGGGGTGCGCGGGCCGATTCACTGGAGGGAGGGGGCCTGGTTCAGGGCCGGGCGTCGCGCATCGGCGGACTCCACCTGGACTCCATCGCGGTGGCCTTCAACGCGGGCGAGGGTCTGCTTCGTGTGGATTCGGCCCGCTTGACGGCGGGAGGGGTGCGGGTGGAGGGAAGCGGTGCGTTGGGGCTGGGGAAGAGCCGGCGGGGATCGGCGTCCTTCTCCTACCGTACCGAGTCCCTTCTGGGGCTGCGGCCCCTCCTCCTCAGTGACACCGTGTTGGCACGGGACACCCTATCGGTCCTGGACCGCCAGCTTCTCCGTCTTCAGGGCGTGGATCCCGATACCCTCCCCCTCCTGGAGGAGGTGGCCATGAGCGGCGCCCTTCGCGGGGTTCTCACCCTATCGGGAAACCTGGATTCCCTGGATGTCGAGACCACCGCCACGCTCCGGGCCGCACGCTACGGAACGTCGCGGGTGGACACCGCCCGGGTCCGGGTCGGCTTGCGGGGGCTGCCTTCGCCTCACGCGGTGGTGGATCTGGAGGCCGCAGCCCGCGGGGTGGAAATCCTGGGCCGGGGGTTTCGCGCCTTCGAGGGTGCCTTGAGCATGGCCGACGGGGCCGGAACCGCATCCCTTTCCATGGAGCGGCGGGCTGGGGAGCGGTACCGGGCGGAGGGCGACTTCGCCCTGGATTCGCTGGGCGGCGAGGCGTTCATCCGGGAAGCTCGAGTGGAGCTGGACACGCTGGCCTGGGAAAACACTGTGCCCACCTATGTCACCTGGAGCCCGACGTCGGTGGAGGTGGACACGGTGCTCATCCGGCGAGCCGGGGACGATCCTATGACTCTGGCGGCCTCGGGGCGCCTCGACCGGGAGGGCGACTCGGATTTCTCGCTGGCGGTGGAGGCCGTCCACCTGGATCGCATGGCGCGCCTTCTTCAGTGGGAGGAGGGGAGCCTGGCCGGCAGGGCCGATCTCGACGTGCGGGTGACGGGACCGGCCGTGGCTCCCGAGCTTCACGGCGCGGCCCGCGTCCTCGAGCCCGGTTTTTCCGGTGCCGAGGTGGACAGCGCGGCCGCCGAACTGAGCTACCGGCTCGAAGAGGCCGAGATCTCCTTCCAGGCGTGGGAAGGGGATGGTGAAGTGCTGCGGGTGGCCGGCTCTGTTCCGGTGGACCTGAGCCTGGACACGGCGCAGCGGCACCACCCGTCCCGCGAGATGGACGTGGAGGTGGTGGCGCGTGCGCTTCCCGCGTCGGTGATCATCACCCCCCTCGAATTCCTCGAAGACGTCAGGGGCACGGTGACGGGGACCTTTCACGTGGCGGGCACGGTGGAGGCTCCCGAGCCCAGCGGCACCCTCACCCTGGACGGCGGGGCATGGACCGTGGAGGCCCTCGGCGTACGTCAACACGACGCCGCGGGTACCGTGGTGCTGAATCCGGATCGCCGCGTGGACGTCAACCTGCGGGGGAAGGCCGGGGGTACGGCTCGGGTGTCCGGGATCGTGACGCTGGAGCCGTTGCGCGATCCGCGCCTCGATCTGGACATCACGTTCAACGGCTTCCAGGCCCTGGAACGCCGTGACGTGGAGGGGCGCATCTCGGGAACGGTGAACCTGGTGGGAAGTTACCGGCGGCCCCTCATGGAGGGGGACCTCACCGTGGATCGAGGGACCCTCTTCCTGGAAGAGTTCCAGCGCAGCGTCGAGGTGGTGGACCTCACCGACCCCCGCATCTTCGAGGTGGTGGATACCACGGTGCTCTCAGCGCGGCCCCTCATCCGCGAGATCCGCAATCCCTTCCTGGACAGCCTGCGGGTGAACGTGAACCTGGCCGTGCCCCGGGACACGTGGCTGCGCTCCTCGGACATGAATGTGGAGATCGGCGGCGACCTCATCGTGGTGTACGACCGGGCCGCCCGCGACCTGGTCATGGTGGGGGAGCTTCAGGCGCTGCGGGGAACGTATGTGGTCCTGGGCCGCACCTTCGAGGTCCAGGGCGGCACCGTGGGCTTCGTGGGCACGCCGGGGATCAATCCCACCCTCAACATCCAGGCCGTATCCCGCATCCGTCGGGTGAACGGCGAGCCGTTGAACGTCATCGCCTCGGTGGAGGGAACCCTCACCCAGCCGCGGGTCACCCTCTCCAGCGACGAGCCTGGGCTCGCCGAATCGGATCTGGTGAGTTACCTCATTTTCGGCCGCCCCAGCTACGAGCTGGCCACGGGCCAGGCGGCCTTCCTCAGGGGTGCGGCGGGGTCCTTCGTGAGCGCGGCGGCCACGGGAGGCGTGACGTGGGCGGCGGGGACGGTGGCGACCCGGCTGGGCGCCGCCGTGGCCCAGCAGATCGGCGTGGACTACCTGTCCATCAGCCAGGCCGGCGACTTCACCATGGTGTCGGGAACCCTCTCCGAGTCCTTCGCCGCCACGCAGATCGAGGTGGGACAGTATCTGGGCGAGGACGTTTTTTTCGTGCTTATCTTCCGGCCTCTTGCGCGCCAGGGGAGCAGCGGCGTCTTCGGGGGCGCCCGGGTGGAGTGGGCCCTCAACGACCTCTACACCTTCGAGGGGTTCGTGGAGGACCGCTTCCTGCGCAGCGGCATCCGCGGCTTCGGAGACCTGGGCTTCCAGACCTCACGGGTGCTGGGCGTCTTCATCTTCCGGGAATGGGGGTACTGAGCCTCGAGGGGACGCGCAACTTCGTCTCCCTGCGCGGTGTATAGAGCCCGACACGCCCTGGAAGACAACCCGGAATACGGAGCGGCATTCGCATGCAGACATTGAAGGTCTTCGGCTTGATGACGGTGCTCACCCTGCTGGTGGTGGGCGCCGGGCAGATCATGGGAGGCACCAGCGGCGCCGTCATGGCGTTCGGCTTCGCTGTGGTCATGAACTTCGGGATGTACTGGTTCAGCGACCGGGCCGTGCTGACCATGTATCGGGCCCGGACCGTCGGCCCCCGGGACGCCCCCGACCTCTATCAGATGGTGGACCGCCTGCGCCGAGAGGCGGGCCTGCCCATGCCTACTGTGGCCATTGCGCCTTCGGATCAACCCAACGCTTTCGCCACGGGGCGCAGCCCCAAACACGCCGTCGTGTGCGTCACCGCTGGGATTCTTCGTGCCCTGCCGCCGCGGGAGCTGGAAGGAGTGCTGGCCCACGAGCTGGCCCACATCAAGCACCGCCACATGCTGGTGGGCACCCTTGCCGCCACCATGGCCGGGGCCATCGCCATGCTGGCGTCCATCGCCCGTTGGGGCCTCATTCTCGGTGGCTTCGGGGGCCGGAACGACGGCGACCGCAATCCCTTCGCGCTCCTCGTCATGCTCATCGTGGCGCCCATCGCCGCCACCATCGTCAACCTGGCCATCAGCCGTCAGAACGAGTTTCAGGCCGATGCGACGGCGGCGCGCATCACCCGGGATCCGGAAGGGCTGGCCAGCGCTCTGGCCCACATCGAGAACTACGCCAAGCGCATTCCTATGCGGGTCAACCCAGCGGCGGCGCAGCTCGCCATCGTGAACCCCCTGGCGGGGGTGCGGGGACAGGCGTTTCTGAATCTCTTCCGCACCCACCCGCCCACAGAGGAGCGGATCGCGCGCCTGCGCTCCATGCGGGTTTAGCGGCGGCGCGCCCTCCTACTCTTCCGCTCGCTCCACCAGGAGGGGGACGGGGCAGCTTCTGAGGACCTTGTCGGTGACGCTGCCCAGGAGCGCCTTCTTGAAGCCGCCGTACCCGTGGGTGGCCAGGGCAACGACGTCGGCGCCCACCTCGCCCGCCACCTTGCAGATGGCGCGGGCCGGGATCTCATGCTCCATGACCCAGTTTTTCACCGACAGACCGTCCTCGCGGAGGCGCTCGACGATGGCGTCCAGGTATTGGTGCGCCTTGTCTTTGGCCGAGGTCACGTCTTCGGGAAGGAGGGGAAAGATCCGTCCGCCCAGCACCGCCTGGGTCGAGACCACGTGGAGGAGGGTGAGGCTTGCCCCCGTGGCCCGGGCCAGGGTCGTGGCGGGCCCCAGAATCTTCTCCGCCAGGCGGGAGCCGTCGAGGGGCACCAGGATGTGCTCGATTTCGCCTGTGGGCGCTGGGACGTGTGATTCGCCGGCGGGGTGAATCACCAGGATGGGAAGATGGGTCTGACGCACCAGCCCGTCCGCCACGCTGCCCAGCCACATGCGGCTTACGCCCGTGTGGCCGTGGGTGGTGATGACGATGAGGTCCGCGCCCACTTTGCCGGCGTAGGAGATGATGGATGCGGTGACGGGCGCTTCCAGAAGATGGGTATCCACGCGCACGCCCTCTTCCGCCACTCTTTCCGCCACCTTCTTTAGGTACGCGACCTCCTCCTGCCTGTGGCGTTCATCGTACTCCCCCAGGTCCAGACCTTCATAGTGGAACTGGGTGTTGGAAAGGAAGTGGTCCGGGGCATGACCTACGTGAACGTGCACGAGGTGGAGTTGGGCCCCGGAAGCTTTGGCGATCTGCGTCGCCAGGCCCAGGCTGCGCTCACTGAATTCGGAGCCGTCCAGGGGCACGAGGAGCGAGTGAAACACCGATCCTCCTTTCGTCCCGCGAGGGACAGACCAGGGTTGGCCGGCCGGGGCGTCTTCACGGACCCCCGCATTTTCAATGTACGGAGCGCCTCCGCGCCAGGGTGTCGGGGAAAGCTTGGGTTGGGCTGTAGGGTGAATCCCTTCCCGTTCCCGGGGCGCGGCAGGGAGGCGCGGCAGGAAGCCGCCAGCGGGCTCCGGCACGGATCCGCGGCATGGAAAAGCTTCCGGGGGCGCGAATTGAACCGCAGCCCCCGCCGGCGTTAGCTTTCGCGGCTATGGCTCAGGAAAAGCTCATCATTCGCGGCGCCCGGGAACACAACCTGCGGAACATCGATCTGGAGCTCCCCAGGGAGCGCCTGGTGGTGATTACGGGTCTGTCCGGCTCGGGGAAGTCGTCGCTGGCCTTCGACACGATCTACGCCGAGGGCCAGCGCCGTTACGTGGAGTCGCTGTCGGCCTACGCGCGTCAGTTTCTGGGGCTCATGGAGAAGCCCGACGTGGACGCCATCGAGGGGCTTTCGCCGGCCATCTCCATCGAACAGAAGACGGTCAGCCGCAATCCCCGCTCCACCGTGGGGACCGTCACCGAGGTCTACGACTACCTGCGACTCCTGTGGGCCCGGGTGGGAGTCCCCCACTGTCCCAACTGTGGGGAGCCGGTCGTGCGCCAGTCGGCAACGCAGATCGTGGACAGGATCGTGCGGTGGCCCGAGGGGACGCGTATCGAGGTTCTGGCGCCGCTGGTTCGGGGCCGGAAGGGTGAGTTCCGGGACCTCTTCGAACGCGCCCGCAAGGAGGGCTTCGTCAGGGTGCGGGTGGACGGCGAAACCCACGACCTCTCCGAGCCCCCCGAGCTCAATCGGTACGAAAACCACGACATTTCGGTCGTGGTGGATCGCCTGGTCGTGCGCACGTCGGATCGGGATCGCCTGGCCGATTCGGTGGAGACGGCGCTGCGTACCTCCGGGGGGCTCCTGGAGATCGTGGAACACGGTCCTCCCGAACCCGTCGTCCACCTCTTCAGCGAGCACTACGCCTGCGTCCACTGCGGGACGAGCCTTCCCGAGCTGGAGCCGCGCCAGTTCTCCTTCAACTCCCCCTACGGGGCGTGCCCCGAGTGCGGGGGGCTCGGCACCCGCAAGGAGGTCAATCCCGAACTCCTCACCGCCGACGGGAGCATCTCCATTCTGGAGGGGGTGATCCTCCCGTGGGGTGAGCCCTCGGGACATCTGCGCGGATCCGTCATTCCCGGGCTGGCCGAGGCCTACGAATTCGATCCTGACACGCCGTGGGGGGAGCTTCCGGCCGAGGTGAAGGACGCCATCCTCAACGGTTCGGGGAACATGAAGATCCGCTTTCCCTATCGCGCCGGGCGGGGGGGATCGAAAACGTCGGACGGGTATTACGAGGATCGCTGGGAAGGGGTCGTGGCGGGGGTGCAGCGCCGCTACCGGGAAACACGCTCCGACGCGGTGCGGGCCCAGTTGGAGGAGTACATGTCCACGCTTCCCTGCGGCGCCTGTCACGGAAGCCGCCTCAGGGCCGAAGCGCTGGCGGTGACCATCCGCGACACCTCGTTGGGAGATGTGGTGGAGATGTCCATCGCGGAGGCCGCCGATTTCTTCGCCTCCCTTCCCGTGGGCGACGGGGACCCGGAAGCGCTGCCCGAGGAGATCGCCGGGCCCATCCTCAAGGAGGTCAACGAACGCCTCCGCTTCCTGCGGGACGTAGGTCTGGAATACCTGACGCTGGGCCGGGCCGCGGGGACCCTTTCCGGGGGAGAGGCGCAGCGCATCCGCCTCGCCACCCAGATCGGGAGCCGCCTGGTAGGCGTCCTCTACATCCTGGACGAGCCCTCCATCGGGCTGCACCAGCGGGACAACTCAAGGCTCCTGGGTACGCTGAAGGCCCTCCGCGACCTGGGGAACACTGTCCTCGTGGTGGAGCACGACGAGGAGACGATTCGCTCCGCCGACCACATCGTCGACCTGGGACCGGGAGCGGGGCGGCGCGGGGGCGAGGTGGTGGCGGCGGGCCCCCTGGAAGCCGTTCTCGCCGAGGAGCGATCGCTCACCGGAGCGTATCTGCGCGGCGATCGGGTGATTCCCGTGCCCGAGGAACGCCGTCCCGTGGACATGGAGCGCGCCCTGGTCGTCCGCGGCGCGCGGGAGCACAACCTGAAGAACCTGGACGTGCGTTTCCCCCTGGGCGTTTTCGTGGCGGTGACGGGGGTGAGTGGATCGGGGAAGTCCACGCTGGTAAACGAGACGCTCTACCACGCCCTTTCCCGGCACCTCCACCGGAGCCGGCTCGTCCCCGGCGCCCACGACGGCATGGACGGACTGGACCGGGTGGACAAGGTCATCGATGTGGACCAGTCGCCCATCGGCCGGACTCCCCGTTCCAATCCGGCCACCTACACGGGCCTTTTCACGCCCATCCGCGACCTCTTCGCCAGTCTGCCCGAAGCGCAGATGCGCGGATATGGGCCGGGCCGCTTCTCCTTCAATGTAAAGGGCGGTCGGTGCGAGGCGTGCCAGGGCGACGGCCTTGTGAAGATCGAAATGCACTTCCTCCCCGACGTGTACGTTCCGTGCGACGTCTGCCGGGGGCGGCGGTACAACCGGGAGACGCTGGACGTCTACTACAAGGGCCGGAACATCGCCGACGTCCTGGACATGACGGTGAACGAGGCGCTGGAGTTCTTCGACGCCGTTCCGCGGATCAAGGCGAAACTCCAGACCCTTTCCGACGTCGGGCTTGGATACATCCACCTGGGACAGTCGGCCACGACCCTCTCGGGCGGGGAGGCTCAGCGGGTGAAGCTGGCCACCGAGCTTTCCAAGCGGGCCACGGGCCGCACCTTCTACATCCTGGATGAGCCCACCACGGGCCTGCACTTCGAGGATGTACGGGTGCTTCTGGACGTCCTCCACCGCCTTGTGGAGCGGGGAAACACGGTGGTGGTCATCGAGCACAACCTGGACGTGGTGAAGACGGCCGACTGGGTTCTGGACCTGGGGCCTGAAGGAGGCGAGGCCGGCGGACGTATTGTGGTGGAGGGAACCCCGGAGGAAGTGGCGGCCCACGAGACGTCGCACACCGGGCGCCATTTGCGCGCGGTGCTGGAGGCGGCGCGGAAACGGGAGCGCAACGCGGCGCGGCGCGGCTAGGAGCCTGTCCGAGTCATGCAGCGGGCGGCGCCACCCCCGACTCGGTCACGGGTACCCGGGGCCTGCGTGTGTCCACGGGAGGACGGGGCTGGTAGAGCCGGTTCGCGCCGACGCGGGATTCGTGGTTATTCTTCTGGCGCCCGCACGTCGGGTCGTCGCACGCAGGAAACCGACGGGGATGTTCTCCCGTAAGGCGGAAGGGAGTATCCATTGTTGCTCCGCACCGCCGGAGCCCAGAGAACGGAGTACGTCATGATCACCCGAGAGGATCTCGAGAGCTTCCTCATCCGCATGGATGTGGAATACGAGGAGGTCGACGAGGGCATGTACCTGGTGCGGGGGAGGAACGCGGGGCTCCCCATCGTGGTGCACTACTCGGCGCCCCTCCTTCTCATTCGCATGAAGCTCATGGACCTACCCGAGGACGGCCACGATCTCACCGAGCTGTATCGCACCCTCCTGGAACTGAACGCCACCGACGTGGTGCATGGGGCCTACGGCATCGAAGACGGGGAGTTGATCCTCAGCGACACGTTGGAGCTGGAGACCCTGGACTTCCATGAGCTGCAGGCGTCCATGGAGTCCATGGAGCTGGCGGCAGCGGGACACATGGACCGGATTCGCGCCCTGGCGGGCGTTGACGGGGAGGGCTGATACCATGGGCATCTTTTCCAAGCTGTCCACAGTGATCAAATCGAACATCAATGATCTGATTTCCCGGGCCGAGAACCCGGAAAAGATGCTCAATCAGATCATTCTGGACATGCGCGACCAGCTTGCCAAAGCCAAGCGCGAGGTAGCGTCGGCCATCGCCGATGAACGCAAGCTGAAAAAGCAGCTCGACGATGAAATCAAGCAGGCGCGGGACTGGGAGCACCGGGCCGTTCTGGCGGTGCGGGAAGGCCGCGACGACCTGGCCAAGCAGGCCTTGATCCGTCAGCAGGAGCACGCAGAGCGGGTCACGATGCTGACCCAGACCTGGGAAGCTCAGGCGGCGGAGACGGAAAAGCTGAAGAGCTCCCTGCGCCAGCTCAACGACAAGATCGAGGAGGCGAAGCGCAAGCGGAATCTTCTCATCGCCAAGCAGAAGAGGGCTCAGGCCCAGCGGCGGATCCACGAGACCATGTCCGGTCTCTCCGACACGTCGGCCTTCGAGGCCTTCAACCGCATGGCGGAGAAGATCGAGGAAGAGGAACGGCGCAGTCTCGCCCACGCCGAGGTGAGCGAAGCCCTGGCCGGCGACACTCTGGAGACGGAGTTCCTCCGCCTCGAGGCGGGGGACGCCGGGGGCGATGTGGAGGCCCGGCTGGCGGCGCTCAAGCAGGAGATGGGGCTGCTTCCCGCCACGGGGAGCGACGGCGAGGAGGCGCGCCAACTCACCTCCGGGGAGGAAGAAGCCGCGGGCGAGGACGGCGCCTCCGCCGTCGAAGGTGAGGCGCCGGTGAAGGATGCCGCCGTGGAGGAGGTTGCGGAGGGGGATGCGGACCATATCCCCGAAGCGCAGCTCCTGGAGGAGTTTGACAAGTTGGAGGGGGGGCAGTCTTGAGCACGGTTTACCTCAACGGCGAATTCCTCCCCAGGGAAGATGCGTCCATCTCGCCGGACGACCGGGGCTTCCTTCTCTCCGACGGGATCTACGAGGTCACCCCCTTCTATGAGGGCGTTCCCTTCGGCATGCAGGGGCACCTGGACCGCCTGGCGCGGGGCCTGGATTTCATGCGTATAGACTACGATTCGTCGGGACTGGCGGAGATGCACCGCGAGCTCATCGTCCGCAACGGCCTGGAGGACGAGACCACGTCGCTGGTGTATCTCCAGATCACACGCGGGGCGGCTCCCCGCGTCCACTACTTCCCGCCGGAGCCGGTGGAGCCTACGGTGTACGCCTTCGCGAAGGCCTGGACCCGCCCGGATGCGGAGCGGTGGGGTAGGGGATTCTCGGCCGCCCTCGTCCCCGATCGGCGGTGGGGGCGCGTGGACATCAAGACCATCTCGCTCCTACCCAACGTTCTGGCCTTCCAGGCCGCGCTGGACGCCGGCGCCGACGACGCCATTCTGGTGCGTGAAGGTGTGGCCATTGAGGGCGCCCACCAGAACTTCTGGGCCGTGGTGGACGGAACGGCGGTAACCCATCCGCGCACCCAGCACATCCTTCCCGGGATCACCCGGGGCGTGGTGCTGGAGCTGGCGCGGGAGGGGGGAATCCCCGTGGAGGAGCGGCCCATCATGGTGGAGGAGCTGCCTCATGCGGAGGAATGCTTCTTCACCGGCACCACGGGCGAGGTGCGCCCCTGCGTATCCATCGACGGCAGGCCGGTGGGAGACGGGCGGGTGGGTCCGGTGACCCGGGCGCTGGCCGCCGCCTTCCACGAGCGGGTGCGCGAGACCGTAGCTCAGGGGCGTGCCGGCGTCGTGTGACCGGCACCGTGTGAAGAGTCCCGCTGGCGGAGGGGTGCGCCGCGTCGTCGTCATCGCCCTCCTTGCGGCGAGCGGTTCAGGGGCTTCCTGCCCCGCCGGCCCCGGGGTGATGGGCCGAGTGGATGTGGCGGCTCCGGGAGAGCCCGCCGTGACCTTCACGTATCTGGGCGTGGGCGGGTGGATCATCTCCTGGGGCGAAGCGCAGATTCTCACGGGCCCCCTCTTCACCAATCCCGGCCTGGTCACCACCGGCCTGGGTGAGATTCGCACCGACACCGCCGCCGTGGACGCCTTCATGGCCCTCCACCCCGTCGGTGAGGCGCGGGCCATTCTGGTGGGGCACGGACATTACGACCACCTCATGGACGTGCCCCGGGTTGCCACGAAACACGCCCCTCGCGCACCGATCCTGGCAACCCGCACCATCCACAACCTCCTGGGCACCTGGACGCCAGCAGGCGCCCGGGTCCGCGAGGTGGAGCCCTTCGCCGGAGACAAGGAGCACCCGGGACGCTGGATGGATCTGGGGGCCGGTGTTCGCGTCATGCCCCTTCGCTCCCACCACGCCCCCCACTTCAACGGCCACACCCTGTACAGCGGCACCGCCGATGTTCCCCGCCGGACGGAGCCCAGCCTGGCCGAGGAGTGGGTGGACGGGCCCACCTTCGCCTTCCTCATCGACTTTTACCGGGTCGAAAGGGGAGATACGGTGGTGGTCTTTCGCACCTACTATCAGGATGCGGTGGCGGCGCCTCCCTACGGTCTCGCGCCCCGACCGATCATGAAGAAGCGGCCCGTGGACGTGGCCATCGTGGTGCCCGCCACCTTCGACCAGGTGGACTGGCATCCTGAGCGCCTCATCCTCAACCTGCGGCCTCGGTGGGTTCTGCTGGGACACTGGGAGAACTTCTTCAAGCCGCCCGACCCGAAGCGCCGCTCGGTCATGATGACGGATATGGGACACTTCGAGGGTCGGCTGAAACGGGTCTTCGCGGGGAAGTTCTGGCGTCCCGGCTACGGCACGGTGTTCCGCTTCCCGGTGCGGTAGGGGAGGGTAGCCGTGGGTCTCTCGAAGCTCCTCCTCTCTCCGGGGAGCTCCCGTGCCGCCGCCTACTCCCTGCCCCTGGGGGGCCCGCCTTCGAAGCGCATACGCACCCTGCGTCCCTCGGCATCCTCGGCCACGGCGAACCAGGCAGGCCGGCCCACGTCCAGCGCGCCCGTTTCGTCGAGCGCTTTCGGCATGGGAACCAGGTAGAGGCCCGTCACGTTCAGGGTGTCCTGCGCTTCCCGCTCCCCCAGATCGCCTATGTCGGAGATCACACCGCCCTCCCGCAGGAGGGGCCGTTCATACGTCACCAGGATGTCCGCAGCGAGAGTCGGCAGCCCCGGTACGGCCACCTTTCCTCCCCGGATGAGAAGGTCGGGCATGCGCCGCCCGTTGTACACCAGACTCTGGTAGCTGTGGGGGTCGTAGCGCGCGTACCGGCCCGTGGCGATCCCCTCCAGGGCGCTCAGGAGGGCGATGAAGTTGGTCCGGCGCAGATATTGCTTCTGGGGGTCGTTCTCCCACGCCCCCGACTCGATGAGCACGGTGCTGGCGCCCCACTTCCCCATGAGATCACCGAAGGCGCGGGGGTTGAAGGTATCGTCGTACTTGGCGACGTGGTCACCCACCAGGGGCCGGATGGCCTGCACGATGAGGGACGCCACCTGCATGGCGCGGTGCCGTTTGGTGTCCACGTCCCGGGCCTGGTTGAAGGCCGGGGCCAGAAGGGCGATGGCCACGCCCCGGTCGCTGTCTCCCACGCGCACGGCGGCGTTCTGGTCATGGAGGTTGAATCCGAAATCGGGCTCCAGCCGGTCGCGGACGGCCTTCAGGGTACGCCCTTCCGGGGTCTGGAGCCGGCGCGCGTCACGGTTGATGTCGATGCCCTGGGCGTTGCGCCGGCGGAAGCGTTGGGCTCCGTCGGGGTTGAGCATGGGGATCATATGCACCGTGGCGCCGGCGGCGATACGCCGCGCCAGGGGGTGATCCGGCCAGTCGTGGAAGAAGCGCGCCACATCGGCAAGCGCCATGGAAGCCGTGCTCTCATTCCCGTGCATCTGGGACCAGAGGAGGATGGTGACGGGTCCCCGGCCGAAGGTGATCATGCGGATCTCCCGGCCTTCGGCGCTTTCGCCCACCCTCTCCACGCGCAGAGGAGGCGCCAGGTACGGCGCCACGGCGTCCCAGTAGACGGCGTGGGTGAAGCGCCGGTCCTCGAGGCCGGGCACCATCATGGCCTCGTGGATGCGTATCAGGTCCGCCGGGGCCGCGCCGGGCGGAGGCGCCGGGGCTTCAGGGACGGGCGTTCCGCCTCCGCAGGAGAGGAGGAAGAGGGCGGCGGCGGCCAGGGAGAGTCTCGACGGGAGGCTGCCCCGCCCCCGCCGAGGGTCTTTCAGGGTTCTTTCTTCCATGAAGCGCACGGTCCTGTGAGAAGGCCTCCGCGATTTCCGGGGCTCAGTAGATCAGGTAGGGCGCCCGGGCGCTTCGAAACGCCCGGATCTGGTCGTCCCATCCGGCGGTGAGCTCCTCCGGAGCGTCTCCCCGGACGATCCCCTCCCGGAGGGCCGCCGTGCCGGCAAGGCGGTCGAAGTGACGCTCGCGCCACGTCCAGTGCGAACCCGACCGAGCGTAGGCCAGGCGCAACAGCGCCACGGCGGCTCGGGGGGCGTCATAGTCCGAGGAGAGGGCGATGAAGCGCACACCGTGCACCGCCTCCCCGTCGAACTTTCCGTCGCCCGGGTCGCGGGGCGTGAAGGTCACCGCCTCGAAGCGCACCCCGGGGAGGTCCAGGGCGTTGAGAGAGTCGGCCAGCGCCGCTCCGTCCAGCCAGGGGGCGCCGACCCACTGGAAGGCCCGGTCGGTGCCCCGTCCCACCGAGAGGGGTGTGCCCTCGAAAAGACACGTTCCCGGGTAGGCCAGGGCGCTCTCCAGGCTGGGCATGTTGGGCGAGGGAGGAATCCAGGGAAGCCCCGTATCGGTGTAGATCATCTCCCGGCGCCATCCCTCGGCGGGCACCACGTGCAGTTCCACCTCGATGCCGAAGGCTCCCGCATACATGCGGGCGAGCTCCCCCGCCGTCATCCCATGGCGCATGGGCACCGGAAAGAGGCCCACGAAGGTGGCGAACTCGGGATCCAGGACGTTGCCCTGAACCACGTCCCCGCGGATGGGGTTGGGCCGGTCCAGGACCACGAAGGGGATGCCGGCGTCTCCCGCCGCCTCCATGGCCAGCGCCATGGTGGACACGTAGGTGTAGTAGCGGGCTCCGATGTCCTGCATGTCGAAGACGAGGACGTCCAGGTCGCGGAGCATCTCGGGCGTGGGCCTGCGCGTCTTTCCGTAGAGGGAGTGGATGGGGAGTCCCGTCCGCTGGTCCCGTCCGCTGGCGATGGGCGCCCCGGCGTCCTCCACCCCGCGGATGCCGTGCTCGGGAGAGAAAAGGGCCGCCAGACGCACCTCGGGATGGCGGAAGAGGAGGTCGATGGTGGGCGTACCGGCGCGGTCCCGGCCTGTGTGGTTGGTGATGAGGCCCACCGTGCGCCCCTGGACGAGATGCAGAGAGTCGGCGAGGAGGACTTCGATTCCCGGCCGGACGACCGGCGTGGCCGGGGTCGCATGGACGCCGGGCGCGGGCAGGGGCGTCTGCTGCAGAGCCGCGGCGTTCGCCGCACCGGTGCCCAGAAGGCATCCCACCAGGACCGCCCACCGTGCCCCGGATCGCAGGCTGTGGATGAAGGATTGTGACGGGGTGGGGGTCCCGGTAAGTTGCCGTCTTGCTTCGGACCGGGGCTGCTGCGGTTTCGTGGAAAGTATCTGCATGGCGCCAAGCATCGGGGATGGAGCGTGCATCGTCAATCTGTTTGCTCCAAAATTCTCTGCGGAGGTGCGGATCGGGGCGGGCAGGTTCGGAGGTGCGGATCCCGGTGCGCGCGTCGGGACACACCGATCCGGACCCACCAGGGGTGCCTGACGGGAGATTCATGAAGCGACGGGTGAAAAGTCGAATGCACTGTGGGGTTCGCGCCTCTACCGCCGTACTCCTCCTGCTCACCGCGGTGGCCTGCGGTGGCAGTTCGGGGTCGGGCGTCCGGCCGGCTTCGGGGGCGCCGGGTCCCGCCGCGGGAGGAGAGGTTCGGGCGGGCGCCCAGGCCGCTGGCGATACTGCCGCAGGCCGTGCGGTGGGCCGCCCCGTGGGGGAAGGCGGCGGCGCTCCGGCCGGCGAAGCGGAGGTCCCCGCCACCTGGGCCGAGTCCACCCTGGCCGCCATGACGCTCCGGGAGAAAGCGGCCCAGATGATCATGCCCTGGGTCATCGGCGATTTCGCTCCGGCGGGATCGGCGAGCCGGGAGCGCGTTCTGCAGTACGTGCGGGAGGGGGTGGGCGGGGTCATCGTTTCGGTGGGCTCCCCTACCGAAGTGGCCGCCAAGCTCAACGCCCTCCAGCGAGAAGCTGCCGTTCCCCTCCTGGTGGCGGCGGATCTGGAAACAGGCGCCGGCTTTCGGTTCCGGGGCGCCGTGCAGATGCCCGGCACCATCGAACTGGGCGGCGCCACCGATTTTCCCTCCCTCATGGCGGTGGGCGCCACGGGCGAGGCGGCGTTGGCCTACGAAATGGGACGCGTGACCGCCCTAGAGGCCCGGGCCCTGGGGGTGCACGTCCCCTTCGCTCCGGTGCTGGACGTGAACAACAACCCGGAGAACCCCATCATCAACGTGCGGTCTTTCGGGGAAGATCCCGTTCTGGTGTCCACCATGGGCGCCGCCTTCGTGCGGGGTGTCCAGGAGCACGGGGCCGTGGCCACGGGAAAACACTTTCCCGGCCACGGGGACACGGGCGTGGACTCCCACCTGGAGCTGCCCACCATCCCCCACGACCGGGCCCGCATGGATTCGGTGGAGCTACGTCCCTTCCGGGCTGCTATCCGGGCCGGGATGGGGGCCGTTATGACCGCCCACATCACGGTGCCGACCCTCAACGGAGGAAACGGGGACCCCGCCACCCTTTCCTCCAGGGTGCTTACCGGCGTGCTGCGGGGAGAGATGGGCTTTTCAGGCCTCATCTTTACGGACGCTATGGACATGCGCGCCATCTCCGGCCGCCTGGGTGTGGGCGAGGCGGCGGTGCGGGCCGTAGAGGCGGGGGCCGACGTGATCCTCATGCCTCCGTCGGTGAAGGACGCCCTCCAGGGGATCCTGGACGCCGTCTGCGCCGGGCGGATCCCCGAGGCGCGCATCGACGCCTCGGTGCGAAGAATCCTGGACCTCAAGGAAGCCCTGGGCCTGAACCGCAGGGCCGTGGTTCCCCTGGAGGAGATCCCCGAGAAGGTGGGGATACCCGCCAACACCGCCGTCGCCGAGGAGATCGCCGAACGCTCCCTCACCCTGATCCGCAACGGGCGCAATCTCCTCCCCCTGCGGGGCACCCGCTCGGCGCGGGTGCTCTCGGTGAGCTTCCGGCGCCCCTCCGACGTCCTGGCCGGCCGCTATTTCAACCGCCGGCTGCGGCAGACCTACCCCAGGCTGGTCACGGCGGAGCTGGACGCAGACAGTCCGGCGAGCCTCTACGAGGGCCTTCTCCGCCGGGCGCGCAGGTCGGCGCTGGTGGTGGTGAGCACCTACGTGACGGCCGTCTCCTACTCCGGGTCGGTGGCCATCCCCGAAGAGCTGGCCGAATTCGTCCGTTCCCTGGGAAAGGCGGGCGTGCCCCACATCGTGGTCTCCTTCGGCAACCCCTATCTCATCTCCGACTTTCCCGACGTGCAGGCCTACCTGTTGGCGTGGAGCGGCTCGGAAGTGAGCCAGCGGGCCGCCGCCCGGGCCCTCTTCGGGGAGATCCCCATCGTCGGCCGCAGTCCCATCGGCTTCCCTCCCTTCTTCCGTCTGGGAGACGGGATCCCCCTGGCGGCAAAGAAAAACTGAGACCTCATGACCGTGCTCCTGACCAGAATTCCGTCCTCATGACCGTTTTGCCGAAACGCATTTCGTCCCTCCTGTTCCTGCTTCCCCTCCTGGCGCTTTCCGGATGCGCCGTCGGAGTGGCTCCTGGGGGTGGAGCAGGCCCGAGGGGCGGGGGGGATGCCGCCGTGGGGACCGCACCCGGCGCGCCCCTTCCCGTCTCCCTGGACACCCGTGCCCGGCGATGGGTGGAGCGGACGCTGGCGTCCCTCTCCCTCCGCGACGCCGCAGCGCAGCTCGTCATGGAGTGGATCCCGGGCGGGTACGTCGCGCCGTCGGCCCCCGACTTTGAACCGCTGCGCGCCTGGGTGGAGGAGGACCGCATCGGCGGTGTCTCCCCCTCCATCGGTACGCCCCACGCCTACGTGGCCAAGCTCAACGCGCTGCAGGAGGCGGCGGAGATCCCGCTCCTGGTGGGGGCCGATTTCGAAAACGGAGGTCCGGGGATGCGCATCAACGGAGCCTACGCGCTTCCCTCCATGCTCCCCCAGGGAGGAGGGACTGATTTTCCGCCCACCATGGCCTTCGGCGCCATCGGCGACGAGCGCTTCGCCTACGAGTACGGGCGCATCACGGCGGTGGAGGCGCGGGCCGTGGGCGTCCATCTCCTCTTCGCGCCCGTCTTGGACGTGAACTCCAACCCCGAAAACCCCGTCATCGCCACCCGCTCCTTCGGAGGGGATCCCGAGTTGGTTGCGCGGCTGGGCGGCGCCTTCATCCGGGGGGCGCGGGACGGCGGAGCCCTCACGACGGCGAAACACTTTCCGGGGCACGGAGACACCTCCACCGACTCGCATCTGGACCTTCCCGTGGTCATGGCGGACCGGGCCCGTCTCGACTCTGTGGAGTTGGTGCCCTTCGTGCGGGCCGTCGAGGAGGGGGTGGATGCCGTCATGACCGCCCATGTGGCCATGCCGCAGGTGCTGGGCGGCAATGAGCCGGCCACGCTGAGCCCCCAGATCCTCACCGGGATCCTCAGGGCCGAGATGGGCTTCGACGGACTCCTCCTCACCGACGCCATGACCATGCGGGCCATCGCCGACGGATACGGAACCGGCGAGGCGGCGGTGCGGGCGCTGGAAGCGGGCGCCGACGTGATTCTCTCCCCGAAGGAGGTGAAGACGGCGGTGGACGCCGTGGTGGAGGCGGTGAATTCGGGCCGCATCTCGGAAGAGCGGGTGCGGAACTCGGCACGCAGGATCCTGGCCCTCAAGGCACGGCTGGGGCTGCACCGCAACCGCTTCACCTCCCTGGAGCGGGTGGACGACCTGGTGGGCACGGGCCCCCACCTCGCCCTCGCCGACACGGCGGCCACCCGATCCATCACCCTGGCCCGGGACCGTGAGGGTCTGGTGCCCGTGGACGCCGTCCGGGCCGGGCACGTGGTACACCTCCGCTACGCCGCCTCCACGGCGCTGTGGACCAACCGGGTCTTCGGTCCCGGCCTGGCGATGCGCGTGGCGGCGCTGGACGAGATCCGCTTGGACGAGCGCAGCGATTCCAGCGCCTACGCCGCGGCCCGCGAGGCGGTCCAGGGCGCAGACCTGGTCCTGGTGAGCGCCTACGTCTCCTCCCGGGCCGGGGCGGGCGAGGACGCCGTGCCCGAGGCCCTCCGTACGCTGGTGGCGGAGGCTGCCGCGGAGCGCCCCACCCTCCTCATCTCCTTCGGCAATCCCTATATCCTTACGGCGTTTCCCGACGTGGGCTCCTACCTCCTGGCGTGGGGCGGACGCCCCGTCTCCCAGAAGGCGGCGCTCAAGGCGGTATTCGGTGAGGAAGCCATTTCGGGGCGGCTCCCCATCCCCCTGCCGCCCTTCCATGAGCTGGGGGAAGGTCTGGAGCGGGAGAAGGTGTCCGACTTCCGTCCCGCCGTGGGGGTGGAGGATCCTCTGGTGGCGGCGGGCATCGCCCCCCGCAGAGACCGGGGGGCGGTGGAGGCGCCTCAGGACGTGGTTGATCCCGCCACGGTGGGTATGGACCCGGCCGCCCTGGCCCGCATCGATTCCATCATCGAAGCGGCCCTCGCCGACTCGGCCGCGTCGGGGGCTTCCCTGGCCATCGGTCGCCACGGGCGCCTGGTGAAGCTGGAGGGATACGGCGAGCTGGCGTGGGGTTCGGGACGGCCTGCCACGCCCACCTCCATCTGGGACCTGGCCTCCGTCTCCAAGGTGGTGGGGACCACCACGGCGGCCATGCGACTGGTGGGAGAAGGACGCCTGGACCTGGATGCGCCGGTGGTGCGCTACCTCCCCTGGTGGTCCCGGGGCGACCCGCGCAAGAACGAGGTGACGGTGCGTCAGCTTCTCCTTCACCGGGCGGGACTGGTTCCCTTCCGCCGGTGGTTCTTCGACCACGTCGGCGTGCAGGCCTACAAGGACGCGGTGGCCGACGAACCCCTGGAAGCCGACCCGGGCACTCGTACGGCCTATTCGGACCTGGGCATCATGACCCTGGGCTGGGTCATCGAGTCCATCACCGGTGAAACGCTGGACCGCTACCTGGAGCGGGAGGTGTTCAAACCTCTCGGGATGCTGGACACCCGCTACAATCCACCTCCGGGGCTCAAGCCGCGCATCGCCGCCACGGAATTGGACACCGTCTGGCGCCATGAGCTGGTGTGGGGACGCGTCCACGACGAGAATGCCGACGCCATGGGGGGCGTGGCGGGTCACGCCGGGCTCTTCTCCACGGCGGTGGATCTATCGGTGTTCGCGCGTATGATGCTCAATGGAGGCGTTGCGCCCCCCTGCGTCCCCGGAGAGGTGCCGGGCGAGCCCTGTCCCGTGGCGCGGCCGCGCCCCGTGCACGTGGTGGATCCCGGAGTGCTCAAGATGTTCACACACCGGTGGGACGAGGGATCCTCCCGCGGCCTGGGGTGGGACACTCCGGGGGAGCGCTCTTCCGGCGGGGACTACGTGAGCGAGGCCGCCTTCGGACACACCGGCTACACGGGGACCTCCATCTGGATGGACCCCGAGTTGGATCTGTGGGTGATCCTTCTCACCAACCGGGTTCACCCCACCCGGGCGAACCAGAAGCACGTCGCTCTGCGCAGGGCCGTGGCGGATGCCGCCGTCCTGGCGATTCGTGATCAGGAGACGCCGCGGCGGCGGGGCGAAGCCGAGCCGGAGGAAGCACGATGACGGAGAATCTGACCCGCCTGGAGCGGATCCCCGTTCGCATCCTCCCGGACCATGTGGCCATCGACCTGGAGGTGGCCGGCCGCATCGCCGACCTCATCCGGCGCCGGGCCGAGGAGGGTCGGCGCGCCGTTCTGGGCCTGGCCACTGGATCCACCCCCGTAGGGATCTATCGTGAGCTGGTGCGGATGCACACCGCGGAGGGACTGGATTTCAGTTCGGTGGTGACGTTCAACCTGGACGAATACTACCCCATGGATCCGGAGAGTCCCCACAGCTACCACCGCTTCATGCGGGAGCACCTCTTGGATCACGTGAACATCCCACCCGACCAGATCCACATCCCCCGGGGGGACCTCCCCCGGGAAGAGGTGGCGCGGCACTGCAGGGAGTACGAGGAGGCCATCCGCCTGGCGGGGGGCATTGATTTTCAGCTTCTGGGGATCGGGCGCAGCGGGCACATCGGCTTCAACGAACCGGGCTCGGGCCGGGACTCACGGACGCGCCTCCTTTACCTCGACTCCATCACCCGCGCCGACGCGGCTTCGGACTTCTTCGGAGAGGAGAACGTCCCGCCCGAGGCCGTCACCATGGGTGTGGCCACCATTCTGGAGGCCCGGGAGATCGTCCTCATCGCCACCGGCGAACACAAGGCCCACATCATCCGGCGCGCGGTGGAGGGGCCCGTCCACGCCGACGTGGCGGCAACCTTCCTCCAGGAGCATGCGGCGGCCACCGTCTACCTGGATCCTCCGGCGGCGGCGGAGCTGACCCGCATCCGCACGCCCTGGGTCGTGGGCGACGTGGAGTGGGACCGGCAGAGGGAGATGAACGCGGTTCTGTGGCTCTCGGAGCAGACCGACAAGCCCATCCTGCACCTGAACACCGCCGACTATCGGGAGCACCACCTCTCCTCCCTGGTGGTCCGCCACGGATCAGCGGGACCCCTCAACGGGGAGGTCTTCAACACGCTCATCGCCAAGATCCGGGGGAAGAGCAAGCTGCCCCATGGGAGGAAGATCCTGGTCTTCTCCCCCCACCCCGACGACGATGTCATCTCCATGGGGGGGATCCTGCGCAAGCTGGTGGAGAACGGCAATGAAGTCACGGTTGCGTATCAGACGTCGGGGAACATCGCCGTCTTCGACCACGAGGTGCGCAGATATCTGGACTTCGTGCACCGGGCGGGGGGGTGTCTGGACCTGGGGGAGGAGCGCGCCACCTGGGCGCGCGTGGCCGAGCTGGAGGCCGACCTGGCCGGGAAGCGTCCGGGAGATCTGGACTCGGAGGACATTCTGGAGCTCAAGCGGGTCATCCGCGAGACCGAGGCGGTGAGCGGCCTGGAAGCGGTGGGGCTGAGCGCCAGGCACGCCCGCTTCCTCAACATGCCCTTTTATCGGACGGGAACCATTCGCAAGGACCCCATCGGGGAGGAGGACGTGAAGGTGGTCCTGGGCGTACTCGACGATGTGCGTCCCGAGCTGGTCTTCGCCGCCGGAGATCTCTCCGATCCCCACGGCACCCATCGTATGTGCCTCGAGGCGGTGAACGAGGCGCTGGGGCGCTACGGCGGTCCTGAGCCTGAGGTCTGGCTCTACCGGGGCGCCTGGCAGGAGTGGGCGCTCAGCGAAGCCACCGTCCTGGTGCCCATGTCCGCCGAGGAGCTGCGCAAGAAGATCCTGGCCATCTTCAAGCATCAGAGCCAGAAGGACGTGGCGCCCTTCCCGGGCCCCGATCCCCGGGAGTTCTGGCAGCGCGTCGAGGACCGCAACCGGGGGACGGCCGAAGCCATGCGCAAGCTGGGCCTCCCGGCCTACTACGCCATGGAGGCGTTCGTGGTGATGCGGGGCGGTGAGCGGGTGGAGCTTCCCGCCGTGCCCACCGCCTCCCTCGGCGAAAATGGTTCATGAGCGCCGCCTTCACGCCCCTGGACGTGGGGGTCCTCGTCCTCTACCTGCTGGCCACCACCGTGTGGGGGGCCTGGCTCGGCCGGGGGCAGCAGAGCGGGACCGACTACTTCTTGGGCAGCCGCTCCCTCCCGTGGGGGGCGGTGATGCTCTCGGTGGTGGCCACCGAAACCAGCACCCTCACCTTCCTCTCCATCCCCGGTGTGGCCTACCTGGGCGACATGACCTTCCTGCAGCTCACCCTGGGCTACGTACTGGGACGGACCGTGGTGGCGCTGGTTCTCCTGCCCGCCTACTACCGCGGTGAACTGGCTACGGCGTATGCGCTCCTGGAAACCCGCTTCGGGGTGGGCGCGCGCCGCTTCACCTCGGCGGTCTTCATGGTCACGCGCCTCCTTGCGGATTCGGTGCGCCTTTTTGCCACGGCCATCCCCCTGGCCATCATCACGGGGTGGCCCTACCCGGCGTCCATCGCCGTCATCGGTGTCCTCACCGTGATCTACACCTACTTCGGAGGGATCAAGGCGGTGGTGTGGGTGGATACGCTGCAGATGATCCTCTACCTGGGCGGCGCCCTGGTGGCCATCTTCGCCCTCCAGGCGCTGACCCCGGGAGGGTGGGGGGAGATCATGCACACCGCGGCCGGGGCGGGAAAGACGCGCTGGCTCGACTTCACCCTGGATCTCAAGACGCCTTACACACTGTGGGCGGGGGTGGTGGGGGGCGGTTTTCTCACCATGGCTTCCCACGGCACGGATCAGATCATCGTCCAGCGCCTCCTCACCTGCCGGAATGTGCGCGCCTCCCGCCGCGCCCTCATCGGATCCGGATGGTCCGTCATGGGGCAGTTCCTCCTCTTTCTTCTGGTGGGGCTGGGGCTGTGGGCCTTCTATCAGGCCCGCCCCTTCGAGCGCTCCGACGAGATCTTCGCCCGCTTCATCGTGGAGCAGCTGCCGCCGGGCGTGACCGGGCTCCTCATCGCCGGCGTGTTTGCCGCGGCCATGTCGTCCCTCTCTTCGTCCATCAACTCCCTGGCGTCGGCGTCGGCCTATGACTACTGGGCGCCCATGCGGGGGACGGTGGGTGACGAGAAGCGCATCCTTCGCGCCGGCAAGATCTTCACCCTCGTCTGGTCCGCTCTTCTTATCGCAGGCGCCGTCCTCTTCATTCCCCTCTCGCGGCGGACCTCGGCGGTGGAGGCGGCGTTGGGGATCGCGTCGGTGGTGTACGGCGGGCTCCTGGGCGCCTTCGCCCTCGGCGTTCTGACTCGGCGCGCCGGACAGGCCGCCGCGATTCTGGGGATGGCCGCCGGAATCGCCACCGTCACCTTCCTGCGCGCCGAAATGGCCTGGCCCTGGTACGTGCCCGTGGGCACCCTGGTCACCTTCGCGGTGGGGTGGACCCTGGGGATCTTCCTTCCGCGGCACGAGGCGCCGGCGTGATGTACATCGGTGTGGATGGAGGCGGCAGCGGCACCCGGGCCGTTCTCATGGACGGTGACGGCAACGTTCTCGCCCGCGCCGAGGGCGGTCCGGCGGTGGCACGGGCGCACGAGCCGGATCGTGCCGTGGAGGCCGTCCTGGACGTATGTCGCAGGATACTGGAGAACGCCGGACACGGCCCCGACACAGAGGTGGAGGGTTTGTGGGCGGGGCTTTCCGGAGCCGGACGGGAGGACGCGCGCCGTGCGGTGGAAGAGAAGCTCCGGGCGCGGGCCCGCGCCGAGCGCGTTCACGTGGGGACCGACGTGGAGGCCTCCTTCCATCACGCCTTCGGGGCGAATGCCGGCGTCCTTCTCATCTCGGGAACGGGCTCCATCGCCTGGGGCCGGGACCGCGAGGGGCGCCACGCCCGGGCCGGGGGATGGGGACCCGTCATGGGGGATGAGGGCTCGGCCTACGCCGTGGCGGTGGCGGGGCTTCGCGCCGTGGCCCGGGCGGCTGACGGACGCGGGTCCCCCACAAACCTGACCGAATCGCTCATCGCTGCGGTGGGCGTCGACGACCTTCAGGAGCTGGTGACCTGGGCTCACGCCTCCCCCCGCGAGGTGATCGGCGCCCTGGCACCCCGCGTGGTGGAAGCCGCCGCCGCCGGTGATGACGCCGCGCGCTCCATCGTGGCCGCGGCGGTGCGGGATCTCACCGATCTGGTGACGGCGGTCCTGCGGGCTCTGGGGGCTCCGTCGGGCCGCATCCGTGTGGCTCTGGCGGGCGGGCTCCTGCGTCCGGGCCGGCCGCTGCGTACGCCGGTGGAAGAGGCCCTGCGGCGGCTTCGCTTCCAGATCCGATCCGTGGAGCCCGACCCGGCTCTGGGCGCCGCCCTCCTGGCGCGGGACCGCTCTGCCTGAACGGCAGTGCCTCCCCGGCGGCCGGGGTCAGGGTGACAGTTTCCCGCGGCGCACACCCCTCTCGTGCGTTCACTTTGGCAGGTTTTTTCCGCCCGACTCCTGGCACGTCCGTTGCCATGCAACAGGAGCGGATCACGCAAGTGACGCACATGCGGACGGGCTCCGAAGGCGCCCGCCCCCCGTATGGAACCTGAAACCATAGGAGGCAACGATGACGCTGACCCGGTACACCTTCCGGAACCCGGTTTCCCCCTGGCGGGACCTGGAGGAGGTTTCCAGCCGTCTGGCGCGCTTCTTCGAGGATCCCACCCTGAGCGGAGCCGGCGAGAGCACCTGGATGCCCCTCGTGAACGTGGCGGAGACCAAGGATGAGCTGATCCTCACCGCCGAGATTCCCGGCATGGAGGAAGAGGACATCTCCGTGGAGCTGGAGAACAACGTCCTCACCATCTCCGGCGAGAAGACCGAGGAGCGCACCGAGGGTGATGAGGAGCGGCGCTATCACCTGTGGGAGCGTCGTTTCGGATCCTTCCAGCGGAGCTTCACCCTGCCTCGCACCGTGAAGGCCGAGGACATCCAGGCCACCTACGAGAACGGCGTCCTGGAGATCCATCTGCCCAAGGTGCCTGAGGCCAAGGGCCGCAAGATCGAGGTCAAGAAGCTCTCGAAGTAACGCCCTGGCGTTGCGGCGCCCGAGGCGCGCTCGGGAAAGGCTGATCCGAAGAGGGCACGCCTTGGATCCCGGCGCCTCACGGCGTCGTGCGAGCCGGCGGTCGGGAACGCTCCCGTCCGCCGGCTTCTTCGTGAAGTAATCCGTGATAGTTTTCCACCGACGACGGGTGTTGTGAAGTTCTCGAGGACAGGGGTAACCGCCATGGTGTCAAAGCGGATGCGACGGCTGCGGTGGACCGCGGCCCTGGTTCCCTTCCTGCTGGTTCTTTTCGTCATGCCCCGGGCTCTTTCGGCCCAGGTCGTCGAGGGGATGATCTTCGACGACGTACAGAAGAACCCGGTGGCCGGCGTGCGGGTGCGTCTCCTGGACGCCTCTCTCGCTTCAGTGGATTCCACAGCCACCGACAAGCTGGGGCGTTTTCGCCTTTCGGCTCCTGCCGACGGTACGTATACGGTCGCGGCCGAGTATCCCGGCTATGTCACCACATTGTCCAGTGTCATCCAGCTGACCTCCGGCGCCAAGCAGTCGCTCCTCCTTCCCCTGCGCCGGCTCGAGAGGCGAGTGGAGATCACGGACACCACCGCCGCGGTGGGGGAGACGACGGCGGGGCTGGTGGGTAGGATCGTGGAAGAGGAGACGGGACGTCCCGTGGAAGGGGTGGAGATACGTCTGGAGCCGGGCTCCCGGGTGGCCCTTTCCGGTATTCGCGGCTTCTTCTGGCTCGACGACGTGCCTCCTGGGCGGTACCACATGACCATCCAGCACATCGGCTACGCGACGCTGGAGAAGGACCTGGTGGTCCAGGGTGGAAAGGCCTACGACATCCGGGTGAAGATGGATCCCAAGGCCATCCCCCTGGAGGGACTCGAGGTCACAGTTCGGAGTCGGGCATGGTTCAGGAAGATGCGCGACGTCCAGTTCCGCATGGCCGGCGAGCACGGGGGGATCTTCTTCACGCGGGAGGACTTCAAGATGCGCGGCTACCCGCGCCTGAGTCAGATGCTGCGCGGCCTGCCGGGGGTCAAGGTGAGGGAAGCCCCCGGGGGACGGGGAATGGTGACCTTCCGCGGGTGCACCGACCTGAGCCGGAGGGTGTTGCCGCCCACCGTCTGGATCGACGGCCTCAAGATCCGCGACGGGGGATTCGATATCAACATGGTCGCTTCCAGCGAGATCGATTTGGTGGAGATCTATCGCAGTACGGCTTCGGTGCCGGCGGAGTTCTCCGGTTCGGACGGCCGGTGCGGTGCCATCATCATCTGGACGAAGCGGGGGCGCTGAAGCGCTTTCAGGGGGCCCCTCCTTACCCTTTTCGCCCTGTCTCAGGCACCGGCCAGCGCCGCCCGCAGCGCTGCGGCGAGCTCCGGCGTGTTCGCGCCGGTCACCGGGCCTTCTTCCAGTGCCAGAGAGGTTCCATCGGGGCGGGTGAGGACGCCGCCCGCTTCCTCCACCAGGAGCCACCCGGCGGCGAAGTCCCACGGCATGAGGATGGCTTCCCAGAAGGCGTCCAGCGATCCCTGGGCCAGGAAGCAGAGGTCCAGCGCCGCAGATCCGTTCCTGCGCACGCCCGAGGAGTTGCGCAGCACCCGGTCCAGCTGGCCCAGGTACTCGGGGAGGACCCCCAGGAGCTTGAAGGGGAACCCGGTTCCCACCAGTGCGTCCCGGAGCGGGCGCGGGGGCGAGACGCGGATGCGGCGTCCGCCCTTGAAGGCTCCCTCTCCCCGGGCGGCGTACCACCGCTCGCCGGTGGAGCCGCACACCACGGCGCCGGCCAGGGGTCTGCCCTCTTCGGCCACCGCAACCGACGCGGCGTAGTGGGGGTGCCCGTGGAGGAAGTTGGCGGTGCCGTCGAGTGGGTCTACCACCCAGAGGGGGGAGCCGTCCCACCCGGAGATTCGCTCCGCCAGGGGGGCTTCGTCCTCCTCGGCCAGGATGGCGTGGCCGGGGTGGCGGTTGCGGATCACCGAGAGGGCCGCCGCCTGGGCGTCCACGTCGGTGCGCGATACGTAATCGGCCCGAGCCTTCTCCGAGGCTCCCTCCAGGACGATCTTGCCCCAATCGCGTCGGTGGACGGCGACGGCGGCTTCCGCCGCAAGGAGGGCGGTACGGACGAGTTCGTTCACGGATGGGCCGTGTGGAGTCGGATTGGGGTCGGGCCGAAGCGGGGTGGTCCCATGGCGGGGGCGAGTTGTTAACTTAGCAGGCCTTTCGGTTTCCCATCAACGAGAGATGCCGGTGAAGAAGCGTGTGTTCAGCGGGATGCAGCCTTCGGGTGAGGCTCACCTCGGGAATTATCTCGGCGCCCTGAAGCGCTGGGTGGAGATGCAGGACGACTACGACTGCATCTGGTGCATCGTGGACGACCACGCCATCACCGCCGGGGGCGACCCCAGGGAGATGCCTGCCAACGTCTTCGATCTGGCGGTGAGCTTCCTGGCCGTGGGACTCGATCCCGAGCGCTCCATCATCTTCGTCCAGTCCGATGTCCACGAGCATACGGAGCTCGCCTGGCTCTTCAACGCGGTGACGCCGGTGGGCGACCTGGAGCGCATGACCCAGTACAAGGACAAGTCCCAGCGCTTCGAGTCGGTGCCGGCGGGGATCCTCAACTACCCCATTCTGCAGGCGGCCGACATTCTGGTGTACAAGGCCGAGGCCGTTCCGGTGGGGGAGGACCAGCGCCAGCACCTGGAGCTCACCCGTGAGATCGCGCGCAAGTTCAACGCCGCATACGGCGAAACCTTCCCTGAGCCCGAGGCCATCATCGGCACCGCCGGGAAGATCCTGGGGCTGGACGGCGACGCCAAGATGAGCAAATCGCTGAACAACACGGTGGGAATCCTGGCCGAGCCGGAGGAGGTGTGGGCGCGGGTGCGCACCGCCGTCACCGACCCCCAGCGGGTGCGTAGATCGGACCCGGGGCGCCCGGAGATCTGCAACGTCTTCGCGCTTCACGGCTTCTTCACCGACGAGGAGACCCGCGAGGAGATCGCCCGCAGGTGCCGGGGGGCCGAGATCGGGTGCGTGGACTGCAAGCGCATCCTGGCCGACAACATCGCCGATGCGTTTGCGCCCTTCAGGGACCGGGCCGCCTATTACAGGAGTCACCCCGGGAAGGTGCGGGACATCCTGGAGCACGGGGCCGAACAGGCGCGGGCCCTGGCGTCACAGACGCTGGCCGAGGTGCGCGACCGCATGGGCCTGGACTGGCGAAAGGCCCCCCTTCTCCTGGAGGGTGACCAAGAGTAAGACCCCGCGCCCGGGAGGTAGGTACCGATGGACGCAGTGGCATCGTGGTTCTCGACATTCGCCGCGGCCCACCCCGAGCTTCATCTCGACCTTTTGGGCCGCCTCATCCTGGCCGTGGTGTTGGGGGGAGCCATCGGCTGGGAGCGGGAGCGTTCCCGCAAGCCGGCGGGCCTGCGGACCAACATCCTCATCTGTGTGGGCGCGGCGCTCCTCACCTACGTGGGGATGAGTATGGCCGCCGCCGGCGGGGGCGGCTCCGACCCCGCTCGCATCGCGGCCCAGATCGTGTCGGGCATCGGCTTCCTGGGTGCCGGCACCATCCTTCAGTCCCGCGGGAGCGTTACGGGACTCACCACCGCCGCCACCATGTGGGTGGTGGCCGCCATCGGCATCGCCGTGGGAAGCGGCGCCTATGTCGAGGCCGTGGGGGCTTCGGCCCTGGTGCTCGTGGTGCTCATCCCCCTCGGGATCCTGGAAGACCGCTACGAGGCGCGCGCCGGAGAGGAGACTCCGGCTCCTTAGTTGGAGCCTGTCCGAGTAGTCCAGCGGGCCGCGCGGGACGCTTTCGTCGCGCACCGGGCGCGGGCCGACTATCTTGAATCCATCGGACTCGGACCGCGAAGGAGACGACCCATGCAGGAACTCTTCAAGGCCGCCATCGAACGGGGCGCCAGCGATATCCATATCAAATCGGGGGATGTGATCCGGGCGCGGATCGACGGAAACCTTCAGCCCCTGACCCAGCAGAAGCTCTCTCCGGACCAGGTGAGGGGGATCGCTCTCAAACTCATCCCTCACGAGGCGGACCGGGAGAACTTCGACAAGCTCCTGGACTACGACTGTTCCTGGGGTATCCCCGGCATCGGGCGCTTCCGTGTGAACATCATGAAGCAGCGGGGATCTCCCATGATCGTCATGCGGGTGATCCCCATCGAGATCCCCACCATCGAGGATCTGGGGCTCCCGCCGGTGATTCAGACCATCGCCGACCACGAGCGGGGAATGATTCTGGTGACCGGTGTCACGGGCTCGGGTAAGAGCTCCACCATGGCCGCCATGATCAACTACATGAACCAGCACAAGCGCCTTCACATCGTCACGTTGGAAAACCCCATCGAGTTCCTCCACCGCGACAACATGTCGTCCATCACCCAGCGGGATGTGGGCACCGACACGGAGTCGTTCGTCACTGGCCTGCGGGCCGTTCTGCGCCAGGACCCCGATGTGATCCTCATCGGCGAGATGCGGGACAAGATCACCATCGAGACGGCGCTGAAGGCCGCCGAGACCGGACACCTGGTCATCTCCACGCTGCACACCAAGAACGCCGTACAGACCATCTCCCGAATCATCGCCGTCTTCTCCCCGGAGGAGCAGGAGATGATCCGCATCCGCCTCGCCGAGTCGTTGCAGGCCGTCATCTCTCAGCGCCTGGTGCGCAAGAAGGCGGGCGGACGGGTCGCCGCCATGGAGATCATGCCGGTGACTGCCACCATCCGGGACTGCATCCAGGATCCCAATCGCCTGGACGAGATCCATGATCTCATCGAAGAAGGGAAGGACCACTACGGATCCCAGTCTTTCGACCAGCACCTCATGGATCTGGTGAAGACCGGGGTGGTGGACTTCGAGGTGGCCAAGGCGGCGGCCAACAATCCGGCGGACTTCGACCTGAAGATGAACATGTTCAACGATCCCAACGCGGCCCAGGGCGGTGGGCAGCAGGGAATGGCGGACGAGATGAGCCAACTCTTCGGCGGGAGCTGACACGTGACTCCCGATCTCGGCGGCGTCTTTCTTCCTGTCACCACGCCTTTCGACGGCGCTACAGGCGACGTGGACCTGGAGTCTTTCCGCGACAACCTGGAGGCGTGGTTTTCCGCGCCTCTGCAGGGCGTCCTTGTCGCCGGCTCGACGGGGGAGGCGGTCTTTCTGGAGGAAGAGGAGCGGCGCATGCTCCTGGGAACGGCCGTGAAGACGGTGGGCGGGCGCGGTCTGGTCATCATGGGGGCGGGCGCGGAATCCACGCGACAGACGGCGCGCCGGGTTCAGGTCGCCGCCGACCTGGGCGCCGACGCCGTTCTCGTCAAACCTCCGGCCTACTACCGCGGGGCCATGACGCCCGAGGCGCTCAGCGCACACTACCGAGCCGTAGCCGACGTGTCGCCGATTCCGGTGGTGATCTACCAGGTGCCGCTGCGCATGAGCACCCTGGACCTGCCCACCGGCCTGGTGGCGGAGCTGTCTCGACACGAGAACATCGTGGGGATCAAGGACTCCCGGGGCAGCGTGGAGTTGGTACGGGAGCTGGTGTCGGCGTGCGCTTCCGGCTTTCAGGTGCTGGTAGGAAGCGGAGCCGCACTGCTTCCGGCCATGGAGGCGGGGGCGGTGGGGGGGATCGTCGCCGTGGGGCTTCTGGCTCCCGAAGAAGCCGTCGGCGTTGCCCGGATCTTTCGGAAAGGCCGAATGGAGGAGGCCCGGACGCTGCAGGAGCGCATCGCACCGGTGCATACCGGCATCGTGGCGGGCATGGGCGTTCCGGGCATCAAGGCGGCCCTGGATCTCCTGGGCCTGAAGGGCGGCTCGCCCCGCATGCCCCTCCTGCCTCCGGGGCCCGACCGGCGGGCCGAGGTGGAGCGCATTGTGGAGGAACTTCGGCGCGCCTGACGTCATACCAATAGTCGGGACGCGGGTGTCACGGGCGTGCCCGGCGCGCCCGCACCGCAGCCCGGTGGATCAGGACGCGAACGACGATACAGGAGGATCTGGACCATGGCAGTGCTGAAGCAGCTTCCCAAGGATCGTTGGTTCGAATATTTCGAGGCGTTCACAAAGAACTTCCTCACGGACGCGAACCCCGAGGCGGCGGAGGTGGAGGTGGTGTCCCCGGATCTGGGCGACCAGATCGGCGTGAAGCAGGCCAGGGTGCTGGGCATCACCTATGACCGGCACAAGGATTCCCTGGAGTTCGCCTTCGAGGGCGGCGATCACCGCATCGCGAACCCCCAGGAGATCTGGGTCCAGGAGGACGGCAACGGCTTTGCCGGACTGCTGGAGGTGGTCCGCCCCGACGAGACCCGCGAGATCATCCGCATGGCTGGCGTGGGGGTCGTCCCTGCCAGGGGGTGATTCGCTCCGGCGTCGTCGCCCTTCTGCGGCGTTGACGCCCCCGCGCCCCAGGCCTAGCTTTTCTCAAAGGATGCGGGAGCCAACCGAGGTCCGCCCCCCACGCGGGGAGCGGACCTTTTTTCATGCGCGAGAGAGCCATGTCCAAGTTCGGAGCGTGCACCGTGGTGGTGGGGTGCCAGTGGGGCGATGAGGGGAAGGGAAAGATCGTGGATGTCCTTGCCGAAGGGGTGGACATCGTCGCCCGCTACCAGGGGGGCGCCAACGCAGGCCACACGGTTCACGTGGGGGATGAAGAGTTCGTCCTCCACCAGATTCCGTCGGGGATCCTCCATGAGGGAAGGCGGTGCCTGCTCGGCAACGGTGTGGTTCTCGACATCCTCCAGTTCTTCGAGGAATACGACGCCCTGGCGTCACGGGACATCGACCTGGAGGGGCGGGTGGGGGTGAGCCGGAGGGCGCACCTTCTTCTCCCCTACCACCGTCTCCTCGATCAGGCGTCGGAGGATTCGTCGGCCGAGAAGATCGGAACCACCGGCCGGGGCATCGGGCCGGCCTACGAGGACAAGGCGGGGCGCCGGGGCGTGCGGGTCGTGGATCTGGGCAACCCGGAGCGCTACCGCAAGCGCGTCACCGCAGCCATGGAGCGCGTGTAGCAGCGCCTGAAACGACTGGGGAGGGCCCCCGACGAGACTCTGTTCCGGGCCATGGAGGAGGCGGAAGCCCTGGGGCCGCGCCTTCTGGAGCTGGCCACCGACACGGGCCCGGAGATCAGCCGGGCGCTGAAGAACGGGAAGCGGGTGCTGCTGGAGGGCGCCCAGGGCACGGTCCTGGATCTGGACCATGGCACCTACCCCTTCGTGACCTCTTCCAACACCACGGCGGCGGGTGCGGCCATCGGCGCGGGGATCGGTCCCACCGTCATTGATGACGTGGTGGGGGTCGTGAAGGCCTACATCACCCGGGTGGGGGAGGGCCCGCTGCCCACGGCCTTCGAGCCGGAAATGGATGAGCACATGCGGGGGCTCGGCGGGGAGTTCGGCGCCACCACGGGGCGGCCCCGCCGGTGCGGATGGTTCGACTCGGTGATCTCGCGTTTCGCGGCTCAGGTCAACGGCCTCACCGGGCTGGCTGTGACCAAGCTGGACGTTCTGGACACCCTTCCCGAGCTCGCCGTGGCGACGGCGTACCGTATGCCCGACGGAAGTGTAGTGGAGGATTTTCCCGCCGACACCTGGTCCCTGGGCGGGGTGGAACCCGTCTACGAGAAGATGCCGGGGTGGGAGGCGCCCACCACCGAAGCCCGGCGCCTCGAGGACCTTCCCCGCAACGCCCGGGCCTATCTGGACCGCATCGAGGAGCTTACCGGAGCGCCGGTGCTCTGGGTCAGCGTGGGGACCCGCCGGAGCCAGATCATCCAGGTATAGTGTGGTGCAGCCGATGTCCGCCGGACGTCGGCTGCACCACACTCGGAGGCGCGCCGGCGCGCGCCTCCCGCCGGAAACGACAGTAACAAACCCCTGGTCCTGCGGATATACCGAAGTATGACACGCATTCGTCCGGCCGCGCTCCTCCTCATGGGGCTCGCGTTGTCCTACGCGGCTCCCTCGCGCATTTCCGCCCAGGACCTTCTGGTGCGGGTCCACGACGCCGTGAGCGGCCGACCCGTCCAGGGTGTCCTCGTGGCCGTGGAAAGCGGAGCGGGGGAGCAGATCGCCAGCGCCCTTACCGACGCCCGCGGCCTTTTCCTCTTCGCCGGCCTCGCTCCCGGAAGCTACGCGGTGCGGGCGGAGATGATCGGATACGGGTCCATCTTCCGAGACGACGTGACGGTGGTATCGGATCGGGCCACCACGCTGGAGTTGCCCATGGAGCAGGTGGCCATCCAGCTCCAAGGGCTCAGCGTGGAGGGGGAGGAGCGCTGCCGGATCCGGCCCGAAGAAGGGGAGGCGGTGGCCCAGGTATGGGGCGAGGTGCGCAAGGCTCTGGAGGCTGCCCGCTGGACGGAAGAACGGGGCATCTACCGATACCGGGTGCGCCGTTATTCCCGGGACGTGGAGGAAAAGACGGGCAAGGTGGTGCGCCAGGCCAGCCGCCGGGCCACCCTCTACCTGGCGAGCCCCTACGCGAGCCGCCCCGCCGAGGATCTCATGGAGAACGGTTTCATCCAGGAACCGAAGGACGGCAAGCCGGGGGATCTCTACTTCGCCCCCGACGCCGCCGTCCTCCTCTCCGACATATTCCTGGACACCCACTGCATGCGTCTTCGCGCCGGGCAGGGGGAGAACGCGGGACTGCTCGGGCTTTCCTTCCAGCCGGTGCGGGGGCGCCGGGTACCCGACATCAGCGGTACCCTTTGGCTCGATCCCGAGCGTTGGGAGCTGGTCCGCCTGGACTTCTGGTACGAAAACATCCCCACCGTGGCCGACCTCCATGACGTGGGCGGAGAGGTGAGGTTCCAGCGTCTTCCCAACGGGACGTGGGTCATCCCCGAGTGGAAGATCCGCATGCCCTGGCTCGGCGCCTACGTGGACGTCACCGGTGTGCGCAGGGTGGTTCAGGTCGGATTCCGGGAGGAGGGCGGGACCATTCTGCGCGCTCAGCGACCGGGGGGGGAGGTAGTCTTGACCGCCGGAACCGCCACCGTGGAGGGGGTGATCCTCCTCGAAGAAGGCGCCGACCCCGTGGCCGGAGCCCGCGTCGCCCTGGTGGGCACGGCCGACACGGTGGTGACGGGGAGCGACGGGGCATTCCGCTTCACGGAGCTGGTTCCCGGTCGCTATGAGGTGGCCTTCAGTCATCCGGAGCTGGACGCCTGGGGTTACGTGCCGCCCCCCGCGCCGGTGGAAGGGGAGAAGGGGCGCGTGACCTCCGTGCAGCTCACGCTCCCTTCCACGGCCACGCTCCTCGCTCTTTCCTGCCGGGAAGAGGAGGGCGAGCGTCCCGAGCGCTCGGCCGTCCTGGTGGGACGCGTCACCGATTCCGACACGGGTGAGCCCGTTTCCGGAGTCCAGGTCCTCATCGAGTGGGAGAAGACCGGATTCAGCGCCCGGTCCGACGGCAGGAAAACGGGGGAGGGGGCGGCGGCAGGGGCGGAGATGCGATGGATGTACCGCGTCAGCTCCCAGGGCAAGGGTGTCGTGGCCATGACCGACGCGGACGGCTACTACCGGGCGTGTGCCGTTCCCCGCAACACGAGAGTTCAGCTCTCGGCCCGATGGGGTCCCTTCAACGCGATGGCGGATACACTACGCATCTCTGATGAGGACCCGGTGCGTCGTGAGGACCTGGTCATCCTCATGGGAGAACCCACCCGGGTAAACGGCCGCGTCGTAGCGTGGCGGGACGGGAGGGCCGTGTCCGGGGCGCGGGTCGCGGTCACCTCCGCGGCCCCCGACGCCGGGACCGTGGAACTTCCACCGGCCGTCAGCGATGAGAGCGGAAACTTCCGTCTGGGCGCGGTGCCCTCCGGGCGCTACCTCCTTTCCGTTTCGGCAGAGGGATTCGTCCCCCTCCGGGACACGGTGGAGGTTCTCAGTGGACGCGATAACCATCTGGAGGTGCAGCTTCCCCGGCCGGCCATGGAGACGGACGGGGTCGTGGTGACGGTGGAGCCTCGTATCCCGGCGTTGGAGGAGGTAGGATTCTATCAGCGCCGCCAGGAGGGCTCGGGGGTCTTCCTGGACCGGGACGACCTGAACGCCCGGGGCGGCACCACCCTCTCCGACTTCCTGAAGAATCGACCGGGAATCAAGGTCGTCGCCCTTCCCGGTCAGATCAGCCAGCGCGTCCGGGTCACCCTGACCAACGGTTGCCTTCCTGCCGTCTATCTGGACGGAACCCGGGTCCGGCGTGCAGGACCGGCGGGAGGTGGGCTCCGCACGGGGGCCAATCTTGAATACCTGGACGACATCGCTTCCCCTTCCCGCGTCCTGGGAATGGAGATCTACCGGAGCGAGGCGGAGCTGCCCATCCGCTACACCGGGACGGGCGCCGGGTGCGGGGTCATTCTCATCTGGAGCCGGTGACGCCCCGCGCTGGTGAGGGTGCGGACGCATCTCTGCGCTGCGGACGCCGCCGGCCGACGCGGCCCCCGTTCAACCCGTCTGGAGCTTCCCTTCCCCTGCGACTAGCTTTCGTGGCTTCCGGCGCGTCTCGAGGGCTGATTCGCCAGAGATACACATGATCCCTGAAGGGGAGAAAGTGGTTTGTTCGAAGAACTGAGCCAGAAACTCGATACCGCCCTGAGCCGTCTACGGCAGCGGGGCGTTCTTACCGAGCCCATGATCCGGGAAGGGCTGCGGGAGATCCGACGCGTCCTTCTCGAGGCCGATGTCAACTTCAAGGTCACCCGGGAGTTTCTCTCCCGGGTCGAGGAGAAGGCGCTGGGAGAGGCGGTTCTCAAGGCCATCTCTCCGGGACAGCAGATCGTGAAGATCGTTCACGACGAGCTTGCTCACCTCCTTGGCGACGAGCGCCCGGGGATGAACTGGGCCACCTCTCCCCCCACCGTCATCCTCATGGTGGGACTACAGGGTTCGGGAAAGACCACCACCAGCGCCAAGTTGGCCCGGCGCATGATCCATGGCGGGCGCCAGCCCATGCTGGCGGCCTGCGACCTTCAGCGCCCCGCCGCCATCGAACAGCTCCAGACCCTGGGGCGCCAGATCGACGTTCCCGTGGTGGCCGGCGAGTTCGAGGGAGACCCCGTGGCCACGGCCGTGGCCGCCCGGGAGGAAGCCCGGGCCCGGGGCCGCTCGGTGCTCATCGTCGACACCGCCGGCCGCCTCCAGATCGACGAGGCGCTCATGGAGGAGCTGGGACGCATCCGGGACGCAGTGAAGCCCAACGAGATCCTCCTGGTCGCCGACGCCATGACGGGCCAGGAAGCGGTCCGCATCGCCCAGGGCTTCGACGAAGCGCTGGGCATCACCGGCGTGGTGCTCACCAAGATGGACGGAGACGCCCGGGGCGGCGCGGCGCTTTCCATCCGCAGCGTCACCGGCAAGCCCATCAAGTTCGTGGGCGTGGGCGAGGGGATGGACGATCTGGACTCGGCCGACCCTCAGCGTCTGGCCGGGCGCATCCTGCAGATGGGCGACGTGGTGGGGCTGGTGGAGCGGGCCCAGCGGGCGGTGGACCAGGAAGAACAGGAGAAGCTCCAGCAGAAGGTCCTGGGGAAGGGGCGCTTCACTCTGGAGGACTTCCTGGTGGCTATGCGCCAGGTTCAGAAGATGGGTCCGCTGGAGCAACTCCTCAAGCTGATTCCCGGCGCGGGTAAGCTGAAGATTCCCGCGGCCAACATGGACCCCAAACGCATGAAGCACGTGGAAGCCATCATCCTCTCCATGACGCCGGAAGAGCGACGCCGTCCCGAGATCCTCAACGCTTCCCGCCGTGCGCGCATCGCCAGGGGAAGCGGGCGTCCTGTCTCGGAGGTGAACCGTCTCCTCAAGCAGTTCAAGGAGATGGAGAAGTTCATGAAACGGATGAAGGGAATGACGGGAGGCGGCGGCTTCCCCGGCATGGGGGGCGCCTTCCCGGGGATGCCCTTCGGGCGATAGCGGCGCCCTTACTCCGCGCCGCCCACCACCTTGATGTCGAAGGTCAGATCCTTGCCCGCCAGGGGATGGTTGGCATCGAGGACGAGTTCGTCGTCGCGCACCTCCACCACCGTCACCTGGAAAACCTGGCCCTGGGGGGTCTGCATCTGAAGCATCTGCCCCGGCTGAGGTTCGAGCCCATCGGGAAGCTGGTCCTTGGGGACGGTCAGGACCAGTTCCTCCATGACGGGACCGTAGGCCTCGGTGGCGGGCACGGTGAAGGACTTCTCCTCGCCTGGGGTCATGCCCTCGACCGCCGCGTCGAATCCGGCGATGACCTCGCCGCCCCCGACCTTGAACTCGATGGGGTCGCGCCCCTCGGATGTGTCGAAGACGGTGCCGTCGTCCAGCTTGCCGGTGTAATGAATCTGGACGGTGTCGCCTTTTTCAACCTTGCCCTGCGCCATGATGTGTCCTGCCCTCGGTGAAGAGAATTGATCCCCCTGCTAACCCCCGTCCACCCGGAGGTTCCGCGCCCGGCGGGCGATCTCCCTTCCGATGGCGAGAGACGCCGTGGCCGCCGGACTGGGGGCGTTGAGCACATGGACCGCGCCGGGTCCCTCCTGCCAGAGAAAGTCGTGGACGAACTCGCCGGAGGGCAGCATGGCCTGGGCGCGCACGCCTGAGCCTCCCGGGACCAGGTCGCTCCGGCGGATCTCAGGAACCAGGCGGCGCAGCGCCTGCAGGAAAGCCCGGCGGCTCATGGACTGGTGCAGCTCCCGGGCCACCATGCGGCGATGTCCGCCGATGAAGCGCCACAGGCCCGGGTAGGTGAGGGCTTCGGCAAGGTCGCCGGGAGAGACGGTGCCCAGGGTGTACCCCTCGCGGGCGAAGGCGAGGACGGCGTTGGGCCCGGCGTCCACACCCCCTGCGATGCGGCGGGTAAAATGCACGCCGAGAAAGGGAAAACCGGGTTCGGGAAGGGGATAGATAAGTTTTCGGACCAGGAACTCCCGTGCGGGACGGAGACGCTGGTATTCTCCGCGGAAGGGTACGATGCGACACGGCGGAATCTCGCCGGCCATGCGGGCCACCCGGTCCGCGTGGAGGCCGGCGCAGTTCACGATGACCCGGCTGCAGAACTCCCCCGCGGGGGTAACGATGCGCCACCGCCCGCTCTCTCGGATCAGCTTGCGGACCCGGGCGGAGGTGCGGAGGTCCACACTGTCGTCGTCGTTGAGGCGGACAAGCGTCCGGCACACCGCCTCGTAGTCCACGATGCCCTCCTCAGGAACCAGGATGGCGCCCACGCACGAGACGTGGGGCTCGATCTCCCGCGCTTCCTCGGCGCTCATGCGGCGCAGTCCCTGGAGTCCGTTGCGCCTCCCCCGCTCCAGCATGGCGTCGAGGCGACCCATCTCCTCCCGGCGGGTGGCCACCACGAGCTTTCCACAGATCTCGTGGGGGATGCCGTGTTCGGCGCAGAAGGACGTCATGCGCCGGATGCCCTCCCGGGCCAGCCGCGCTTTCTCGGACCCCGGCGTGTACTGAAGCCCGGCGTGGAGGACGCCGCTGTTGTGGGTGCTCTGGTGTCGGGCCGGTTCGGCCTCCTTCTCCAGGACGCGAATGCGGCCGCCGTGACCGTCCCGGGCCAGCGCGTGGGCCGTGGCAAGCCCGACGATGCCCCCGCCAATGATGGTGATGTCGGCCATGCTCCCGGGTCCGTCACTCATGTCGCCCCCGCGGTGCTCCTCGACTCATTCCCGCCCCCTGCTGCTCTGTCCCACTCCGCCGCCGTTCCCCCCGCCCTGTCACCGGCTTCCGCTCGCCTGCAGCTCCGCGAGAAGGGCCTCCAGCTCCGGATGGTCCGGACCCAGAGCGCGCAGGGCGTCCAGGAGCCGTCGCGGGCGGGAATCGCTTGGACCCAGAATGACCGCCCGCCGGAGCGCCGTCTCGGCCCCGGCGGTGTCGCCCAGGTGAAGGAGGGAGACGCCCAGCATGAAAAACCCATAGGCGGTGGGCTCGCGGGCATTGGCTTGCTGGAAGATCCCGGCCGCCTCTTCGTACCGGCCGAGGGCGGTGAGAAGGCGCCCGGCCGCCAGGAGGGGATAAGGCGACTGGATCATCTCGTCGGCCATGGCACACGCCACCTCCAGGGCACGCTCCAGTTCGCCGCGCTCCTCGTAGTAGGCGCCCAGCTCGTTCATGGCCTCAAGCCAGACCAGCTCTCCGTTGAAAAGCTCCAGGGCCAGCTCCTCCACCCGGTTACGAGGCTGGAACTCCGGCGGCTCGGTGCCGGCCGGGACGAAGGGCCAGCCGGCCCGCAGAGAGGCGAGGCGGTATTCGGCCACCACCGAGTCCACCGCGGTGAGGACCACCTCTGCGCAGGGGGAGGCGGGGGCGCTGTCGTCGGTGGTCCCGGCGGCTGCTTCCGGGGCC
>JBHHWB010000019.1:0-45772 GCA_046756305.1 Gemmatimonadota bacterium
GCACCCGGGACACGCTCTCGGGGGATGGGCCGCACACGCAGGTCACCCCCCAGGCTCCTAGCCGCGCGGCTGCACCCGCACCCGTACCGTGTCCCCGACCTCGCGGTAGAACACGAGGAGGCGGACGTCGCCGGGCTTGCGGGCGCGGACGAGGCCACCCCTGCTGACGGCCACGACGGCGGGATCCTCGGAACTCCACACCGGTGCCGCCGTTTCCACCGTATCGCCGGTGGCGAAGAGCGCCGCGGCGTGGAGCGAGAGGGTATCGCCCTGCGTCAGGAGGAGGGCCTTCCGCTCCGCTCGCACGGCCGCCACTATGGGCGCTAGATCGATCTCGGCGGCCGTCGGGGCGCCGATCTCGACCCGGACGACCTTCCTGCCCTCGAAAAGGCCCAGTTGTCCGGCGCGAAGCTGGGCGTAGATGCCCAGTGCCGGCGTGCGCTCCCGCGTGTGGAGTACGAGCCGGGCTCGAGCCAGCCCATCCCGGCGGACCAGGGCGACCACCGTGTCCCGTTGGGCGCTGTCGGGACGGATCAGGCGCAGGAACACCCGGTTGGCGCGACCGAAAGCCCGGGCTGTGCGACCCCGTGCCCCATCCTCCACGGCGAAGTGGATCCTCACCTCGGTGATGGGCGGAGCGGGGTCGGTGAGAAGGCTGTCGCATGCGCCCAGGGCCGGGAGCAGGGCAGCGACGCCGGGGAAGAGGAAGCGCAGGTAACGCTTCATCGTCCGGCCTCCACCCGCAGTGTCAGCCCCGCCTCCCATCCCAGGAGCCGGGATTCGGAGCCTTCCCGCACCACGATGTGTCCGAGACGGACCCGGGCCGAGGGGCTCAGGGTGAGGTGGGCGGAAAACGCCTGGCCCGCGAGGCGAAGATCGGCGGAGCCGCCGGCGGAGGCGATCCACCCCTGACCGACGCCGTCGGCGCTGCGAAAGACGCGCCCGTCCGCCTCGGGGAGGAGGAGGAGACGATTTCCCACCGGAACCCGGAACGAGGTCCCCGCCACGAAGAGCTGCTGAGAGGGAGAGTCGGTGGCGCCTTCCAGCGTCGGGTCCTGGGTGAGGAGAGAGCCGTGCTCCCGGTGGTATACACCGCCGAAAAGGAGCCCGCTGCCGCGTACGGCGAGGGGAAAGGCATAGGTGAGAAGTACCTCGAAACGGTCCCCCGACCGGAAGAGGTTGGACCCCGCCCAGGCGTCGTCACCAAAGCGCTGGAAACCGGCCAGCAGGGAAAGGGTACCGGCCTCGCCCACCTCCCGGTCCAGAGCGAGGCGGGCCCGTACCTGGGATCCGGGGCGGTAGGTGAAGCTCTCGCCGGTGAGGGGTTCATAGTCGGAGGAGGATTGGTATCCCCCGGAGATGCCCACGCCCCACGCTCCCGCCTGGAACGCCAGGGAAAGATCACCCCCGACCCCGCCGCCGGTCCCCCACGTGGAGATGGCGAAGGGGAGAAGTTCCGCAGCGACGACCCCGGCCACGGCAGCTTCTTCCAGCGTCAGTTCGGTGGTGCCGGTGGGCAGGACCAGCCCGGCGCCGATCACGGCCCGGTCCCGCCCCAGCGAAAATCGGATCCCCAGGTCGGTGTCCACGGGACCGGCGAGCCGGGCCGTACCTCCTTCGGGCCCGGTGACGGCGGCCTTCGCCCACGCCCCCGAAGCGTCGACAGTGAGGAGTGAGCCCAAAGGGATGGACGCGGAGAAGGGCGTAAGGACCAGGCGATACTGCCGCATGCCCGCCGCTTCGGCGTCGGAAAAGCGGTATTCCTGAATGAGCGTCCCTCCACCCACGGCCGGACGGGAGATCTGGGCCGTGCCGGGGGCTGCCGACCCCAGGAGAACCAGGGGGAGGAGACAGCCGGCGAAGACGACTCCCAAGGGAGACGCCCCTCTGCAGAGGGATCTCCCGCGCTGCCGGGCCGTGCGGCGCTTCATGGGCCGCCTCCGGGAACCTTGAAGACGAGTTCCAGGAGAATGGTCTGTCCCACCCGATCCTGCCCGAGGACCTCCGCCAGGACCGCCCTCCTCCGCTTGGACAAACGCTGGAGGAGTCGCCGGCGCGTCGAAGCAGAGGCTCCACGCAGCGCATGGACCGCACGGCGGCGCTGCGCCCGGCGCATGGCCGTCCCCTGGATGTGGGTCCGATCCTGGGAGGCACGCCGGGCGCTGGCGGCGGTTTCCCGCCGCTGGGCGGCGAGGGCGAAGGAGGGGTCGAGCCGCTGGGCCTCGGCGAAGGCGGCCTCCGCCTCCTGGAAGCTGCCCCGGTCCAGAGCCTCCAGCCCCCGGCCGAAGGCGAGGAGGGCCTGAATGCTCTCCGTCTCGCGCTCGGTGACACGCTCACGCTCGCCGGGGGTCAACTGCACGCCCAGAGCATCATGGATGGAAAGCGCCATCTGCTGCTCGAGATCGAAGAGGCGCTCCACGCGGTTGGAGAGACGAACCGGATGCACTTCCAGCTCTCCACCGGCCCCCGGAGCGTCGGGAGACGGAGCGGCCACCACGGCGGCGTCCACCTCGATGGTTTCGCCGTCCGCGACGTCAAAGCTTCCCTGTACCACGTGGCCCGACCCGAGAATGCGGCCCGACCGGGCGGCAGTGGAAGGATCCACCAGGCCCGCCTCCGACAGGTCCAGCTCCCGGGTGAACTCCTGGATCTTGACGCGCTCCACGACGCGCAACCGCCCCGTGACACTCAGATCCGTGATGAGAAGGTCGGCGAGGGCCAGGCGCAGGGGCTCCCAGGCCGGATCGGTGCCGGTGTAGGCGAAGGGGAAGATCCCCACCGCTGCAGGATCCGGAGGCGTGTCGGCCAGCTCCGCTTCCCGGGCCAGGGCGTCGCGCACTTCCTGGCGGAGCGCGCTGAGTCGAACGGCGTCGCGGTGCGCGCGCACTTCCTCGGCCAGAGGTCCCGACGATACGTGAGTCAGGAAGGCATCGAAGTAGTCGCGAGCCTCCACCCACCGCTCGCGGTCCTCTGCGATGACGCCGGCCATGGCCAGGAGCTCGGCGCGCTCGGGGTGATCGGCGAGAAGGGGCGCCAGGAGTTCGGCCGCATCATCCAGCCGGCCCTCTCCTCGATACGCGGCGGCCAGCAGGATCACCGCGTCCACGTCGCTCGCATCCCTGGCGACCGCCGCCGCCAGGGCGGGGATCTCCCCGGCCGGGGGGGCGGACAGCATGGACGGAACTCCACCGCAGGCGGTGATCCACGCACTCATGGCCATAACGAGGGCGCCGGGGAGTCGAGTGGCCCGGGTGGATGGAATCCGGTGTACGGGGGCAGACGAAAGGAGCATGAACCCAGTATAGGTCCATGCTCCTTTCCCTTCCAGAATGGAGGCCGCCAGGGCGTTTTTCCGCGGGCGGGGCCAGGGGTGCGCCCGGCGCCCGTGTCAGCGCATACCCGACGTACTCTCCGGAGAGACTCGGATCCCCGTGGCCGACCCCGACTCCAGGAGGTGGGTGTCGAGCCACGCCGTCCACCGCGCCCACAGGTCCAGGAGGGTCTCTTTCGCCGCAGGGCCGTGGTCCTCGAAGGGATACAGGTACATGGCCGCTTCCTTCCCGAGGCCGTTCAGGGCGTGGAAGAGCTTGGGCGAGTGAATGGGATCGGTTCCCACGTTCTGATCGTGCAGCCCGTGGTAGAGGAGGAGGGCGCCCGTCAGGTCGTCGGCATACAGGAAGGGCGACATGGAGAGGTACACCTCCCGTGCCTCCCACAGGGTGCGCCGCTCGCTCTGAAAGTGAAGCGGCGTGAGGGTGCGGTTGTAGTTCCCGTCGCCGGCGATCCCCGCCTTGAAGAAAGGCGTGTGCACCATGGCGTTCACCGTGGAGAAGGCGCCGTAGGAGTGGCCTCCGATTCCCAGCCGGTGGCGGTCGATGATTCCCATATCGTCCAGGGCGTCGATGACCGCGGCCAGATTGTTGCGCAGGTCCCGCTCGTAGTTGTCGTTCATGCGGCCGGCCTTCCCGACGATGGGCGCGTCAGGCTCCACTACGGCGTATCCCAGGCGCACCAGGTACTCGATGGAGCGGGTGCCGAAGCTGGGAAAGGCGTTCTTGTTGTAGGTATAGAGGGACTCGTCATAGTCCTCCTGGTCGGTGTACTCCCGGGGGTAGAACCAGAACATCGCCGGCAGGGGGGTTCCCTCCTGGTAGCCCTCGGGGAGGGTCACGTTGACCTGGAAGCGGAACCCGTCGGGCCGCTCCACCTTGAAGTGTTTGCGGGGCGCGTGGGTGAGGTCCGGCGTGTAGTCCACGTTCTGGGTCAACCGGGTGAGCTCTCCCCCCTCTCTCCGGTAGGCCTGGGGCACCTGGGTCGGCGTTTCGCGGGAGACCACCAGGACCCCGCCCTCCAGGTCCACAGCGGCCAGGGGACGCTCGAAGAGGCCGTCGTTGGAGCTCTCGTAGATGCGCTCCTTCTCACCCGTGGTCAGGTTCACCCGGTCGATGAAGCTCTTGGGCCCCACCTCCTCGGGATCCTCGTTGTATTCGGTCCCCTGGTAGAAGGCGGCGGTTCCGTCGGCGGAGAGGAGCACGTCTCCCGTTCCCGCCGTCCGTCGCCGAAAGCGGGAGGGGCGCGGGAAGCGGCGGTCGACGCCGACGAGGGTGCCCGGTCGGCGGTACACGTCGTCGGCTTTATAGCGGGCCAGGGTGTGGACCTCCTGGGGGCTGTCCAGGAAGATGGCGAACTCGTGCACGCGGGGACCCTTCCGCTCCGCGGCGAAGACCACGTTGGGATCCGACCCGAATCGGGCCCAGCCCAGGCTTCCCTTGTGTTCGTAGAGGATGGATCGGTCCTCCTCGCCGAAGGGCGGCGCCCACAGCACGAGTCTGTCCTTGCGGGGGGCGGCCTCCTCGTCCTCGTCGGCGCCCGCCGCCGGGGAGTCGCGGGCCGCGTCGGAGGCGGTGGAATCCGCCTCGGGCTTCGGTTCCCGTTCCAGATAGAAGAGCCCCGCGCCGTCGGACCTCCATGCCATGTTCCTGGGACCCTCCACGGAACCCGAGCCGGAGAACCCCGGCCCGCCGGTGCGGGGACCTCCCTGGATCCCCGTGTCTACGTCGTCGGTCCGCACAGTGGCGAGCACTGTGCCGTCGGCGTCCCAGATCTCGTGCACCGAGCCGAACTGGCGCACAGGGACGATATAGCTGAAGGGACGTACCATGCGCTCGATCAGAATGTGGCCGCCGTCGGGGCTCAGATCCAGGTTGCGCACCATGGTGGGGGCGCCCACCTCGCGCACACGACGCCGGTTCACGTCCACGAGACCCACCTGCCCGGTGACGTGCCACTCGAGGAGATCCTTGTCGTAGGGCGTGGCCAGAAGGCTTTTGTACACCCGCAGCATATTCTCACCGTTCTCGGTGAGCTTGACCTGGGGACCCGGGGGAAGGGTGGGCGGCTGGGGCATGGGCGGACGATTCGCAGGCACGAAGACCGCCGCGATGGTCCGGCCGTCGTCGGACCAGTCGAAATCGGTGTAGAGGGTGGCCAGGACGGGCCGCCGGGAGAGGCGCCGGGCGCGCCCGTCGGTGCCGGCGACGTACAGGTACGTGGCCGTGGGGGTGTGGCCGAAGAAGGCGACGCGGTCCCCCGTAGGGGCCCATTTGGCGTTGGAGACCCTGGTGCCGTCCGGGAGACGCACCCGGGTCACGGAGCCGTCCTCCGCCGAGATGAACTCCAGGCCCGCGTTGCTGCGGACGGTCAGGGTGCGGTCCCGATTCGCGGCGAAATCGATGAACTTGCCACCCAGGTCGTGGAAGGGCCGCCCGAAACGCTCCATGGGCACGAGTCCGTCGCTTACCTCGTGGACGAACCATCGGCCCTCGGAATCCATGTTGCTGGGAAGGACGTTCCGGTAGCGGGGTGCCAGCACGGCGTCGGCGATGGCCTGAGGCGGGCGCGTGTAGTGCTCGGTGGCCAGCACCTCCTGAGGATTCCAGTCGGCCGGCCGGTCCTGGGCGCCGAGGGTTCCCGGGCCGGACAGGCTGGCCGCCATGCAGGCCAGGAGGAGTCCGGCGCGAACGCCGGCGCGAACGGTGGAGTGGAGCGCGGTGCGGACAGCGACGTCGAATGCGCTTCGGAATCCGCTGCGGTGGGCAAGACGGGCGAAGGGAGGAGCGGGGGAGGGAGGGAGGGGTGGCCGAGGGGTGCGGGTCGGGTGCATCATGTCATCTCCGGAAGACAGACGCCGGACGTAGCGGCGGCAAGAGGCCTTGAGGGATCCACTGAACGAGAGACACCTATGGAGTGCGTCCTGTTGTCCCATCATGAGCCGCGCCGGGGCGGGCGTCCAGGGATGGGTCCACGCCCCACCTTGCCCGTGCGGGTCCCCGGATGCTGAGTGTACTCGAAGCGGTTCTGCAGGCCGGGGCCTCCGGAGGGCTCGGCGACGCCCTTTCCCGGAATCCCTTCCTGGCGCTGGTCACCCTGTTCGGAGCGGGGGTGCTGACCAGCCTCACGCCGTGCGTGTATCCCCTCATTCCCATCACCGCCTCGGTCATCGCCGGGACGGCCACCGAGAACCAGACCCGGTGGAGGACCGTGGGGCTGACCCTGACCTATGCCCTGGGGATGGCACTCCTCTACGCTCTACTGGGCGCCGTAGCCGGCCTCACGGGCACCCTCTTTGGCACGGTGAGCGCCAACCCATGGGTCCTTCTGGCTGTGGGCAATCTCCTTCTCTTCTTCGGTCTGGTGATGCTCGATGTGGTGCCGGTGCCCGTTCCCCGCCGCCTCATGGAATGGGCCGCCGGGCGGGAAGGCGGTTCCTACCCCGCCGTCTTCGTCATGGGAGCGGCGTCGGGTGTGGTGGCGGCGCCGTGCGGCGCTCCGGCCTTCGCCGTGGTCCTGACGTGGGTCGCCGCCACCCAGGCGGGGCTCATGGGGTTCTTCTATCTTCTTGTCTTTTCCCTGGGGATGACGTCCCTTTTGATCGTGGTGGGGATCTTTTCGGGCACGGTGGCGCTCCTTCCCCGATCGGGCGCATGGATGGTGTGGGCAAAGCGTATCGCCGCCATCCTCATCCTCATCATGGCCGAGTATTACTTCGTGAAGGCCGGGTATAACCTATGAGCGACGAAACCATGTCCAGCGATCCATCCGACATGCGGTACCGCAACGCGACACCCGAATCGGGGTGCCAGGCCGTTTCCGCCGGTTCGCGCGCCGTGGGCGGTCCGGGCGGTCCGGACGGTCCGGGCGGTCCGGGCGCTGCCTCCCGGCGCAGGCGCTTCCTGGCGGCGACCCGAACGGCGGCTGCAACGGCGATCCTGGCGGCCGCGACGGCCGCGGCCTCTGCCGTTCCCGCTGGCGCCCAGGAGCTGGGGCTCCCGGTAGGCACGCCCGCCCCCTCCGCCGCGGTGGAAGATCTGGACGGGAACCCCATGGACCTGCGGGATCTCATCGAGCCCGGCAAGCCTGCCCTCATCGAGTTCTGGGCGACGTGGTGCGAGCAGTGCGAGGCGCTTCAACCCAAACTCGACGCTCTTCAGAAGGAATACGGCGACCGGATGAACATCGTGGCCGTGGCGGTGGCCGTATCCCAGTCGGTGCGCCGCGTGAAGCGGCACCTGGCCCAGCACGATCCCGGGTACCCCTACGTGTGGGATGCACAGGGCGCGGCGGTGCGGGCCTACAGGGCGCCCACCACCGCCGTGGTGGTGGCGGTGGATGCCTCCGGCGCCGTAGCCTACACCGGGGTGGGCCCTGACCAGGATCTGGAGGCTGTGGTCCGCCGTCTCCTGGAGGCATCATGAACGCGATGGAGCATGGATGCGCTTCCGGAATTCGTCGGGACGGAAGCCTCGTCGGCAGAGACGGGTGCGCGGGAACCCGGGGGGAGCGCAGGGGATGGGTGCAGCGCCGAGGCGCGCGCGCCGTTGGGTTGATCGTGGCGCTGGGACTCGCTTTCGCGACCCCTCCCACCCTCTCCGCCCAGGCAGGATCCTGGGACGAATTCGACGCCTACGTACGCCGGGCTGTATCGGACTGGCGGGCCCCGGGTCTGGCCATCGCCGTGGTCAAGGACGGCGATCTGGTCTTTGCGCGGGGGTACGGAGTGCAGGTGGCGGGGGGCGACGCGGCGGTGGACGAGCGCACCCGGTTCGCCATCGGCTCTACGACCAAGGCCATGACCGTCGCCGCGCTGGGGATACTGGTGGACGAAGGGCGTTTGGCCTGGGACGATCCCGTGCGCCGCTTCCTCCCCTGGTTCGAGTTGAAGGATCCATGGGTGACCCGGGAGGTCACGGTTCGCGACCTTCTCACCCACCGGGCGGGGCTGGGCAACGCCGACTACCTCTGGTATGAGCGGGACGCCTCCACCGAAGACATCGTGCGGAAACTGCGCTTCGTGGAGCCGGCCTACTCCATGCGCGCCTCGTTCATCTACCAGAACATCATGTATGCGGCCGCCGGCCTGGTGGTGGAAGCCGTCAGCGGCATGCCGTGGGAAGCGTTCGTGCGGGCACGCATCTTCCGGCCCCTGGGCATGGAGGGAACCGTCCCGCTCCTGAGGGAGCTGGAGGGGCAGGAGAACGTGGCCGCTCCCCACGCCCTCATCAACGACACGCTGAGGGTCATCGAGAACGCATCGGTGGATCCGGTGGCGCCGGCGGGGGCTGTCTGGTCCAGCGTCTACGACATGTCCCTTTGGCTGCGCATGCTGTTGGCCGGCGGCGTGGCTTCCGACGGGGAGCGCCTTCTGGAATCCGCGACGGTGGAGGAATTCTTTCGCCCCCAGACGCTGATTCCGGCCGGCCAGTTCTATCCCACGCAGAGGTTGACCCGGCCCGCCTGGATGAGCTACGGACTCGCCTGGTTCCAGCACGATTACCGGGGCCACAAGGTGGATTTCCACACCGGAAGCATCGACGGCATGGTGGCCGTGGCCGGGCTCGTCCGGGACCTGAATCTGGGGGTCTACGTCCTCGCCAACCGGGATCACGTGGAGGTACGCCACGCGCTCATGTACCGCGTCTTCGATCGCTATCTGGGCGGCGAGCCCCGGGACTGGAGCGCGGAGCTCAAGGTCCTCTACGATAGCATCGCCGCCGAGGGGAAGAAGGCTCGGGAGGCCGCCCTGGCCCGCAGGGTGGAGGGGACGCACCCGGCCCATGAGCTGGACGCCTACGTGGGATCCTACGCAAGCGACCTCTATGGCGTGTTGAAGATCACGCGCGACGGGGATGGTCTGCGGGCGGACTGGGGGCCGGGGATGAAGGGGACCCTGACGCACTGGAATTTCGAGACCTTCCGCATCACCTGGGACGCCCGTTGGCGGGGGAGCGAGCTGGTGACCTTCCTCACCGGGACCGACGGTGGCGTGGAAGCGGCCCGCCTGGGGAGAATGCTTCTGTCGGCCCGCTGAGGCCGGCTCCGGCGGGCGCGGGCCCGGGAGCCGGCCGCGGCTCTTTTCAGGATTCGGGCTCGGGGGTCACCCGGTCGATGATCTCGCCCAGTTCGTCGTACGCCGTGGGGTCCGTCTGCTGGAACTGGGGGATCACCCCCGCGATGCGCCCGTCGGGCCCGACGACGATGACGGTGCGGCTCTGCACCATGTGGTTGGCCCGCAGACTCCCTCCGAAGGCGGCGTAGGTCGCGCCCTCGTTTTTCCCGTCGCTGGCGAAAAGAAAGGGGAAGTCAGCGTCTTTGGCCCAGGAATGGAGCTCTTCGGGGGTGTCGTTGGAGATCCCGATGAGGACCACGTTGCGTCCGTCGTGAAAGAGGCTTGCGTACTGATCACGGTACGCTGTCATCTGGACCGTTCAGCCAGGTGTCCTTGCGCGAAAGAAGAACGCAAGCACCACCGTCTCCCCCCGGTAGTCGCTGAGGCGCACCGGGTCCCTGAGGATGCCGTAGCGGTCCGCACCGGGGAGGGCGAAATCCGGAGCCGGCTCGCCCACTGCGAGGAACTGCGACGCCCCCTGCTGTGCGGCGCCCGGCGCCGGCGTGCCGGCCATGGCGGTACCCGCAACAAGCGCCGCTCCCGCCACGGTCCGGACAAAGGTCATCCTTCTGCGCATCTGCTTCATCTCCCTCGCCTGAAGACTTCTCGTTCCATGCAACCGTACGGCGCCGGGAGCGGCTGCGCCAGGGGATCGGGCGTGACCCGCGGCGTCGGTAGCGCCGCCCTCACCGCCGCGCGATCCTGCGCTCTTACCCTCCGTCGCTCGCCGTCCCGGGACGCCGAGGCACGATCATGATGTGAGCTCCCGGCGTGCCGGGGAACATGAGCCAGGGGCTCCCCGGCCCCGGCACCCCGGTAATGCCGGTGGTTTCGGGGGTGGCTCCCGGCGTGTAGATGGTCCACCGCGTATAGGAATCACGAACCTCCCCCGTTTCGGGGTCGAACCCTGATCCCACTACGATGTAGTTGATGGAGCCGTAGGGGATGGGAAGCGTTCCCGCGGTGTACTCCCGCCAGCGGGTCCGCGCACGCTCCTCTCCTGTGATCCCCTGGGCGAGGAGCTCCCGTCCGCGGGCGAAGAAGGGCTCCAGCCCGCGGTAGTGACACGACACCTCCAGCACCTTCTGGGCCGGCGCCGGCGCCATGCAGATGAGGGGGCCTTCGCCCTGGCGAAGGGTCACGAAGGCGCCATCGGCGTCGTATCCCTGGACCGCCGCCGTCTCACGAAGGTCCTTGGGGGCCGCCTGCAGTGCCAGGCGCACCTGCATCTCGGCGGAGAGGGCGGACCAGGGATGCTGGGCCGTCGCCGCGGCGGGCTGCGACCCCAGGGCCGCCGCCGAAAGGATGAGGAAGCGGACCAGGAGCCGGCGTCCGGAGGGGAGTCTGAAGTGTGCGTTGGCCTGTTTCATGGGCAAGGGCAGGGCTGGGCGGGCTCAGCTGATGGGCGCCGCGGTCCACGTATTGTTGCCGGGGTTGATGTCCGGCAGCCGCCCGTCGGGATCCAGTGTGACCCGCTTCGGAAGCTGCTCTTCGTTCAGGTGGAGCCGGTAGGTGTTCCCCAGGATCCAGATCTCCACCGGGAGTCTACGGCGGAAGACGCGGCCATCGGGCATCTCCACCTCCACCTCTGCGGGCATGACCAGACCCTGGAGGTTGTCCAGGCGTACGCTGACCCCCTCATCATCCCGGCTGACTTCGCCTACGCTCTGATCCAGGACGTCGGTTGAGTAGAACCAGCCCCGCCAGAACCAATCCAGTTCCTCGCCGGCGGCGTCTTCCATGGCGCGGAAGAAATCGGCGGGCTTGGGGTGTTTGAATGCCCACTTCTTCACGTAGGCGCGAAAGGCGGGATCGAAGCGCTCCGGCCCCAGGATCCACTCTCTCAAAAGGATGAGGCCGAAGCCCGGCTTGCGGTAGCCGAGGAACCCAAGGCCCTCGCGCCGCAGCAGGTCCGGGTAGGTCATGATGGGCTGGTCGGCGATGGGTTCCTGCATCCTGCGGGCGATGAAAGCCGGCTGGGTGCGCGCCGAACGGGTCGCGGCTTCGCCGAAGAACGCCTTGTTGGAGTAGTAATTGATGAAGGTGTTGAAGCCCTCATCCATCCACGCGTACCGGCGCTCGTCGCTCCCTACGATCATGGGAAACCAGGAATGGCCGAACTCGTGATCCGTCACGCCGAAGAGCCCCTGGCCCCGCGCCCGTACCGAACAGAACACGATGCCGGGATACTCCATCCCACCCACGATCCCCGCCACGTTCACGGCGGCGGGATAGGGGAAGGGGAAATAGTGCTCTGAATAGAAGGAGATGGTGTGGCGGATGTACTCGGTGGAATGCTCCCATCCGGGCCGCTCTTTACTGCCGATGCCCTCCTTGGGATAGGCGGACTGGAGGAGGACGTCGTTCCAGCTTGACGCATCCCAGATGAAGGCGCGGGAGGCGGCCCAACTGAAGTCGCGGGCGTTCTCCAGGCGGAACTTCCACGTCCGAGGTGAAGCGCCGCCCGAAACCCGCTCCGTCGCGGGCACCTCATCGGGGCGAATGATGTGGACCGTGGTGTCGCTCTGCTGGGCGGTGCGGTAGCGCGCCAGGCGCTCCGGGGAAAGGACCTCTTCGGGATTGAGAAGGCGTCCTCCCGCCACCACGGTCAGGTCTCCGGGGGCGGTGATCTCCACGTCGAAATCGCCGTACTCCAGGTAGAACTCTCCCTGGCCCAGGTATGGCATGGGGTTCCATCCATCCACGTCGTCGTAGACGTACATGCGGGGGTACCACTGAGCCAGCTCGTACACCCACCCGGCCTCCGTCCTGAGCCGCCCCATGCGGTCGGCGCCGTACTCGGGGATGACGAAGGACCATTCGATCTCCACATCCAGAACGCCGCCTCGGGCCGCGAGCGCCTCCTCCAGGGCGATCCGCATGCGCGTGTCGTTGACGAAATATTCGGGGGTGTAACGGCGGCCTCCTGCCACGACCTCCACCCGGTGCAGCTTGACGCCGCCCTGGCTGAAAGAGCCGCGCCAGCGGTTGCTCGGGTTCACGACGGATCCCCGGCTCCGGGGCGCGAAAAGGTTCTGGTCCAACTGGAGCCAGAGTTCATCCAGATCGTCGGGGGAATGGTTGGTGTAGTGGATCACCTCCGAGCCGGTGACCGAGTGGGTCTGGGGGTCCAGGGTCGCGCGGATGGAATAGTCGGCGCGCTGCTGCCAGTAGGCGTGGCCGGGCTCGCCGGCCCCGGTGCGCTCCGGCGAGGCGGGAGGCAAAGCCAGAGGCGCGAAGAGGGCCTGGTTGGTCGGCGGAAGAGTGTCAGGTGCGCCCTGTGTGTTCTGAGCCGAAAGAAGGCCCGTTCCGAGGGCCAGCGCCAGGACGGACGATATGGAGGTGCGGAGAGAGGTCAGGATGGACATGACCGGAGCTCGCTGCAGGAGTTAATAAAACGGGTCGGAAGTGCGGTAGTGTAGCGCCTTTTCTCCCATGGGGCGATGCCCCCGGGCGCCTCGGCGGCCCGGATCAGTCGGTGCCCGCTCCGGCGCGCTGGAGTTCGACGATCCATGCCGGCGTCTCCCGCAGGTACCCCTCCAGCAGGGCGCCCCTGCGGAAGTAGTAGCGGGCATTGAGCCCCTGGGCGATGACCGTGCCCAGGATCACCAGACCATAGACCAGAAAGGAGAGTTGGCGCACCAGATCTTCGGTGGGCCCGATCACGGCTTCCAGATCGGCCAGGTCGGGCGTCCCCCCGGTTCCCACCCGGTAGATGCTCACCAGGCAGTAGAGGATGATGAGGCCCATGAGGGCGAGTTGATTGCGTCCCAGGAGACGAAAGCCCGCAGGGTTCAGGGAGCGGATCATCCGCCGTCCCCGGAACTCGTTCCACGCGACGACGCCCAGCAGCACGCCCATGACAAGCCCGGTGAAGCTCATAAAACCGAAGAGGATTGAGACCGCCGCGATCACGCCCAGCGTCCACCCATTGAACGCGGCCACCTTGGCTGCGCCCATGAACGAGCGGCTCCGTTCCATGGCCGCGCGAAAGGCCTGTTGCTGTTCCTCAGAGAGAGGCGCTTCATTCATGGGCGTTTCCTGGGAGAAGAGCCGCGGTACCCTCTGGCGGAAAATGAAGAATAGCCCCATGCTCACAACTTCGTAACTGTGTCGTCGTCGCCCCTGCCCCACGACGATCACTGGCCTGAGTTGTTGACCCTCGAAGGGAGCGGTTCTTCGTGCTCCCGGGGAGACGATCATGGTTCGTAGAAAAGATTTCTTCTACGTCGCGCTGCTTCCTTTTTTCTGCGCCGTCGCCGCCGTTCTTACGCCCCGGGCGGCGTGGGCTCAGGATGCCTCGCAGGCACCCGCCGCAGCGCTTGAGACGCTGGAGTTCCGGGCCATCGGGCCGGCCAACATGGGCGGCCGGGTGACCGACGTGGACGGGATCCCGGGCGACCCGAAGGTCTTCTATGTCTCCGGCGCCGACGGGGGCATCTTCAAGACCACTGACGGCGGCACCACCTTCACCGAGATCTTCAACGACCAGCCTGTCTATTCCATCGGGGCGCTCACCGTGGCCCCTTCGGACCCCAACGTCCTGTGGGTGGGCACCGGGGAGGGGGACCCCCGCAACTCCACCTCCTACGGAAACGGCGTCTACCGCTCCCTCAACGGAGGGATGACGTGGACCCATGTGGGCCTGGAGAACACGGAGCGCATCAAGCGCATCGAGGTGGACCCCCGCGACCCCGACGTGGCCTTCGTGTGCGCCCTGGGTCACGCCTGGGGCCCCAACGCCGAGCGCGGTGTCTTCCGCACCACCGACGGCGGAGCGACCTGGGAGCACGTCCTCTACATCGACGAGGACACGGGATGTTCGGACCTGGACATGGAGCTGTCCAATCCACGCATCCTGTACGCCGGGATGTGGACCCACAGAAGGCGGCCGTGGCGCTTCGATGACGGGGGGAAGGAAACCGCTCTCTACAGGACCATGGACGGGGGAGATACGTGGGTGAAGCTTCCTGTAGCCGACGCGCCTATGGCGCGCATCGGGGTGGCCATCGCCCAGAGCGAACCGAGCACCGTCTACGTGGTGTCGGAGGTGCCCGACCTGAAGGGCTCTCTCTGGCGCTCCGACGACCGGGGCGAGAGCTGGCGGGTTGTGAACACCGATCCCAACATCAACTTCCGGCCCTTCTACTATTCGGACATCCGGGTGGACCCGCAGAACCCGGAGGTGGTCTATTCCCTCTCGGGACGACTCTCCAAGTCCACCGACGGGGGGCGGACCTTCGTCCGCATCGCCAACGACGTTCACGGGGACCATCAGTCCTTCTGGATCGATCCTCTGGACCCCAGGCGCCTCATCAGCGGTTCCGACGGGGGATTCCAGATTTCCTGGGACGCGGGCAAGAGCTTCGACGTCATCAACAACGTCACCCTCTCCCAGTTCTACCAGATCTTCACCGACGACCGCGACCCCTACTGGGTATGCGGTGGACTGCAGGACAACGGCCACTGGTGCGGCCCGTCCAATTCGCTGCATAACCGCGGCATTCTGAAGGATGACTGGTTCACCTTTGCCGGCGGCGACGGCTTCTACGCCGTTCCGGTACCCGGCAAACCCAACCTCCTGTATTCGGCGAGCCAGGGCGGCAACATCCGCATCTTCGACACGGAGACGGGGATGAGCCGGGCCATCCATCCCTATCCCAAGATCGTGGGATCGGCGGGTGATGCCCTGGTGAACCACAAGTACCGCTTCAATTGGGACGCGCCCATCCATATCTCTCCCCACGACCCCGCCACCGTGTACTTCGGCGGGAACGTGGTGTTCAAGAGCACCGACTACGGCCAGTCGTGGACGGTGATCAGTCCGGATCTCACCACGGACAATCCGGAGCAGCAGCAGTCTTCGGGCGGGGAGATCTATCAGGACAACACTGCCGCCGAGTTCTACAACACGATCCTCACCATCGCCGAATCGCCGGTGCAGGTGGGCGTGATCTGGGTGGGAACTGATGACGGCAACATCCAGGTCACGATGGACGGCGGTGAGAGCTGGACGAATGTGTCTAAGAACGTGAAGGGCCTGCCCGAGGGCGCCTGGATCGCAAAGATCGACGCCTCGGTACACGACGCCGGCACCGCCTTCGTAGCGGTGGACAACCACCGTCTCGATGACTTCACCCCCCACGTGTACGTCACCCGGGATTTTGGAAAATCGTGGAAGGATCTTTCGGGGGGGCTCCCTCAGGACGACTACGTGAAGGTCATCCGCCAGGACCTGAAGAACCCCGACCTCCTCTACGCGGGGATGGAGCGGGGGATGTTCGCGTCGTGGGACGGAGGCGAGCGCTGGTCTGACATCCGCAACAACATCCCGCCGGTGTCGGTGCGGGACATCAAGATCCAGCCCGACTACAACGACCTGGTGGTGGGCACCCACGGCCGGGGTGCCTACATCTTCGACGATCTCACGCCCTTCCAGATGCTTCCCGAGGCCATGGCCGACCCGGTGGCGTATCTCTTCCCCATTCGGACGGCCACCCACTGGCAGATGACGAACCCCGACGCCAGCCAGGGGCAGCGGAGCTACCGGGCCGACAATCCCCCGGCGGGCGCCATGATCCGCTTCTACCTTCCTGCGGAGGGTGAGGAGGCGTCCGGGGTGGAGATCCGGGACGCCTCGGGCGCGATGGTCGTGACCCTACCGGTGAAGGAGGCCCACGCCGGCGTGAACCAGGTGGTGTGGAATCTGCGCCACAAGGGGCCCGATCCCATTCCCGGCGAGGAGGGAGGCGGAGGAGGGTTCTTCCGACGGTTCGGGTCGATGGGGCCCCGCGCAATTCCCGGTACCTACACCGCGGTCCTCAAGGGGGACGGGTGGGAGCGGAGCCGGGATTTCCAGGTCCGGGGAGATCCCCGGGTCGATATGCCTCGGGAGGACTGGGAGGCTCAGTTCGCGGCCCTCATGACGCTGAGAGACATGGCCAGCGAAGCCAACGCCACCATCGGGGAGGTGGAGAGTGTGAAACGCCAGCTCAAGGCCCTGGCCCGGGCGCTGAAGGAGCACGGAGAGGGCGAGCTGGCCGCAGGAGCCATGGACGCCATGGAGGCGGTGGACTCGGTGAGCGCCGAGTACCTGCGCCGGCCTCCGCCACGCATGGGCTACCGGCAGCGGCCCCGGGTCAGCGAAGAGATCCGCTCCCTGACCGGGCGCATCGGGGGGGCGCAGGTGCGGCCCACCGACGCCCAGATGGCGCGGCTCGAGGAGCTGAAGGGTGAGCTGCGGGACGCGGTGGACGCCTTCGCGGAGGTTGTGACGACCCGCATCCAACCGCTGAACCGGACGCTGGGGGATGAGCCCCACATCGTGGTGAAGGTGCGTGGCCGCCTCATCTCCTGAGCCGCAGCGCGAGGCGCAGCGGCCGCAGTGGACGGTCCAGTCGGAGACGGGACGGCTGCGGCGCGTGATCCTTCGGCACGCCCGGGACGCCTTCGGGGGTCCCGGGCGCATCGAAGAGGAATGGCGTATGCTGGGCTGGACCGCACCCCCGGATTTCGACACCGCCTGCCGGGAGTCGGACGCCCTGGCCGGGCTCCTGGAGGCGCTGGGGGTGGAAGTGGTGTGGGCCGGGGAAGGGAATGAGGGCGCACCCGGCGCCCCCACGGCCGCCTCGGCCGGCGCCGCATCCGTTCCTGCACCACCCCTCACCCTGGATTCCATCTACGTGCGGGATCCGGGCGTGCTCACGGATCGGGGGTACATCCCCGCCCATATGGGGAAGGAAGCTCGCCGGGGCGAGGCGGGCCGCATAGCCGCTACGCTGCGCTCGCTGGGCTTCACCATCCTTCCGGCGGTGGCCGAACCCGGTACACTGGAGGGCGGAGACGTAGCGTGGCTCTCTCCCCGGGAGCTGGCGGTGGGGCGCGGGTACCGTACCAACGACCAGGGAATCGCCCGGCTGCGGAAGGCGCTTCCCGCCGCCGTGGAGTTGCCTACGGTGCCTCTGCCTCACTACCGGGGCCCGGAAAACGTATTCCACCTCATGTCTTTCTTCAGCCCCGTGGCGGATGACGCGGCGGTCGTCTTTTCTCCCCTGATGCCGGTGCCGTTCCGGGAGCACCTTGTGGGGCGGGGATGGAAACTCATCGAAGTCCCCGAAGAAGAGTTGGACACGCAGGGGTGCAACGTCCTGGCCGTGGCCCCCGGCGTCGTCATCGCCGTGGAAGGGAACCCGGAGACGCGGCGGCGCATGGAGGCGGCGGGCGTGCAGGTCCACACCTATCGGGGCGTGGACATCTCCTTGAAAGGCGGGGGTGGGCCCACATGCCTCACCCGGCCGTTGGAGCGGGAGTTCGGCGCGCAATGCCCCCCTTGAGGCTTGGGTCGTCCACCGGGGCCCGGGTCAGACCTGGCCTCGGGTCGTGGACCGGGCCTCCTTTCCCATCCGTAGATCCAGGAGCATGAGATGAAGGTTTCGTCTTCGGCCCCCGTAGGTGTACGGGTCGCGATGGCCCGTGGAATGCACGGCGTTGGCCGCAGGGGTGTTGCGGAGTCCCGCGTCGTTTCCCCTCCTCTCCGCAGCGACAGCTACGACGCGCCATGTTTCCTACCATGAGCACACGAAAGACCCCTGCGCCTGGCCCACTGCATGACTCGGACAGGCTCGCATCCGGATGGGATGCCTTGAGGGTGGGGCCCGGTCGGGTGCTGGAGCCGGAACTCATGGACGACCCGGCGCTGGAGGCCTCGGCGCACCGCGACGCGCTTCGGGCGCTGGCCCGCATCAACCGGCTCTCGCTGGCTGCCGGGCGCGTCTGGCGGGAGGTTCGGCGCGTGCACCGGGAGCACGGCAGGCGGGTGCGGGTGCTGGACCTGGCCTGTGGCGGGGGCGACATACTGGTTGCGGTGGCGCGGCGTGCAGCGCGCTCGGGCATCCCGTTGCAGGCGGAGGGGTGGGACATCAGCCCGCGGGCGGTGGCGGTGGCGCGCCATGCGGCGGCCGCTGCGGGCGCCGAGGTAGCTTTTTCCACCAGCGACGCCCTGACCGCCGCGCTCCCCGGAGACCTGGACGTCCTCTCCTGCGCCCTCTTCCTCCACCACCTGTCTGAGACCGATGCCGAAGCGCTCCTGCGCCGCGTGCGCGAGGCCTCACCGCGCGTCTTTCTGCTCCAGGACCTGCGGCGGAGCAGCGTCGGCTGCGCTCTGGCGTGGCTCACGCTCCACACGCTGGTGCGCTCACCCGTGGCGCGGGTGGACGGGCTCCGCTCGGTGCGCGCGGCCTTCACGCCGCAGGAGGTGGGCGCCCTCGCCGTCGCCGCGGGTCTCGAAGGCGCACGGGTGCGACGTGTCTGGCCGCAACGGTTCGAGCTTCGCTGGAGCGGACGACGGTGAGGGGCGCTGGCCGGGTGCGCGACGTGGTGGTGGTGGGGGCGGGCCCGGCGGGCTCACTCCTGGCGCGCGCGTGCGCCCAGGAGGGTCTCGACGTCCTTCTGGTGGATCGGATCCGGCGGCCCGCGCACAAGGTGTGCGGGTGCTGCGTGAACGCTGCGGGACGCGCGGTCCTGGAGCGCGCCGGCCTGGCATCGATCCTGGAGCAAGCGGGTTGCGCCTCGCTCCACACGCTGGACCTCCACGTGGACGGAAGGCGGACGCAGGTGCCGCTCGCGGGGGGTGTCGCCTGGTCCCGGCGAGCCATGGATGCGGCGCTCCTGCGCGCGGCGCGCTCGGCGGGCGTGGAGGTGGCGGAAGGGGTACGGGCGCGCCTCGTGCCGCCTTCCGGTGCGAGTGAGCGGCCCGGGCCCTGGCGGGAGGTGGCGCTGGAGGCCTCCGGGGCCACCCGCCGTGTCCGGGCGCGGGTGGTGGTGGACGCCGCGGGGCTGGCGGGCCTCGCGGGTGACACCACCTCCGGAAGCCCCGTGGTGCAACCGGGGAGTCTGATGGGCGCGGGAGCGATCCTCCCCGCCCACCGCGTGCACGTGGAGGTCGGCTCGGTCCGGATGGCGGCGGCCCGGGGCGGATACGTGGGGTTGGTACGGCTGGAGGACGGGACGGTGAACGTGGCGGCGGCGCTGGAGCCCGGCTTCCTGAGGCGGGTGGGCGATCCTGGCAGTGCGGTGGCGGGGATCCTGGCGGCCTCCGGCGCGCCGCCGCTTCCCTGCGAAGCCCGGGGGAGCGGCGAGCCCCTATGGGGGTGGAAGGGCACACCACCCCTGACGCGGCGGGCCCGCCGCGTGGCCGGGCCCCGGCTCTTTCGGGTCGGGGACGCCGCCGGCTACGTGGAACCCTTCACCGGCGAGGGGATGGCGTGGGCGCTGGCGGGCGCACAGGCGCTGGCGCCCCTGGTGACGGTTGCGGCACGGTCCGCGCGCTGGCCGGCGGAGGTGGAGCGGGCGTGGCAGGCCTGCTGGGATGCCGGCTGGAGACGCGGCAGCCGACTCTGCCGGGCCGCCGCGTGGACACTCCGGCGGCCGCCTGTGGCACGCGCCGCCGTCCGGCTGGCCTCGGTGGCTCCGGGCGTGGCGGCGCGGGTGGCCGCCGGGGCCCGGAGCGCCCCCTGGGTGGGCGGCGAGTGGTGAGCGTCCGGCTGGCAGGGATCGGGACGGCGCTTCCACCCCACGCGCTGACCCAGATGGATGCCGCGCGCCTGCACGCTGCGATCTGCGGCGTGGAGGGGGCACGCGCCCGCACGCTGCGCACCCTCTATGAGCGGTCGGGGATCGAGCGGCGCCACAGTGTCCTTCTCCGCTCTTCCGGCGGGGCGCTGGCGGCACGGCAGGAGTTCTTTCCACGCGCTGAAGGTCCCCAAGACCGGGGCCCCGGCACGCGGGCCCGGATGGAGCGCTACGAGCTCGACGCTCCGGTGCTTGCGCTCCGGGCGGCGCGGGCGGCGCTGGGCGATGCCGGGCTGGCCCCCGGCCAGGTCACCCACCTGGTGAGCGCATCGTGCACCGGGTTCTTCGCTCCGGGCGTGGAACATGAGCTCATCGGGACGCTGGGCCTGGACGGGGGCGTGCGGCGCACGCACGTGGGATTCATGGGATGTCACGGCGCCTTCAACGCGCTGGCGGTGGCTCGCACGGTGGTGGATGCCGAACCCGACGCGGTGGTGCTCGTCTGCGCGGTGGAGCTCTGCTCGCTCCACTTCGCTTACGGGTGGGACCGGGAAACCGTTGTGCCCAACGCCCTCTTCGCGGATGGCGCCGGAGCGGTGGTGTGCGCCCGGAGGGGCGGCTGGACGCTCGCCGCCCAGGGATCGTGCCGTATCCCGGACAGCGGGGAGGACATGACCTGGCGCATCGGCGATCACGGATTTCGCATGACGCTCTCGTCCAGGGTCCCGGAGCTCATCGAGCGTGAGGTGGGTCCGTGGATGGAGGAGTGGCTCGACCGTGAGGGTCTCCGGATCAGCGACGTGGCTACATGGGCCGTGCATCCTGGAGGGCCGCGAATTCTGGAGGCGTTCGAATCCGCCGCGGGTCTCGTGCCCCGTGACACGCGGGTGTCCAGGCAGGTGCTCAGGGCGTGCGGTAACATGTCGTCGGCCACCATCGTCTTCATCCTGGAGCGGCTGCTCCGCCAGGGCGCGCCGCGGCCGCTGGTGGCGGTGGGATTCGGTCCGGGTCTGGTGGCGGAGGCGATGCTCTGGCGCTGAGCGGGGCCGGGGATCGGCCCGTGGCCATGGCGGCCGGAGCCGGACACCCTTCCTTCGCCTTCCAGGCTCATTCCGGCGGGACGGGAGCGCTCTACGCCCGCTGGCACCGTCCGGGCGTCGACACCGTGCCCCCCTTGTCCGGCCGGGAGCCCCGTCCCACCTTGGCGCTGGGACCGTGAAGGTGTTTGACCTTCCTATCCCTGAGGAGGAGATGCGGTGTGAGCGGGAGAGTCCGGTGCCCCGGACCCGGGAGAAGAGGGACTTCCGGAGAAACGTCCGCGGATGATCCTCGATCCGCCGCAGGGACGGGAGCTGGATCGGAGGACCGCCCACTTTTACGATCTCGCGCTGCTGCCGTACCGCCTTCTCGGACTCCGCTTCCATCGCCGGTGTGCCGTGGAAACCTTGAACCTGTAGCCAGGCGATCTCGTGGAAACCAACGTCGCGGACTACGTGCTGCCCGGGGGGACCGACGGGGTGCTGGAGGAGGGGCGCAGGACCGTCCTGCTGGGACTGAAGCATCCGGAAGGTTGGCCTCTGTGGCTGGTGCGGCTCTGCATCTGGCTGAACCGGCCTTTCGGGGTCAGCAGCGGGTACGCTGAGCTCCGGCCCTGGCTGTCCGTCCCGGCGCATCTTACGAAGGTCGAGCACGGTGAAATACTGGTCGGCCCAGCCTGCCTATCGGTCGGAGAAGTGCCGTCGGTACGCGGGAGGGAGCCGGGAGCGTCGCAGGGGGGACATCGATGAGCCACGACCACGAGCACGGACACGACCAAGGTGCACCGGGCAACCGCGATACCTCTCGGCTGAAATGGACATTGGCCCTCGTGGTTGCCTATATGGCGGCGGAGGTGGTGGGCGGTATCATCGCCGACTCCCTCGCACTTCTCGCCGACGCCGGTCACATGCTCTCGGACGCGGGATCCCTCTCGCTGGCGCTGTTCGCCATGTGGATCGCCCGACGCCCGCCGACGACTGAGAAGACGTACGGGTACTACCGCACCGAGATCCTCGCCGCTCTGGCAAACGGCGTCACCCTCGTCCTCATCTCCCTCTACATCTTCTACGAAGCCTACCATCGCTTACAGGATCCGCCGGAGGTGCTGGGGCCACTCATGATGGGCGTGGCGGTAGGTGGGCTCCTGGTGAACGTCGTGGGCCTCTTCCTGCTCCACTCGGGACGCGGCAAGAGCCTGAATATGCAGGGTGCCTGGCTCCACGTGATGGCGGACGCTGCCGGCTCCGTCGGCGTCATCGTCGCAGGGGTTCTGATCTGGTGGCGGGGGTGGAACCTGGCTGATCCCATCGCCTCGGTCCTCATCGGGCTGCTCGTGCTCGCCTCGTCGTGGAAGCTCCTCAAGGAATCCGTCGCGGTGCTCATGCAGGCCACGCCCAGCCACATCGATGTGGAGGAGGTGCGGAACGCGATGATGGGCGTGGCGGGCGTCGAGGCCGTGCATCACCTCCACGTCTGGACCATCACCTCCGGGATGGAGTCCCTGTCGGCACACGTGGTCGTGAATGGAGAGCGGCGGGCAAGGGACGTTCTCGCGGAGGTACGGAACGTGATCCACGAGCGCTTCGGGATTGAGCACAGCACGATTCAGCTCGAGCCGGAGGCGTTCGAGGAGACGGAGACGGAGGTGTTGCCGCGGGCCTCCGCCCCTTCCCCCCCCCCCCCCCGACACCGGCTGAAGCGAGGAGGTCGTGGCGGAGTGAGTTGAGCGTGCGGCCCTCTGCATTACCCGGACAGGCTCCTGGGGCACGGTGGGCCACCGGTTTGGGTTTCCGATGGCGAAACACGCCGGGTCAGACCGAAGCTGCGCCCGGGAAAAGCCGCCGGTAGGCGAGCGGGGTGAGCCCGATGCGACTGGAAAACTCCCGGGTCATGTGCGCCTGGTCGGCATAGCCGGCTGCAAACGCGGTGGCAGCGAGCGCTGCGTCCCCGGCCCCGATGCGGTCCGCAGCGCAGCGGAGCCGCGCGCGGACCCGGTACTCCGTCGGCGGCACCCCGTACCACCGGCGGAACTCACGGCTAAGGTGCACGCGGTGCACGCCCTCCCCGGCCGCGAGATCGGAGATGGCCGGGACCTCGCTCCCCTGGGTGAAGGCCTCGTCGAGTGCCTCGCGCACGCGGCGGAGCCAGGCTGGCGGTCGGCCCGCGGGTCGGCGGTGGTCGGTCTCGTCGAGGGCGGCCAACGCGTCTTCGACGGCCCCCTCGAGTCTGATCTCCGCCGCGCTCCCGATCACCGCGGCAGCCAGGCGGACCAGCGCTCGTGCCGCCGGCGCGCCGTCGATCCACCGCCAGCGCTGGAGGGGACACCCTGCATCGGCGGCGCGGCGGAGCGTCTCCGACGACGGAACCACCTGGACGAGCGTCGTGCCGGCGTCCAGGAAGAGGTTCTCGTGCCGCGTGCCCCGCGGCTTCACCACAAGGTCGAGCACCCCGGCCAGCGCCCGTTGAGGGCCGGAATCCTCTCGCAGGCGACCGGACAGGACCATCGAGATCGCCGTGGACGCGTGCGCGTGCGGCTCGAGGTGCAGGCCGGCCGGGTACCGTATCACGCTGACGTAGCACCCATTGGACGACCGACGTCCGGACACCAGCTCCGCCATTTATCCTCCCTTATCGGGACCGCGATGTTACATGTGTTCAATACGACGGAGTTCGGGCCCCCGAAGTTGCAGCCTGGAAACACACGCGGACCCGATTCACGTAATGGATGCAGGGAGGCAGAGGAAGATGGGATCGGAGAGTCGAAGGCTGGCGATGGCCGGAGCGATGCTGATGATGCTGGCGTGCACCGGAGACGGGCAGACGCTGAGGGAGGATTCCGGGCTGCGAGATCGCCTCCAGCCGCTGGCCGAACAGGCGACGGCTCGGGGCCTGGTGCCCGGTCTCCAGGTTGCCGTCGTCATGCGGGACGGGCGGATGTGGACCGGGTCGTTCGGGACAGCCGACATGGATACGGGACGACCCGTGACCGACGAGACGCGCTTCTACACCGCGTCGACGACGAAAGCGCTGACGGCGCTCGCCGCAGCCCGCTACGCGAACCAGGGAAAGCTGGACCTCGACGAGAGCCTCGCGGACGCGTTTCCACCCGGCACGCGTTTCCACCCGGACTACGACCCCACGACGGCTACGGTGCGGGACCTCCTCACGCACACGCACGGGCTGCAGCAGGGCCCGATCAGCATCCGGATCGCGTTCACGGGTCAGATCACGAATGAGAAGATCCTGGAGTTGCTGCCCGCTCATCCACCGCGCCCGGACCGGAAGTTCTCGTACTCCAACTTCGGGTACGACCTGATCGGGTTCCTGCTCGACCCGGACCACACGCGCGGATGGAAGGACGTCGAACAGCGCGAGGTTCTCGACCCGCTGGGGATGACCCACACGACCTCTTACCGCTCGCGCATTCCCGATTCGATGCTTGCCTTTCCACACGAAACCGGCCCGGAGGGCATGGGGCGAATCCGCCTCGCCAAGGGCGACGCGAACCTCGGAGCCGCGGGTGGGCACTTCACGACGGCGAGCGACCTGGCGCGGCTGCTCCTGGTCGAGCTCAACCATGGCCGGCTGGACGGCGAACAGGTGATCCCCGCAGCGGTGATCGACGAGACCCAGCGCGCCCAGGTCCCCCAGCAGCGCGAGTTCCTGCACTACCGCCGTCACGCCTGGGGGCTCGGCTGGGACATCGGAACGGTCGACGGCGACACCGTCATTCATCGTCCCGGCGGATTCGCCGGCTATTACTCGAACGTGGCGTTCCTTCCGAACTACGGCTTCGGCGTCGTGGTGCTGAGCAACGGCGGGGGTGCCGGTACCCGCCTGGCGGAGCTCGTCGCCGGGGCGATCTACGACGAGTTGCGGGGCCGCGACGACCCGCAGGGTCGACTCGACCGGGGTCTTGACGAGCTCGCCAGCCTGCTGGCCGACCGGCAGGCGCAGATGAAGCGGCTCATCGCGAGCTACGCGCTGCTCGACGAACCGCGCCGGCCCCTGACGGCGTACACGGGCACCTACGCCGACGACCTCATCGGTACGACGAAGATCGTGGCGGATGGTGGCAACCTCCGATTTGAGATGGGCATGGTCCAGTGCGAGCTCCTCCAGAAAGACGTGGAGGGCGACGTGTTCTTCGCACAGATCATCGACAACGACGACCAGGTCACCTTTGAATTCGGGGACGGTCCCCGGGCGACGGGGCTGACGATCCGCGGGACAGGGCTGACGCTGACCCGGCGGTAGCGTCTCAGTCGTCGTCCTTGTGCCCGTCCCGGTCGTCGTCCTCGAACACTTCGATGGAGCGGCGGATGTTGAACTCCACCAGCCCTTCGTTGGGCTCACCCTTGTTGGCGGTGCGCGGGTCCACCAGCGTCCCGTCCACGCCGGCGAACCACGTGGTGACGTCGACTTCGAGGGTAAGATTCAGGGGACCGCTCCCTTCCGCCACCGAGAGCGGCGGCACCAGGTCGATCTCCTGTTCCTCGTTGAGGTCCTGTGTGAAGACAAACGACTCGCCGTCGAAGGTGCCCTCCACGAGGATGCTGATATCCACGAACTCAGGATGGGCCTGAAGGAAGGCCTGGTCCTCCGGAGAATCGTCATCCGGCTTATGGATGTCGAACTCGATCTGATCGTAGATGTCGGGCGGGACCTGTACGCTCACCACCTGCTGCACCGACCCGTTCAGGGGTAGCTCCAGAACCATCGGGCCCGCGGCGAACTCCTCGCAGTCGTCCTCCTGCCCCACGTCGCAGTCAGTGTCCAGGGCCTTCTTGAGCTCCACCTCCCGGAGCACCATGGCCACCCGATTCAGGACCAGCGTGTGGCTTCCGTCATCCTGCGTGATGCCCAGGTGCATGCCCGCCGGTGCGCGGAGCGTGGCGCCTGGCGCGGGCGCGGCCACCGAAAGGTGTACCGACGCCGGGCTGGAGGGCTCGGTGGCACCGCACGCCGCCAGCGTCACCGCCAGCGCCAACGTGCCCATCGACTGCGCGCTCGTCCTACGAAGCAAACGCATGCTTGGCCTCCTTATTCGTTTCGAACGGGGGTTGTGCGGCTCACGCCGCCTCCCACGCCTCTCGTGCAAGAAGTATGCCCCGAGCGCCGTCCCCGGAGATGGGGGAGGGGTCGTTGTCGCGATCTTTGTTGGCTCTTCAAGGATTTCCAGCGGGGGCGCAGGCCCCCCAAGAGCGCCGTGCGGGAACGCACGCCGGGTCGGTGGGTCGGGCAAAAAGGTGCCGCCCGTGCAGAATGTGACCGCGCAACGGGGCTCAGTGCTTCATGTCGCCCCGGCGACCGGCCTTCTCGATCCCCAGCCTGCGGATGGGGGACTCCGTGCCGATCGCGTTCCGGCTGGGATCTTCAGCACCGCCCTGGCTCCGTGCATCGCACGAAGCCGGAGCTTCGAGCCAGTATCCACGCCGGGCACGGCCGGTTGACGGCGAAGCCCCCCTGACCGAAGGAAACCGTACCCGATCCGCGGCACCCGGGACAGGTCTTCAGGTCGGTACCCGGCTGGAGCGCGTCCGCGTGCGCGGACAGAAGCCGTAGCGAAACGGTGCACCAGGCGGTGTTCTCTGGCCACGGAAAGCTGTCCTTGACTGCCGGTGCGTCTTTGTAGATGATATATCATATATTGAATCTCAAACTAAATTAAGGAGGTGTGACGATGCAGGCGATGACCACTGATCTGAGGGCGCGTGTGGACGAGCTCAACCGCATGGTCCTGGAGGGGCGGGGCATGGAGGCGTTCGAGAAGTTCTACGCCGACGACGTGGTGATGCAGGAAGGGGCGGAGGAGCCCACCGTGGGCAAGGAGGCCAATCGCAGGCGGGAAGAGGACTTCTTCGCCGGCATCACCGAGTTCCGGGGCGCCGAGGTCAAAGCCGTAGCCGTGGGCGACGGCGTGACCATGTGCGAGTGGCACTTCGATTACACCCACAAGGACTGGGGCGACGTGGCCTATGACCAGGTTGCCGTACAGCGCTGGCGGGATGGCCGCATCGTGCACGAGCGCTTCTACAAGGCCATGTGATGAGGTTCCGCCCCCCTCCCGTGGCCCCGGCACGCGGGCCACCGCAGGGCGACTTACTCCTCGACCACTCCCCGGACCCCGCTCCGCGCGGTGCCCTCGATCTCAGGGAGGCGAGCCCGCGGCTGCCTTCGACCTTGAGCCGTCGGGTCCTGAGTTCGAGTTCGACCCGTCCTTCCCGCGCTCGATGGAGCATGGCGCATAACGCGCCGATCTTGCGGCCACGCCGGTAACGTCGCGCCTCCCCTTCAAGCTCGCGACTGCACCGGCCCACGCAACGGATCAGTCCGGCGGTCTGAAGTTCACCCCCATCGCCTTCAGCCTTCGCAGGTGCCACTTGAGGCGTCGGCGAAAGGCATGCAAGTCCTTATTCTTCTCTGGAGTCCAAACCACTTCGGCCAGTGCAAAGAGGCGGGGGAAGACCATGTACTCCACCTGGTCCTCCGTCTTCATGTACTCGGTCCACACGTTGGCTTGCGCGCCCAGGATGTGACGCGCCTCCCCGGGGGTGAGCTCCTCCGGAATGGGCTCGAAGCTGTACACCGAGTCGAGGGGCAGGTAGCCGCCGATGGCCAGAGGTTCCTTCTCCGGGTCGCCCTGGTAGTAGTCGAAGTAAAGGTGGCTGTAGGGCGTCATGATGACGTCGTGACCCTGGCGCGCCGCCTCGATTCCACCTTGTGTGCCCCGCCATGACATGACGGTGGCGTCGGGCGCCAGACCACCGTCCAGGATCTCGTCCCACCCGATGAGCCGGCGGCCGTGTTCGTTGAGGAACGTTTCGATGCGGTGGATGAACCAGCTCTGCAGCTCATCTTCGTCGGCCAACCCTTCCCGACGCATCACCTCCTGGGCGACGGAACTCTCCTCCCATCGCTTCTTCGGCGCTTCGTCTCCGCCGATGTGGATATACTCTCCCGGGAAGAGATCCATCACCTCGAGGAGAACGTTCTTGAGGAATTCGAAGGTTTCCTCCTTGGGGCAGTAGATGTCCTCGTAGACGCCCCACCGTTCTCCGACCTGGAAGGGCCCCTCGGTGCAGGCCAGTTCGGGATACGCCGCCAGCGCCGCAAGAGAGTGGCCGGGCATCTCGATCTCGGGGATGATGGTGACGTAGCGTTCCTGCGCGTAGGCAACGATCTCGCGGATCTCGTCCTGGGTGTAGTAGCCGCCGTAGCGTTGTCCGTCACCCCGGAAGGGCTCCCGCTCACGGCCCACCTGAGTCTGAGCCCTCCAGGCGCCCACACGGGTGAGCTTTGGATACCGCTTGATCTCGATGCGCCACCCCTGGTCCTCCGTGAGATGCCAGTGGAAGCGGTTGATCTTGTAGCGGGCCAGGAGGTCGATGTAGCGCATCACAAAGGTCGGCCCGAAGAAGTGGCGCCCCACATCCAGGTGCATTCCCCGGTAGGGAAAGCGGGGGGCGTCGTCAATCACGCCAGCGGGGATCTTCAACTTCTTGATGGATCGGCGGGGCGATCCCTTTTCCTCCAGATCCGAAGGCAGGAGCTGGGTAAGCGTCTGCAGGCCGTAAGAGATCCCGGCGTGATCCGCCGCCGTCAGAGAGATCTCCTGGGGTGCGATGATGAGGTGATATCCCTCTCTTGGACCGGCGGTCTCCAGCGCCAGGCGGATGGACGGCACTTCGGCGGCGACGGCTTCCTCGGTGCCGCCCACTACCCCCGAAGCGCCCACCACGGGGAGCGGGAAGCCGGTGGCGGCGCGGACGGGTGCTGCCCAGAAGTCGGCAAGGCGGCGCATCTCGGCGTCGGCGGTGTCGGCGAGCACGATGGGCGTCTCGGGCCGAACCTGGAAGTCGCTCTTGCCGGCGAGGATATGGGCCGGCGCAGGGATCAGCGGATAGGCCGAGGGGCCGTGAACACCGGCGCAGGCGCCGAGTCCCACGGTGGGGAGAAAGGCCAGAAGGAGCGCGCGGATCCCCCGGGGCGTTCGCAGAGGCGTGAACTTCATGGTCCGTGGCATGTCGGGTCCAGCCGGATGACGGGGCTAACAGGTCGCCGGAGCTTGGATCCGCGTCAGCGCCCTGAGGAATTCCCCGGTCCAAAGACCAGGGCCGGTGTCGGGACGGGCCCGAGGCCCAACGTCACGACCCGGGCCCCTGCCGCAGCGGCCAGGAGGCCCCAGCGTGTGTTATGCTGCTGCTCCAGCGTTCGCATGGCTTCCAGGACCTCAAGGTACGCCACATCCTGGGCTGTGGGGAGATCCCTCTTGAGAGACGCGCAGTAGGTCTGCACGGACGGCCAGCTGCACCCATGGCCTGCGCCCAGCGTGTGCATCATCTCATGAATCACCAGGGCCCGGTTCCGCAGCAGATCGCTGTCGTGGAATGAGACGATGCCGCCTTCGATGTCATCGCTCACGAACCCGATGCGGGAGACCTGTCCCTGGGACCACGTCGAGGCGTCGGCCGACAGCGCCCAGTTCCATGGATCCGGCGTGCTGGGCGTGCCTCGGCCCCGGTCGGTCAGGGTGGAGTCCATGCGCACCAGGATGGCTCCCCGAGCCCGGCGCGTCCCGCTGAGGATGACCACATCCTCCAGGGGTACGGGCCGGAAAACGTCACGCCCCAGGGCTTCCTCCATGTCGGCAATGTGGGACCAGAAGAGAGCCGAATCACCCTGGGCGAAGGCTCCGCGCGAGCCCGGGCGGTCCAGGGCCACGGGGATGGGAAGGGATGGCTCAGGCCAGGTCTGGAACTTGCCGGTCCACACCGTGTTGTCCACGATGGTCTGCAGAAAGCCGTCCTGCCGATACGGGAAGAAGGTCCCCCAGTAGCTGGGCAGAACCTTGACGTCCGTGGCCAGCTCGGGATGGATGTCCACGGCCTGGCCGGCATACATCCCGCCGGAGACGGTCCACTTTCTGGGCGTGAGCACGACGCTTCCCTGTCCGTTGAGATCTCCGGGAAGGAGGAGCACCCAGGCGGGGTTGAAGGCGGAGGCGGGCTCGGGCTCCAGGGTGAGGATCCCAAAACCCTCCACTCGCTCGACGAGGGGCAGGGCAAAGGTCCCGTCCCCGTTCACCGGCGAAGTGACCATCTGGTCGCCCCAGGAGACCTGCGCCGTGAGGCTGGAGAAGTCCGCCTCGATGGGAGCATACAGGCGCCCGATCACGGCTCCCGCCGGCTCCCCGTCCGCTTCCATCTCCGGCGCCGCCGGCGCGTCGCCGCATGCTGCCGCCGTCACGGCCAGAGCAAGGCCGAGAATCAGCCGCAGGGGATGAGAGGTCTCCGGGGCCATGAAGGTGCTGTGGGTGGGTGGGGATGGCGCGCCATGCTCGTCTATGCGTAGTACGTGGGCTCGGCACATTGGTTTCCCGGTGCGGGGAGTGGGGGAAGGGGCTATTGTCCCGCGACGGACCACACGAAACAGGAAGATCAGCCATGAATGGGAACGTTGTTGCGCGGGCCGCGGCCGCGGGCACCGCCGTCCTCTTTTTCCTCGCTGCCGCGCCGGCGTCCGGTCAGAACGCCCACTCCGGGGACCTGAACGGCGGCCCGGATTCGGAGGTATTCGGGTATCTGGATGTCTTCGAATTGGAGGTGGCGGCAGACCCCCAGATTTCCCCTGACGGCTCCCGCGTCGTCTATGTGCGGCGCGGGTCGGATGTGATGACGGACCGCAGCCGCACGGCCCTGTGGATCATCAACGCGGACGGCTCAGGCCACCGGCCCCTCACCGATGGCACCTTCTCCGTTTCTTCGCCCCGCTGGTCCCCCGACGGGACCCGGCTCGCCTACGTCTCCTCCAAGGACGGGTCGTCGCAGATCTTCCTGCGCTGGATGGATACGGGCCAGACTGCGGAGCTCACCAACGTGACCGAATCACCGCAGGGACTCTCCTGGTCTCCCGACGGGACGCGCCTGGCCTTCACCATGCTGGTGCGGGAGAAGCCGGAGCACTTCGCCGCCATGCCTCCGCGGCCCAAGGGCGCCGAGTGGGCGGATCCGCCCCGGGTGGAGACGCGCCTTCGCTATCGCGCCGATGGACGCGGATGGCTCCCTCATGGGTACACGCAGATCTTCGTCGTTCCCGCCGAAGGGGGCACGCCCCGGCAGGTCACCACGGGGGCCTACAACCACGGGGGCGCGCCAGCGTGGAGCCCTGACGGGCGCGCCCTCGTCTTCAGCGCCAACGGGCATGAGGACGGCGGATACCAGCCCCGGAACTCGGAGATCTACGAGGTGGACGTGGAAACGGGAGCGCTCCGGCAGCTCACCGACCGTTTCGGTCCCGATCAGTCCCCCGTCGTCTCCCCCGACGGGAAGCTCATCGCCTACACCGGATACGACGACCGCTTCCAGGGCTACCAGGTCACCCACCTGTACGTCATGAACCGGGACGGGTCGCACCCGCGGCAGGTGACGGATCTGGACCGGAGCCTGCGGGGGGTGCGCTGGGCTGCCGACGGAGAGGCGCTCTTTGCGCAGTACGACGACGAAGGAAACACCAGGATCGCCCGGGTGGAGCTGAACGGGCGCGTGACGGAGCTGGCCCGAAACGTGGGCGGTCTGGGGCTGGGCCGGCCCTACGGCGGGGGCCAGTACAGCGTGGCCCGCGATGGTCGGTTTGCCTATACGCTCACTCGACCCGACCACCCGGCCGACGTGGCCGTGGGCCGCCAGGGGGAGAAGGTGCGGCGCCTCACCCGCCTCAACGACGACGTGCTGGGCCACAAGAAGCTGGGCCGGGTGGAGGAGATCTGGTGGGAATCCTCCTACGACGGGCGCCGGGTCCAGGGATGGATCTCCAAGCCCGCGGATTTCGACTCCACGCGGGCGTATCCCTTCATTCTCGAGATTCACGGCGGCCCCTTCGCCAACTACGGGGACCGCTTTTCCGCTGAGATTCAACTCTACAACAGTGCCGGATATGTGGTGCTTTACGCCAATCCCCGGGGCAGCACCAGTTACGGAGAAGAGTTCGGGAACCTGATTCACCATGCCTATCCGGGTCACGACTACGATGATCTCATGTCGGGCGTGGACGCGGTGCTGCGCCGCGGGTACATCGACTCGGATAACCTCATGGTCACCGGAGGGAGCGGCGGGGGCGTGCTCACGGCATGGATCGTAGGGAAGACGGACCGCTTCCGGGCCGCCGTGGCGGCCAAGCCCGTTATCAACTGGACCAGCTTCTCACTCACCTCCGACGGGTATCCCACCTACTACCAGTACTGGTTGCCCGGTCCTCCCTGGGAGGGGGAGAACGAGCGGCATTACTGGGCGCGGTCACCTCTCTCTCTGGTGGGCAATGTGAACACCCCCACCATGCTCCTCACCGGGGAGCTGGACCTGCGCACCCCCATGTCGGAGACGGAGCAGTTCTATGGGGCGCTGAAGATCCGCAAGGTGCCCACGGCCATGGTGCGCATCCAGGGGGCGTACCACGGGATCGCGGCGCGTCCGTCCAACCTCATCGCCAAGGTCGTCCACATTCTGGAGTGGTTCGATCGGTACCGTATGGACCGGAAGGGGGGATCAGCGGGAGAGAGGTGAGGGAAGTGGAGCAGGGGGGTAGAGGGGGCAGGGGGAGAACAGGATGGGGCGGGACGGAGAAGGTGTAATCTCTGGCGGCAGAAATCGTAAGCTTGATAGATTGAGCCGTCGCCTTGTGTCACCCTCCCGCCGGATTTCAGGAATCCCATGACCGGAACCCGTGCATCCTCCCGACGCTTCTTCTTCCTCGTTTCCGCCCTCACGGCAGCGCTCTATCTCGGGGCGTGCGGAGGAGGAGACGGCAGTCCCACGGCCCCCGGCAACGACAGCGGGGGCACCGACGGTACCGGCGGCACGGGGGGCGAGACCCGCAGCATCAAGGAGGACCCCTCCTTCAAACAGGACGTCTTCGAGATCTTCACCCGCAAAGGGTGCACGGCGTCGAGCTGCCACGGCGGCGGAGCGGGCGGGCTCACCATGACGTCGTCTTCCGGGGCCTACGCCGCCCTGGTGGGTGTGGCATCCAGCACGGGCGAGACCTACGTGATCCCCAACGACGCCTCCAACAGCTACCTGGTAAAGAAGCTGGAAGGGCGCCAGTCCAGCGGTTCGCGCATGCCCCTCGGGGGGACGCCCCTGGACAGTATCGACATGGGGAACGTGAAGAACTGGATCAACAAGGGCGCCAAGAACAACTGATGGCGCCGGGGAGGAAAAGGGGGCGGCCGTGCGCGGAGGGATAGGCGTCTCCGCCTCCCTCGCCGGGCTCGCGGCGGCGGCGTTCCTGGCCTTTCCCGGGGGCGCGGCCGCCCAGGAGTTTCAGGTCGACCTGGACGCCGCCAACGTGGTGCGTTTCATCTCTCGCGCCTCCATCGAGGAGTTCGAGGGCGTCACGGACCGGATTGACGGATACGTCTATCTCCCGGGCGTCGGCCCGGACGGGACCTTGCCCCTCGGTGAACCATCCGAATCGGAGCTGTATTTCGAAGTGGACCTGGCCTCCCTGGACACGGGAATCGGGCTGCGGAACCGGCACATGCGGGACAACTACCTGGAGGTGGAGAAGTTTCCCTACGCTACCTACGAGGCACGGATCCTTTCCGTCGCGGAAGGGAGCGGAGGGAGCGGAAGGGAGGGATACCGCGTGATATCGCAGGGGGATCTGAGCATCCACGGGGTAACGCGGCGTGTACGTATACCCTGCGATACCGAACCGGAAGATGCCAGCGGCTTCGCAGTCCGCTGCGCCTTCCAGGTGCTTCTTTCCGATTACGAAATCGAGATTCCACGGGTCATGTTTCTGAAGCTTGCCAACGAGATTCGGCTGGAGGTGGAGATGCACCTCCGGCCGGCCCCCGCATCTTCGGGAGAAACGAAATGAAGCGCTTTGTACGCATGGGGCTGCCGGCGGTGATGGTGGCCATGGAACTGGCCGCCCTCGCGAGTCACGCCGAAGCCCAGGCGCGCCGCCGATGGCAGCGGCGGACGGCGCCGGTTGCGGTCCCCGTGACCGTCTTTCACTCCACCCAGGCGGCGAATCTGCCCACGGCGGAGATGCTGGAGGGCGGCGAGTGGCTCTTTGAGATCTCCCATCGCTTTTTGCCGGCGATCTCCGAAGGCGCCCAGGCCCTGTGGGGCTTCGACGGGACTGCCTACATCCGACTGGGTCTGGCGTGGGCGCCCACGAGCCGCCTCATGGTGGGGGTCCAGCGCACCAACCTGAACGACAACCTGGAGTTGAACGCCAAGGCCCGACTGGCCGAGGGTCGGTCGGGAGAACTCTCCTGGATGGTGGGCGCCATGGGCGGGATCGCCTGGAACACCGACCCTCCCCAGGTGGCCGGTGTCAGCGACAACGAGACCCAGGCATACGGGCAGCTCATCCTCGACGCCGGCCTGGGAAGGTCCTTCGCCGTGGGGGTGGTGCCGACGGTGCTGCGGAACCCGCGTCTGGAGGACACGTCGGCCGACAACGCCTTCGTCCTTGGCCTTCACGCCCAGGCCTACCTGGCCGAGGCGTTCAGCCTCCTGGCTGAGTGGATCGTCTCCGATTCGCGGCCCGACCAGGAGCACGACGCCTTCACGGCCGGGGTGGAGCTGGAGACGGGCGGTCACTTCTTCAAGATCGTGGTCACGAATCAGATGCGGCCCAACCCCACGCAGACCCTGGGTGGCTCCCCCTTTCCGGTGGCGCTCGACGAGCTGAGGGTGGGCTTCAACATCACACGCCTGTTGGCGTTCTGAGAGGTGCCTCGCCCCGCTCAGCCCCTCCCCAGGTACTCAAGCAGGAGGATGTAGAGGATGCCTGCGATGGCGAGGATGGCGGCGATCTTCAGCAGCTTCTTGATGACGGCGAAGGCCGCCATGGCCACCACCAGAAGGATGGGGACCAGCAGAAGGGGATTGGCCGCGAGAAACTCGAGAACCCCGGTCACGAAATCTTCCTGTCAGGATCAGGTTCAGCTTCGGATCCGGGGCGTGCGCAGCAGGCGCCCGCCCCGGAATCCGGGCGTCGCGTCAGCCGCTAATTGCAGCGCACTTTCTTCCCTCTGACGGCGCAGCTTACCGTCTGGGAGGTGGCATCGGTGTTTGTCCCGTCGGACACGGTGAGGGTCACGACGTAGTCGCCTGCGCCCCCGTAGGTGTGGGTCGCCGTGGCGCCCGCCGCCGTGCCGCCGTCACCAAAATCCCACCCGTAGCTGGTGATGCTTCCCGTAGAGCCGGTTCCGTCAAAGGAGCAGTCGGCTCCACTGCAGGAGTAGGTGAAGCTGGCCGTCACGCCCGCGGGCGGAGGAGGCGATCCGCCCTCATCGAGCGTGCTGTTGGTCACGGCCCGGTAGGAGTTGAGGCGGCCCCATCCCATGTCGGTGTCATAGCCGCCACCGTTCACGTCGTCGGCCGTACCCTCGATGCGGGAGCGCAGGCTGCTTCCCGTAAGGCCGGTGACCGACGCCACGATCCCGGCGGTCCCGGTGACCTGAGGCGCCGCCATGGACGTGCCCTGGTAGAAGGCGTATCCGCCGGGCACCGAGGAGTAGATTCCCGACTCCTCGGTAGTGTTGGAGTACATCTCCCCGCCCGGAGCCGTGATGTCCAGCCCCGCACCCCAGTTGGAGTAATAAGACCGTTCATCCTGCCAGTTGCTCGCGGCCACCGAGATGGCCAGGGGGTCGCACGCCGGGCAGCTCACCGTGCTGGTCCCGTCGTTCCCCGCCGAAGCGATGACCAGGGCGCCTTTGGTGTTGACCGCGTAGTCAATGGCATCCTTTTCGGCCTGTCCTTCCGACCCGCCGCCCAGGCTCAGATTCATGGCTACCACGCCGGCGTCGGCGGCGGCCACGATGGCGTCGGCGATGGCCGAGGTGGGGCAGCCCAGGGCGCCGCACACCCGGTAGACGTAGACACTGACGTTGGCGCCGGCGCCGGAGACGCCGGCGACACCCACGTTCTGGCCGACCATGGTTCCCGTAGTGTGGGTGCCGTGGCCGTCCTCGTCGGTGGGATCGGCGTCATTGCTGTAGAAGTCCCACCCTGCGATGAGCTGGCCCGGGAGGAACTCGGGATGTCCGAAGTCCACGCCCGTGTCGATGCTGGCGAGGGAGACAGGGGATCCGCCGGAGGCGTAACCCTCGATGTTGTCTTCATCGGCGTCTTCCGTGGAGAGGTAGTTCGCGACTGGTTGGCCCTTGTTCCGTCCCCGCGTGTAGGCGATGGACAATCCCCCCGGGTTGTAGAAGGCCCAGAGGCGGGAGTCGATGGCCGTCGTCTCACGCAAGAAATCCGGCTCGGCCCACACCACGCGGTCATCGCCCTGCAAGCGGGCGGCCATGGCGCGTTCATTCCCTGCCGTGCCCCGGAGGATGGCGAAGTTGGCGCTCCGGGCCCGGCGGGCGAACTGCAGCCCATGCGCTCCGGCGACCTGGGCGGGATCGGCGCCGTCGCGGAGACGGACGAGCACGCGGCCGGGCACGACCTTTTCCGGGCCCTGGATCTGGAAGGAAGCCTGAGGCGTGCCGGCTGCCGCGGGGTCGGTGGGAGCGAGGGCGTCGCTCCCGTCCTGACACGCGGTCACCGCCGTGGCGAGGACGGCGGCGAGAAGAAGAAACGAACGTTTCATGGACGGGGTTCCTCCGTGAAGGAAAGTACCGGGGGCTGTAACGATACTTCCAGAATACGATTCGGGATCTTCGTTTGTCCACTTTCGGGTGTCGCGAAGGGGGCGGCTCTCGCTACCTTACGGACTCGTGTTTGTGTTGAAGCGTCGCTGGAAAAGAGTCGCGCCCGCACACCGCGGCGGAGCGTGGTGGGCTGCACCTTCACGGAAGGGAGAGGACGTTGAGCAACGATACTCCGGAACTGACCGCCACCCAGGCGGACAAGTCTTTCTTCGGGCATCCCCGAGGGCTGGCCACGCTCTTCTTCACGGAGATGTGGGAGCGCTTCGCGTACTACGGCATGCGCGCCCTCCTCATCCTCTTCATGACGGCGGCTACGGTGGGGGACAACCCCGGCCTGGGCTTCGACGTGGCCACGGCGGCCGCGATCTACGGCCTCTATACGAGTCTGGTCTACATCCTTGCGCTTCCCGGGGGATGGGTGGCCGACAATCTCTGGGGGCAGCGCAAGGCCGTGTTCGTGGGCGGCTGCTTCATCGCGGCTGGCCAGCTCAGTATGGTGCTCCCCTACAAGTTCACCTTCTTCTTCGGGCTCTTCCTCATCATCATCGGGACGGGTCTCCTGAAGCCCAACGTGAGCACCATCGTCGGCGAGCTCTATCCCGAGGGGGGCGCCCGCCGCGACGCCGGCTTCTCCATCTTCTACATGGGGATCAACCTGGGCGCCTTCATCGGGCCCCTTCTCACCGGTTTCTTCGGCGAGCGTATCAACTGGCACTACGGGTTCGGGATCGGCGCCCTGGGCATGATCCTGGGCCTCATCCAGTACAAGGTGGGCGACAAGCATCTGGGCGAGCATGGCAAACTCAAGGGCAACGCCACCCCTGAAGAGCTGGCCAGCCGGTCCAGGAAGTTCTTCGGATCCTTCTTCGCCGTGCTGGCCGTCGTCGTCGTCTTCGGGGTGATGGTCAACGCCGGCATCATCCCCGTCACGCTGACCGAGATCGCGACTTACCTGGGCTACAGCGTGCTGGTGCTGGTGGCTCTTTACTTCATCTATCTGTGGGTCGCGGGCGGGCACACACCGGCCGAGAACAAGCGCCTGCTGGTGATCTTCTGGCTCTTCATCCTCATCGCCATCTTCTGGTCCGGCTTCGAGCAGGCCGGGTCGTCGCTGAACGTATTCGCCCGCGACCTTACCGACCGCACGATCCTGGGATGGACCATGCCGGCTTCCTACCTGCAGTCGGTGAACCCCATCTTCATCATCCTTCTGGCGCCGGCCTTCGGATCGCTCTGGGTGGTGCTGGACAAGCTGCACGCCGACCCGCCCCTGCCCATGAAGGCGGGGCTGGGCCTGGTGGGCCTCGCCCTGGGCTTCTTCGTGATTTCCTGGGGTGCGGCCAACGCCTCGCCTTCCAATCCGGTTTCTCCGGCATGGCTCATCGTCACCTACTTCCTGCACACCTGCGGAGAGCTCTCCATCTCGCCCATCGGGCTGTCGGCCATCACCAAGCTGTCTCCCGCAAAGCGCGTGGGCCAGATGATGGGCATCTGGTTCGTGGGCGCCGCCATGGGGAATCTCTTCGCAGGACTGGTCGCCGGAAGGCTGGAGAACCTGCCGCCCGCCGACCTCTTCCGGTCGGTGGCCCTCATCACCGGCACCATCGGCATCATCGCGGTGATCGTGAGCCCCTTCTTCAAGAAGCTCATGGGCGGGGTGCGATAGCCCCCCCCTACCAGGGATCTTCCACCCGGTTGCGGCCGTTCTCTTTGGCGGTAAGGAGGGCCCGGTCGGCCACGGCATAGATCTCCATGAAGTCGGAGCCGTTTACCGGGCAGGTGGCGTATCCCGCCGACATGGTGACCTCCAGCGGGTGGTCCAGGGGAGGGTGCGCCTCGGCCAGGATTCCCACCAGACGCTCCGCCGCGTAGCGAGCGGTCTCACGTCCCGTATCGGTGCAGAGTACGGCGAATTCTTCACCGCCGATGCGGAAGGCGCTGTCGGAGGCGCGGGTGTGTTCCGCCAGGAGGCGACCCACCCAGCGCAGGACCTCGTCACCCACGTCATGCCCGAGGGTGTCGTTGATCCCCTTGAAGCCGTCCAGATCCAGGAGAATCAGGGAGAAGGTGCGGCCGTAGCGGTGGGTGCGGTCCACCTCCTGGGCGACACGCTCCTGAAAGGCGCGGCGGTTGAGGAGACCGGTGAGGGGGTCGTGGAGCGTCTGTTCGCTCAGGTCGCTGATCTGCGCGTCGGCGCCCCGCATGCGAAGGGAGAGGGCCTCCAGGAGGTGTAGGGCCAGGCGGGGCGCATCGCGCACCGCCTTCCGGAAGACGTCCTTCTCCAGCGCCAGCGCCTGAACCGGATCCACGGCGCGAACCGTGGCGGAGCGGGGTTTGTCGTTGAGAAGCGCCATTTCGCCGAAGAAATCTCCGGGGCCCAGCCGGGCCAGCTCATAGTCCCCGGTGCGGGACGGGTACACCACACGTACCGTCCCCTCGGTGATGAGAAAGAGGGCGTGCCCCGGCTCCCCGATCTCTACGATGGTCTCGTCGGTCCCGAAAGAGACGGAATGGGTCGCCTGAGCCAGGGGCGCGAGATCGCCCTCATCCAGTTCGCGAAATAGGGGGATCTGGCGAAGAAGTGCGGCAATGTCGGACATACCCAAGTATACGCGCCCCGGTGCATTCCCCGCCATGCGGGCTCCGTGCCCGAGCGCCCCTTCCGCAGGCGAGGAGAGGCGGGTGTGCCTTCCTCAGGCGAAGAGGGCCGGGTGGCCTCCCGTGTGCAGGAAGACTACGCGGTGGCGCCGAGGCACGCTGCCCCGGCCGAGCCAGTCCAGCATGCCCGCGGCAGCCTTGGCCGTGTAGACCGGATCCAGCACCACGCCTTCGGTGCGGGCGAAAAGCTCCAGCGCCTCCCGGGACGCGGGCGTGGGGATCCCGTATCCCTCTCCGACATACTCTTCAGCGGCGGCCAGGGCCCCCTCCAGGATCTCCCCCCCGAATCCCAGCAGTCGGCCGGCCTCCCGGGCCAGCTCCACGGTCCGGGTGCGAATCTCGAAGGCTGGGGCGTCGGCGCTGACGCCCACCAGGCGGATATCCCGCCGTTCCAGGAGGGAGATCCCCAGGAGGAGGCCCGCCGTGGTTCCACAGGAAGATGCCGAAGAGAAGATCCAGGTGCGCTCCGCCGGGGGGAGCTCCTCCAGTTGGGAGGCGAGTTCCACCATGGCCCGGGCGTACCCCAGCGACCCCAGGGGCGTGGACGCGCCGATGGGCACGACCATGGGGCGCTCTCCCGCTTCCGCCATCTCGCCTGCGAGGCGCTCCAGGGCGGGGGCGCGATCCTCGCGCTTCTTCACCGTATGGATCCGTGCGCCGAAGAGGCGGTGGAGGAGGGCGTTTCCCCGCGGAGGCTCCGGCTCCGGCCCGTTGACCACCAGGGTGCAGGGCAGGCCCAGATGCGCAGCCGCGGCCGCCGTGACCCGGCAGTGGTTGGATTGGGGACCTCCGGCGGTGAGGAGATGGGTGATGCCTTCCAGCCGCTGCGGGGCGAGCTCGAACTCGAGCTTGCGAACCTTGTTCCCTCCCAGCGCGAACCCCGTTTCCGCGTCCATCTTCACGAAGAGGCCAGCGCCGTCCCACCCCGCCTCGCCGGGAAGGTGGGAGAGGGGAAGGAGGGGGGTGGGAAGATTCGCCAGGGGATGCCGCGGCCATCCGGCGAGGCGGGTGAGGGGCGGTGGGTTCATGAGCGGATCGCTGGACGGGGCGACGGTGGAAGACGGTTCCGGAGAGACAGGGCCGGGGTGACCCCCTAGATTAGCCCGGGCCGAGGCGCTGGGGGAGGGGCCGCGATGGCAGCTCCCGGAGCGAGCCGGCACGGGTATCGTTCGCGGAGAGGAGAAGGGCCGAGTTGATGCAATGGCGCCGGGGTGCGTTCCTGTCCCTGCTTGTGCTGGCGGTCGGGGTTTCGACCCCGGCGGGCGGGATGGCGCAGGACACTACGAAGGTCGCGCACGAGCCCCGGGGCCCGGGCGCCGTGGAGGGCAGGGTCCGAGATGACGAAGGCTCGGCGCTCTTCGGCGTGGAGGTGCGGCTGACGCAGGCCGGCCGTCTGGTGGCGGCGGCGGAGACGGACCGGCTCGGCTTCTTTCGCATGACGGAGGTGCCTGCCGGTGCCTACACCCTGTGGGCCGGAGGTTTCGGGTACGGGGAGATGGAGCGGTCCGTTTCCGTTTTTCCGGAGCGGGTGACGGCCGTCGATCTGGTGCTTCCGCGCCGGGCCATCGAAGTGGAAGGCCTGGCGGTGGAGGCGCGCCGGAGCCGCCGGCGCGTCCGCTTCGAGGAGGTCACCGGAACCACGGTCCGTGAGCTGGAGTTGGTGGACCTGAAGAGTGTCCCCGGTCTGGCGGAAGCCGATCCGTTGCGTGCCGTGGAGGTCCTTCCCGGGGTGGTGTCCACCTCGGACTTTTCGTCGTCGTTCCACGTGCGTGGGGGATCCCAGGACGAGAATCTCATTCTCCTGGACGGCGTCCCCATTTTTTCGCCTTTCCATCTGGGCGGCTTCTTCAGCGTCTTCAATGCCGACATGCTGCGCCGGGCCGAGCTTCAGTCGGGTGGCTTCCCCGCCGAACACGGAGGCAGGGTTTCCTCGGTGCTGGAGATCGAGAGCGATGCTGGAGACGGCACCTTCCGGGCCGACGCGGGCGTTTCTCTCCTCGCCAGCCGACTGGCCGCGGGGGGCAGCGCGCCTGGAGGCGTGACCCGGGCTCTGGGACTGGCCAATGCGCGCTGGCGCGTATCGGCGCGCCGCTCCTACTTCGACGTTCTCCTCAAACCCTTCTTCGAGTTCCCCTATCACCTCACCGACCTCCAGGGCGTCCTCGAGGCGTGGACCCGGGGGGGCGATCGCTTGACGGTGACGGCGTACTCCGGCCGGGACGTGCTGGATCTGACCCGCCTGGATCCTCAGGATTTCCCGCTGCGCATCAACTGGGACTGGGGCAATGACCTGGTGGGGCTGCGCTGGACCCGGCCGCGAGGACGGGGCGGCTTCCTCGACGTGCGGGTGAACGCATCTCGCTTCGGAACGGGTCTGCGCTTTCCCGATTTCGGGGATACCGATTTCACCAGCCGCATCCGGCAGGCCCAGGTACGGACGGACTTCAGCACGTGGACGTCCACACACACCAATGTGAAGCTGGGTGGATTGCTCCAGCGACTGAGCTATGACAACCGGGCGGTGAGCGGCGGCACCGAGTTCGCACGCGGCCACGGGACGGGCGTGCTGGCCGGCTCCTACCTCCAGCTCAACTGGCGCCACCCCCGGCGTTGGCTCGTGGAAGTGGGCGCGCGCGTGGATGCCTGGAGTCCCGATCCCGGAGAGGCCGTGGTGGTGCCGGCGCCCCGGGTGGCGGCCAAACGCTTCTTCGCCGGGGGATCCGGCGCACTGAAGGTGGCCGCCGGGCGCTACACCCAGTTCCTTCAGTCGCTGCGCGATGAGGAGCTTCCCCTGGGCCTGGACATCTGGGTGCTGTCAGGCGCACGGGCGCCGCACGTGGTCTCGGATCAATTCCAGATGGGGGTGGAGGGCTACGCGGGCGCGTCCCTCTTCCTGTCCGCTGAGGTCTACGTGCGGGAGTTCGACGGGGTGGTGACCCTCAATCCGGCCGACGACCCCAACGACGATCTGGATGACATCCTCGCCGGTCGGGGGCGCTCCTACGGGGCCGACTTCATGATCCGCAAGGAAGGCGGTGAGGTGAACGGGTGGCTTGCCGTCTCGCTCCTCAAGGCCCGCCGCACCTTTCCCGATCCCCTCTCCCCCTTCGACCCACGGCCCGAGATCACCTACCCGCCCATCTTCGACAAGGGGCTCGATGTGGATCTTGTCCTCCGCTATCCCCTGCCCCGGGGGTGGCAAGGTGGACTGCGCTGGAATGTGGGTTCCGGTGTCCCCTATACGCGGGCGCTGGGCGCCTACGCAGCGTACACGCCGCGCTTCGTGGACAGCGGCGGCCGCCTGGAGTGGGCCGGCGCGCGCGACCAGACCGACGACCTGGGCGGCTACGCCGTCTACCTGGAGGATCGAAATCGCTCGCGGTACCCGACCTATCACCGCCTGGACGTGAGCGCCCGCAAGACCTTCACGCGCTCGTGGGGATCGTTCACGCCCTACGTGAACGTCCTCAACCTCTACAACCGCAAGAACCCCCTCTTCTACTTCTTTCAGTACGAAGAGGAGCCGCCCCGGCGCTCAGGGATCTCCATGTTCCCCGTCCTCCCCACGGTGGGGCTGGAGGTGCGCTTCTGATGCGGAGGACATGGATGGCGCGGGCCATGGCGGCCGTGGCCTGGGCGGCCGCAGGATTGCGGAGGGCGCGAGCAGCCGCGACGCTGCGGACCATCCCCCTGGGGGGGCTCCTCCTCTCGGCCGCCGCCTCCGCCTGCTCGCTCCAGGAGGTGGTTCTGGTGGATCCCGAAGACGTGGTGGTGGCCGAGGCCCACGTGCAGGTGGGGACGGTGGCCCCGGGAGGCAACCGGGTCACCGTCCTCCTCCACCGCACCCTGGGGCCCGGCGGCGTCTCCAGGGCGGTCCCCGGAGCCCGGGTGTCGGTGCGCCGCAGCGACGGCCTCACCCTGGAACTGGCCGAGACAGACCTCCATGAGTGCGCCGCCATTACCCCGGTCAACGGGACGGGATCGTGTTTCTGGGCGGCGCCGGCGGCGGCTTCGAGGCTCGCCGAGGGGGACACGCTGGAGCTCACGGTGGAGCTGCCCGGCGGAGGCGGCCTCTTCAGCCGCGCCGTGGTCCCCGGCGCGTTTGCCTTCGTGGGGCTCGGGGACGGAGCCCGCTGCAGGGTCCCCGGCGACACCCCGCTGGAGCTGCGGTGGACGTCCTCCGGGGGGGCGTGGGCCTACATCAACGAAACCCTCATCTCCGGGCTCACCGACGCGCTGCGCCCCCGGGGGATCGAGGTGGACCCCGCCGACGATCCCCTCTACCTCCTCGGCCTCTCCATCTCGGCGGTGGATACCACCATCGTTCTGCCCGGCGAGTTCGGCGTGTTCAATCGCTTCGAACTCGACCAGGCTCTGGCCCGGGAGCTGCAGAAGGGCCTCCCGCCGGGCACCGATGCCGAGGTGACCGTTGCCGCCGCCGACCGGAACTACGTGAACTGGGTGCGCGGCGGATCCTTCAATCCCTCGGGTCAGGTGCGCATTCCCAGCGTCCAGGGGGACGGCACGGGGGTGTTCGGCGCCACGGTGGTGCGGCGCCTCCACGTGTTCGCCGATCCCGCGGGGGCCGGGTATGATCTACCCGTCTGTCCCGGAGTTTCCTGAGGAGGCGAGAAGATGCCCATCCGTGCTGCGGTGATGACGGCCCCGGACCGGCCCATGGAGGTGTGGACGTTGGAAGACCCCGTGCTGGAGCCGGGCGGGGTCCTGCTGGAAACCGTGGCTTCGGAGGTGTGCGGGACCGACGTGCACCTTCACCACGGACGGCTGGCCGGCGTGCCGTACCCCATCATCCCCGGCCACGTGAGTGTGGGTCGGGTGGCCGAGGCGGCCGGGGTGGATCGGGATGCCCTGGGAGCGCCCCTGAAGCCTGGCGACGTGGTGACCTTCCTGGACGTACACGAGGTCTGCAATGCCTGCTGGCACTGTCTGGTGGCAAGGCAGCCCAACCGGTGCCCCTCGCGCCGTGTATACGGCATCACCTATTCGGCGGAGGAAGGACCCCTGGGGGGATGGGCGGAGCGCATCTACCTCAAGCCCGGCGTGCGGATCCTCAAACTCAGCGGGGATCTGGATGCCGATGACGTCATCGGGGGCGGATGCGGCCTTTTCACCGGCTTCGCGGCGGTGGATCCGGCCGGCGTTCGTCTGGGGGATACGGTCCTGGTGCAGGGGGCGGGGCCGGTGGGGCTGTCCGCCGCCGCCTTCGCCTCCCTTTCGGGGGCGAGCCGGGTGTTCATGATCGGCGCGCCCGAGGCACGCCTCGAGCTGGGACGGGCCCTGGGGGTGGACCTCGCGCTGGATCTGTCGGCCACGACCCCCGAGGAGCGCCGGACGGTGATCCGTGACCACACGGGGGGCCGCGGCCCCGACGTGGTGGTGGAAGCCACGGGAAATCCCGCCGCCGTGGGGGAGGCGCTGGAGCTGGTGCGGGACGGCGGGACCTACGTCGTGGCGGGCCATTACACGGATGCCGGGGAGATCTCCCTCAACCCCCACACCCAAATCAACCGTAAGCATGTGCGCATCCTGGGCCAGTGGGGCACCGATTTCCATCACCTGGTGCGGGCCCTCGCCGTCTTCGCCCGGCACCGCGCCCGCCTCCCGTTCCGTGAGGTGATCGGCGCCCGCTACGGTCTGGACGAGACCGACCGGGCCCTGGCCGACGTGGCGGCGCTGCGGGTCACCAAGGCCATCATCGAACCGTAGGAGCCTGTCGGGGCGATCCGGGGCCCCGCTCCTGCAGGAGGTTGCGGAGGCGGGTCACCACCATGTCGACCGCCACCCGATTGTAGCCGCCCTCGGGGACGATGAGATCGGCGTGGCGCTTGCTGGGCTCTACGAACTCCAAGTGCATAGGTCGCACCGTCTTTTCGTACTGGGTGATGACCGACTCCACAGTGCGGCCGCGTTTGCGTACGTCGCGCCGGATGCGGCGGATGAGGCGAACGTCAGGCTCGGTATCCACGAAAACCTTCAGGGACGAGAGCTCGCGCAGACGAGCGTCGGCAAGAACGAGGATCCCGTCCAGGATGATGACGGGGCGGGGAAGAAGGGGTTCGGTGTCGGGGAGCCGTACATGGTTGGCGAAGTCGTAGAGGGGAACCTGCACCGGGCGGCCCTCCAGGAGAGCCCGCACGTGCTCTACCATAAGCTCGGTTTCCAGGCTCTCGGGGTGGTCGAAGTTCACGGTGGCCCGCTGCACCGGAGGCAGATGGCTCAGGTCGCGGTAATAGGCGTCGTGGTGGAGGACGACGGTGGTGTCCTTTCCCAGGATGCGGCGCACCTCACGCACCACCGTGGACTTGCCCGAGCCGCTTCCGCCTGCGACCGCCAGGACCACGGGGGTTCCCGCGTCAGGCGCG